>DATAVY010000254.1:0-11881 GCA_036267495.1 Edaphobacter sp.
TCTCCGTCCCCGGGTTAAAGAACGTATCGAGACCCTCCCAACAGTCGCTGAGGATGGGCGTGCCGCACGCAGCGGCTTCAAACAGGCGGCCGGAGGGACAAAAACCATAGCGCGCCATCGCTTCGCGCGTCACATTCAGAGTCGCTCGGGCGGAGCAGAAAAACGCAGGATGCAGGGACGGAGGCAGATGGCGCACGAAGAAAATATTGGGAGTCCAGGGGAAATCTTCTGGATATTGCGCTCCGCCGATTGCGAAACGCTTCGCCGGCCGGGATCGCGCGGCGTTCACAAACAGGCTTTCGAGGGCACGCTGGCGATCGGCGGCAAATGTTCCCAGGTAGCACAGCTCGGACCGGAACTCCTCCATCGGCGGCACCGGAAGATGGATCTCGGTATCGACCCAGCCATAGAGCGGCGCCACCCGCCTTGCTCCCAATCGCGTCGTCAATTCTTCCAGCGCGCGCGCGCCCGTATAACTCAGCACCAAGTCGAACTCTCCCAACCCCTCTGGCGGTAAATAGGACACCTGCATGCCGGAGCAGAGCGCACTTAAAGTCACCGGCGAGTCCAGATCGTAAAAAGCTTTGACCTCGGCGGGAGAGTCCAGCAGCGTACGTGCGGCAAGCACGCCGTCCGCGCAGTAGCTGGTCGAAAGGGCCACACTCGTATGCCTCAGTTCTCTCTCCGCTTCGTAGCGTATGTCCGCGAAATCCTGGTAAAGCCGCAGCCGAACTCCGGGGGGCGGCTCCCAACCATCGCGGTTGGCCGCATAGTAGGGCACATCCTTTTCGTAGAAGGTGACCGTATGTCCGCGCCGCGCCAATGCCGTCACCAGTCCGCGCCACAACGTCGCGTGACCGTTGCCCCATGATGACGACATGCACAGACCAAAGATAACCAGGTGCATCCTATGCCTCTCCTCCACGATCGCCAAGCTTCGACAGCTGCCATGGAATATTCACAATCGCCACGCGCCGTCTTCCGCCAAAGAACAGCCGCGCCTTAAGCAGCATGGCGCGGTAATTGTGAAGAGCCTGCTGATACCATCGTGCCGCCACCAGCTCCGGAAAGAGCACCGCGACCGATCTCCGCGGATTTTCGTGCTCCGCCCTGAGCACGTATTGAAACAGCGGACCGGTGATCGCCCGGTAGTCCGACCGGACTGCAATCAACTCCGGCGTGGCGACCCCGCTTCGTTCGGCCGCCTGCTTCAACATGCGGCGCCACTGCTCCATATCTTCTTCGTCGCCGCTGTCGCATTGCACATGCAGCACGCGAACATTGCCTCGCAAGGCACACGCAAAAGTCAGCGCCGTGACAGAAGCACGGTTCCATCGCGCAACCGGAAGCAGCAGCAGCGGCGGCTCATCGACTTGTTCGAACGCTATGGTGTCGACCTGGATCTCCGCCGCTACCTCTTCGTAATGATGATGTATGCCGCGCATCAGCAGGATAAGCGACAGCAGAACGGCCAGCGTAATCCAGGCGCCGCTGGTGAACTTCGCGACAAACACCAGCAGCGTGGTCACGCCGGTCGCAACCGCTCCCACCGCATTGATCGACAGATAAAGCCGGGAATGCGGGCCGCCGGTGCGTCTCCAATGCTGCACCATTCCCGCCTGCGAAAATGTGAACGCCAGGAAAGCGCCGATCGCGAACAGGGGAATCAACCTGTCGGTCACGCCGCCGAACATCACAAGCACACCGGCTGCAAGCACGCCCAGCACCACGACCCCACCGGTGTACACGAGTCTCCGTCCCCGCAAGCTGAATGCCTTTGGCAAATAGCTATCATCCGCAATCATCCCGCAGACCCGCGGAAAGCCCGCAAAGGAGGTATTGGCCGAAAGCGACAGCACCATCAGAATCGACGCGATGGTCACGTAGTAAAAGATGCCGCGGCCCATGACTGCGGAGGTCACGATCGAAAGCACGCTCTGATAGCCGGCTCTGCCCGGATCTGTCGCAGTAATTTTATAAGCGTGCACAAGAATCGCCAGACCCGCCAATAGCAAAGCCAGAATGAAGACAATGACGCTCAGCGTGCGCTTTGCGTTTTTTTTCTTCGGCTCCTCGAAGCTCTGCACTCCATTACTTACGGCTTCTACCCCGGTCAGCGCCGTGCATCCACTGGCAAACGACCGCAGCAGCAGCCATATGCTGACAACCGCTGGTCCGGCGATAGGAGGAGGTATCGGTTGAAGGCTTGGTGGCGCCCCATGATGAGAGAGAGTCTTCGCAAGTCCGACAGCGATCACGATCAAAAGGCACATCACAAAACTGAACGTTGGCACTCGCCATAGCACGCCGCTTTCGCGGACGCCGCGCAGATTCGTCACTACAAGGAGCGCCAGCACGCCCAGACAGAGAACAAGCGTAAAGCGCTGAAGTCGCGGAATGGCTGAGACCAGCGCGCCGATGCCAGTAGAAATTCCCACACAAACATTCAGCAGATAATCCAGCATCAATGCAGCCCCGGCGACGACGCCGGCGTTCTTGCCGAGATTCTCCCCGGCCACCACATACGCTCCGCCGCCGCTCGGATAGGCGTCTATCGTCTGTCGGTAGGAGAAATAGACGAGCAGGAGCAGGCCGACGATCATGAGACTAATCGGTAGAATGAAACGCAAACCGAAGATGCCGGCCGGTATCAAAACCGTGAGCGCAGCTTCCGGTCCGTAAGCGGCCGAACCCAGCGCATCCAATCCGAAGACGGACACCCCGTCGGGCACGCCGACGAGCTCTTTCGCCTCCTCCGTGGTGGCCAGACGCCGACCCAGCAAACGCCCAAATACCGACATGTCACGTGTGATGCCGAAGCGAGCAGGAACTATGTAGATGATGCTTCTATTTCCAGGTTTTCCCCGCGAGGCGGAGAAGCTGACCTGTACGTTGCCAACTGACAGAGCGTTAGCCTGGCGCCGCTACGATCCCACAACTCCCTAAGCCCGCGTGTGGCTTGATGATCGTCCTGGGACGTGGCTGCTCAGGTACGGCAGGCCACGGCGAGCTGCCGAAAGTGTTCTGGTCTCCCGGAGCGAAGCTGATTGCCACGTTTCCGAACTCGTGCCGTAGCCGGAGCCGGAGCAGGCAAAGAAAGGATTACCCTCTCGCTCATTTCTCTGCCGCCTTCAAACAATCTTCCACCACCTTCCGCACCCGCTTTTGCCGAGCCTCCGGACTCTGGTAGTAGAAGACGGCCATCAGGTTCGATCGCCGCTGCGTCTTGGTCATCCTCTCCCAACCCTTACGCGCAGCGGGCGTTGCGCGAAATGCCACCTCAAGCACCGGCGGCAGCTCCTTCTCCCCTTCCATCGTCAGCATCAGCCGTTCGGCGATCTGCTCCGTGCGCCGTTGCCGGGCATCCGCCCCCTTCACGCCGTCGATCCACTTCGCAATCTCCCACCGTGTCGACTCGCTCAACCCTTGATACCACTTCGCCAATCTCTTCTGCGACTTCAGCAGCTTCTGAAGCTCCGGAGGGACCGTAGGCGTGCGCTCATCGAGGTCCGGCGCAATCGTAAAGTCCACCATCGCACCCACCCCGGCCGCGGCTGCCTTCTGCATCTTCTTATTCACCAGCACAAAATGCCCGCCACCCTGCGCCACCGGAAATAACGAAGTCCGAAAAATCTCCCCGCCAACCTCCACCTTCACTCGCAGCCTGACCATCTTCCTCCAGGCCGCGTCCACATCGAACGGAAGCCGGGCCACAATCCACCCCAGCCCTCCCGGCAGAGGCTCCAGCACCGCCCGAAATCGTTTCGCTGCACTTTGCGCCATACAATTCCCTCCGGAAAATCTACACTGGTTCCATCGTTAATCCACCCAATCCGCGAATCTTTCTCTCAGCCGGCGAGGCCAGCGGCGACCACTACGGCGCACAACTGATCGCCGAACTGCGCAACCGCCATCCTCACGCCGCCTGTTTCGGCCTCGGGGGCAAGGAGATGGAAGCCGCAGGCCTCAATCGTATCGTTCGCGCCGAAGACGTCGCCCACATGGGCATCACCGAAGTCGTCCGCCACATGCCGCGCGTCTATGGAGCTTATCGCAGCCTAGTGGCGGCCATCCGGCAACGACGGCCCGAGGTCGCGATTCTGATCGACTTCCCCGACGTCAACTTCCGACTCGCCCGCGAGCTGAAAAAACTCGATATCCCGGTCGTCTACTTCGTCAGCCCGCAGCTCTGGGCCTGGAAACGGCGCCGTCTCCGCTGGGTGCAGCAGCGCGTCAACCGCATGATGGTCATCTTTCCTTTCGAGGAGCGCTTCTATCAGGCCCGAAACGTCAACGCAAAGTTCGTCGGCCATCCGCTGGCGGAGCTGCCCCAGCCTTCCATCACGCGCAAAGAGTACGCCGCCGCCCACAACCTCGACCCGGCAAAACCCTGGATCGCCCTCCTGCCGGGAAGCCGCTGGAAGGAGGTCACCGCGAACCTCGAAGTCATGATGGAGATGGTCCACCGCTTCCCTCTCGGCTGCGACTATATTCTTCCGGTTGCCTCCACCATCGACCGCAAACATCTCGAGGAATTTATCGCCGGGCACGAAGAGTGGTGGCCGGGAGACATCGACGCCGCCCTTAAACTCCTCAATCTCCATCTTGTCCCCGACGCGCGCGACGCTCTCTACCACGCCCGAGCCAGCGTCGTCGCTAGCGGCACCGCTACCGTCCAGGCTGCGGTCCTCGGCAATCCGTTCGTTGTCGTCTACCGCGTCTCTGCGCTCACCTTCCGCCTGGCCAAACGCCTCGTCCACTATCCGCCCGAGATCTGGCCCTCCAACCAGCTCGACGCCGACGGCAACCTCCCTATCGCCATGGTGAACCTGATCGCCGGACGCCGCGTCGTTCCAGAGCTCCTTCAGAGCCGTTTCACCGCGGAAAACGTAGCCGCCGCCCTTGGCCCCCTGCTTGCCGATGGCCCCAGGCGCAATAAGGTGATCGCCGACCTGGCCGAAGTGCGCCTCTCCCTCCAGCCCGTCCCGGGAACCGGCTCCATCCAGCAGGTTGTGAACGCGATTGACGCTCTTTTGCTGGAAAAGCATCGCAACAGTGGCCCAAATCCCACTGCAAGCGTCTAATAGGCAAATGGGCTGTACCATGATGCTTTGAGGAACTTTAGCTGCATGTCTGTTCTTTCTCGTATACTTCGAATTCCCGCCCGAATCCCGTCCGCGATGCTGCTTCCGCTCAGCCTCCTCACAGCGACCGCATGGGCCGCGCCGGTCAAAGTCCCGATGCAGATCACCGGCTACGTGATCACCGCCGACCTTGACCCTGCCGCCAATCACCTCACCGCCACTGCCGATGTCACCTTCACCGCGCTCGAAGAGCTGGCCAATCCCACCTTCGAACTCAACAACGGACTGCAGGTCACCAAGGCCACCGACCCGCAGGGCAAGACGCTCGAATACGAGCGCCTGACCAACAACAACACCGTGCGCTTTACTCTGGCCACGCCGCTGGCCAAGGGCACCACCACCACCTATCACTTCGAGTACGCCGGAACCCTGAAAGGCGCGGACACCAGCCCGGTCGAGGGCATCAAACTCGCCTCAGTCGAAGAACCCATCAGCATCCTGCTCTATCCCGGCCGCTGGTTCCCCATGACCGGTCTCTTCACCAATCGCTTCACCGCCGAGATGCACATCCGCGTGCCCGGCGATGAGCGCGTTGTCGGCAGTGGAAGCGGAGTCGCCGCCGCCAAAAGCCTTCCCGGCAACCGCACCGAGTTCACCTTCAAGTGGGCCAAGCCCGGATTCCCCGGAACCATCATCGCCGGCAAGTTCCTCGACCCCATCACCGCAGGCAACATGCGCGTGTACGTTACCGAGAAGCACAAGGAAGCCGCGCACGACTTCGCCAGCCAGGCCGAGCGTGAATTTCTCTATATGTCCGGAACCTTCGGCCAGCCTGAATCCCCTCACATCAATCTCGTTGAGCTTCCCGACGACGCCGTATCCGCCGCCTGGGCGCCCGAGATCGTCGCTATCGCCGGAGGCCGCATCGCCGCGCGCAACGAGCAGCGCCTGCTCTCGAACACTCTCGCCCACCAGTGGTGGGGCAGCCAGATCTCGCCCGCCACCATGAACGACGCCTGGATCACTAACGGCATGTCGCGCTACGCCGAGCTGATGTACCTCGAAGACTCCGCCGGAAAGAACGCCTTTCAGGCCGCGATCACCGACATCTCCGCCGGAGCTCTCGCCTACGACACCGAACCCCTGACCACCCTCGGCCGCCTCGACCCATTCTCCCCGCAGTTCCAATCCATGACGCTCGAGAAGGGTGCCATGGTCTTCCACATGCTCCGCTGGGAGATGGGGAACGACGCCTTCCTCAAGTTCCTCCGCACACTCCTTACGCAATACGCCGACAAGCCCATCCACACCTCGAACGTCGAGACAGCCGCAGAGACAACCTCCAATCTTGAGCTGCGCGCCTTCTTTGCGCAATGGCTCGACGGCACCGGCGCCCCTGCCTTCACCAATAAATATTCCGTCTTCCGCCTCGGCGACAACAAAGGTTTCCGCACCATCGGCACCATCGATCAGGACCTCGACCTCTTTCGCATGCCCATCGAGCTGCGCATCGAGACCGATGGCAAAACCGAAATCCGTCGCGTCGATGTCTCCGGCAACGATTCGCATTTTTCCGTCGAGACCTTCGGCCGTCCACGCAAAATCAGCATCGACCCGGATGACTGGGTTTTAAAGAGCACGCCCGACCTCGCCGTGCGCGTTGCCGTCCTCCGGGGACAGGAACAGGTCGCCCAGGGAGACCTCACCGCCGCGCTGATCGAATACCAGAAGGCCCTCGACGCCAACAAGAACAGCTCGCTCGCCGCCTATCGTATCGGAGAAGTCTTCTTCATGCAGCGCAACTACCAGTCCGCCGCCAACTCCTTCCGCGACGCCCTCCGCGGCGACGACGATCCCAAATGGGTCGAGGTCTGGGCCCACATCGAGCTTGCCCGCATCTTCGACTGCACCGGCCAGCGCGACCGCGCCGTCAACGAATATCGCCTCGCCGTCCAGACCAACGACAACACCCAGGGCGCCGTCAACGAAGCCCGCGCCTCCATGCAAGCCCCCTACAAGTGCCAGCGCGGCGACAATTAGCCGTAATTGACTTGCACCCGCCTAGTGAACTAAACTAAGTAAACTTAGTTCACGGTGGCCCAATGAAATCTGTCAACATCCACGAAGCCAAAACTCAACTTTCTAAACTCGTTGAACAAGCCGCGCACGGTGAGCCTTTTATTATCGCAAAGGCAGGCAAACCCATGGTCAAAGTCGTGGCCATTGATGCACCCGCAGCAAAGAAGATTCAGCGCCTGGATTTCATGAAGGGTCAATTTTCTGTGCCGGATGATTTCGATACCCTGATGAGCGATGAGATCGAACAGATGTTTTATAGCGAAAAATGAAGCTGCTTCTCGATAGCCATCTTCTCGTCTGGTTGTCGTCCTCTTCTGAACGGCTTTCTTCGACTGCACGATCTCTCATCAAAAATCCCGATAACGAATTGTTTTTTAGCGCAGCCAGCGTATGGGAACTTGCGATAAAGCAGAGTTCTAAGAGAACTGATATTCACGTGGACGCTTACCTCCTGCGCCGTGGTCTCTTGAACAATCGCTATAACGAGTTAAACGTAACGGGTGAACACGCTGTCGCAATCCGTGTTCTTCCGTTAATTCACAAAGATCCTTTCGACCGCATCTTGATCGCACAAGCCACCGTTGAAGGTCTCACGCTGCTTACGGCCGATCCCGTCGTAGCACGTTATCCCGGCCCAATCCGAAAAGTCTGACCGCAACTTTTACTCGTACCGCAACGCCTCAATCGGATCGAGCCGCGCCGCCTTCATCGCCGGAATCATCCCGCTGATCGTCCCCACAATCACCAGAATCACCGTTGCAACCACGACACTGTCAGGCGAAATGATCAGATGAATATCGCCCGCATCCGCGTGCGACGCAAGCGCGCTGTAAAACGTAATCTTCCCGACAATCTTCGAAACCGCATAGGCCAGCGCAATCCCGCCAGCCCCGCCTAAGCCTGAGATCACCAGCGCCTCAGCTAGAAACTGCAGCAGAATATGACGCCTTCGCGCACCCAGCGCCTTTTCGACGCCGATCTCCCGCGTCCTCTGCTGCACGCTCACCAGCATAATATTCATCAAGCCGATACCCGCGATCCCCAGCGTCAGCGCGCCGATAAACGCCAACAGCACCTGCAGCCCCAGCGAGATGATGCGAAACTGCGCCAGTTGCTCCATGATGTTCGCAACAAAAATCGCCCGCCGGTCGGTCGGCCGATAGTTGTGCGCCGCAGCCAGAGTCTTGCGCAGCGCCTGCTCCACCACCTTCGGGTCGCCTTTGTAGTCCATCCAGATGCCGTCGAGATACTTCGTATCCTTGATGTCGCCCATCGTCGTGAAAGGCACGTTCACCACGCGATTGACGTCGTTATCGTCGCCTTCCTGCATCTTCGGCGCCAGCACGCCGACGACCTCAAAGC
Source organism: Edaphobacter sp. (assembly GCA_036267495.1). Classification (GTDB taxonomy): domain Bacteria; phylum Acidobacteriota; class Terriglobia; order Terriglobales; family Acidobacteriaceae; genus Edaphobacter. The sequence continues at coordinate 8,526 of DATAVY010000254.1, forward strand.
TCACGCCATTCAGCCGTATCTTCTCTCCAATCGCATAGAGGCCGGAGAACAGCTTCGTCTTCGCCTCCGAGCCGATGATCGCCACGTGAGCCCGTTGCTGTACGTCCGCCTCGGTCAGCGCCCTGCCCTCGGCGATATCCATCTTCTGGATCGACTGCAGCTCCGGCGTAATCCCCGTAACGTCCCAGCTGAAACTGTGCAACTCATTCTGTACCGGCACCGTCTTGTCCACGGTAGGCGAAACGCGAAGGATTCCCGGCACCGTCTCCTGAATGCGCTCGACATCATCCTGGGTCAACCGGACCTGGACGCCGGCCTTGTCGCCGCCAGCCTGTTCGCTGGTCCGGCCGGGAAAGACACCCATCATATTGGTGCCCCACTGCGCAAAGATATTCTCAAACGCCTGGCCGAACCCCGCGCCGTAGGCCAATAACAGCACCACCGTCGCAATTCCCCACGCCATGCCGCCTACTGTAATCATCGTGCGCCGGCGGTTATGCTTCATCGCTTCGATCGCCTGGCCGAAGATATCGTTCAGCATGCGTTACTCCTTCCGCAGCGCTTCCACCGGCTCGAGCATCGCCGCCTGCCGCGCCGGATAAAGTCCTGCCACAATGCCGCACAGCATCAGCGATCCAATCGCCAGCGCGGCCGACCACGGCACCAGCCGCGGCGGATCGAATCCCATTTCGTTGTTTCCCACCACTGACCCCAGCGCACCCATCAGCGCCGCAGCCCCCACAATCCCTATCAGCCCGCTTAATCCCGTCAGCGTCAATCCTTCAAGAAAAAATTGAAACAGAATGCTCCGGTTAGTCGCGCCCAGCGCCTTCCTCAGGCCAATCTCCTTCGTCCTCTCCGTCACCGTCACCAGCATGATGTTGATAATCCCGACCGCGCCCAGCGCCAGCGTCACAATGCCCACGCCGCCCAGAAAGATGTCCATCGCGGTAAAAATCATTCCCACCATGCGGTTCGATTTAATGGTGTCCCACTCCTCGAACGCCTCCTTGGCAGCCGGGTCGAAGCCATGCCGCGAAGCAATAATCTTATGCACCTCAGCCTTCGCCGTTTCGTTCAGGTCTGTAGTCCTCGGCTGATATTGAATCGACGTGATCGAGTCCGTAGGTATGTTGTCCCCGGTGATCGGGAAAAACTCCAGCATCGTCGGCAGCGGGATATAAATCCTCTGGTTGAGTCCGTCACTATTTCCCCGCCCAACCTTGGTCGCCACGCCGATCACTTGAAACCGGTATCCATTCAGCGTGATGAAACCACCCAACGATGGGTGCCCAAGAAACAACAGCTTTTCCATCTTCTGTCCCAGCACCACCACCTGCGCCCGGTGTGCCACATCATCCTGGTTGAGAAATCTTCCCTGCGCCATCGGCAGATTGCTTATCTCCGGGTAGTTCAGCTCGACGCCCATCACCTGGCCGCCGGCGCTCGAAAACTCGCTCACCTGCTTCAGGTCGCTGCGCTGGATCAGCGCAGTAACATTCCTTACATCGGGAGCTGCCGCGCGAATCGCTTCCGCATCGCTCACCGTCAACTTGTACGGATGCATCCCCACATGCTGCTGGGGCAGCACAGGGATGGTGCCGCCCCACATCATGATCATGTCCGTGCCAAGTTCTGCCAGCCCCCTGCGCTGTCCGGAGCGAAACCCCTCGCCCAATCCAACCAGCAGCAACAGCGAAGCCACGCCCCACGCAATACCGAACATCGTCAGGAACGACCGCAGCTTGTTAGCCCCGATCGAGCGAAACACCTGAGCCAGAACATTGAAAAGAGAGCGCATGACAGTCGTTGGACGGAGCCTTTCACTGTTCGTTACGCAGGCCTGTGCCAAACAGTTCCCTTTGTTCCAGTCCGTTACGGATTTATTGGCAGGGTGCGCTCGCCCCGGAAAACTGCCGGAAACCTACGCCATCGCGTTTTTCATCAAGGCCGGCGCGTCTGGATCGAGCTCCCGCCGCGCTTCTATCCCCAGAGCGTCCAAAAATCCCGTTACCGCTCTCAGCGCCAGCTCCGCGGCAGCCGCCGGATACAGCAGCCTCACCACCGTCCGGCCATCAGAGCTGTCGCGAACCAGGTCGCCTCGAACCGCAACACACCGGTCCGGACGGTACACACACGAAGCCAGGTCCGTGATGCTCAGCGCATAACTCGGCGTACACAAGATCGTCTTCGGCGGCGCCATGCGGTCGATCATGCTGAAGATCTCGAGCTTCGACTCCAGCTCATCCGGCACAAAATCCACCGCGATATCCGCCTCGCGAACGGCGTCTTCCACCGTCAACGCCAGGTCCAGCCGCCCGGCCGTTCCAAGCGAAGCCTGGCCGGTCGTCATGCCGGCATAGCCAGCCTCTGCCTTTCGCAGGTTCGCCGGCATCACGTCCTCCAGCACGACATGAAAGCCCGCTCCGGCACACGCCAAAGCAAACCTGCGTCCCGCCACTCCGGCCCCGATCACTGCGACGGTGCGAATCTCAAAGACCGGTTGAGCTCGACCCGCCTCACTCACTTCTTGCTCGCGACTGCTGTGATCACCGACTCATAGCTCGGCTCGGCGGCCTTGATATGGTCCGATACGCGCTTCCGTTCCTCGTCCGTCAGCGAAGGCAGTACGGCAAGAATGCGGCGCAGCGTTACCGAGATATCGTCAACATAGTTCATAGTGCGGATGGCTTCGCCAGAGAGAGGCATGCGTGTTGCTCCTGAAAAATTGAAGGTACCCCTTCAGTCTAAACGTTCGTACCCAGCTCTGCCCGCTTCGACGCCTCTTCTGCCGGCTTGCCCGCCTCGATGCCCTCCACCGGCTTCTCATAGCCGTCGCGGTCCGTCATCTCCATCAACGCCGCCAGCTTCGCCGCGAAGTCCGGATGCACCGCATGCAGCCCATACCGCCACGTCCAGTTTCCCGCGCCAGCCGAGGGCGTATTCATCCTCGCCTCGCCGCCCAGGTGCAAGACATCCTGCATCGGAAACACGCAAAGATTCGCCACCGACCGCGCCGCCGCGCGCATCATCGCCCACACAATATCACCGTCATGCGCGATCGTCTGCAGATAGGTCTGTGCATGCTCGCGCTCCGCCTCGCTCGCATCTTCCCTCCACCAGCCCAGCGTCGTATTGTTGTCGTGCGTGCCCGTGTATGCCACCGTATTCGAGACGTAACGATGCGGCAGATAGAGATGCGATCCGCGATCCAAAAACCCGAACTGCAGAATCCGCATCCCCGGCATCCCGAAGTGCTCCCGCAGCTCATCCACCTCCGGCGTAATCAGGCCAAGATCCTCGGCGACAAAAGGCAAATTCCCGAAAACATCCTTCAGCCGCTGAAAAAGCTCGTG
>DATAVY010000255.1:0-4651 GCA_036267495.1 Edaphobacter sp.
CCATGGTCGACGCCGTGATCCGTCATTACGGCCGCGTTGACGTTCTGGTCAATAATGCCGGTGAAATCCTGGTTTCTCCTTTGGAAAATCTGGAGGTGGCGGATTTCGAACGTGCGATGGCTGTGATGTTCTGGGGCACACTCTACACAACAACCGCCGTGTTGCCATCAATGAAGGAACAAGGCGAGGGGCGGATCGTAAACGTCACGTCCATCGGCGGCAAAGTGAGCGTGCCGCATCTACTGAGCTACAGTTGCGCCAAAGCCGCGGCTGTGGCTTTCAGTAACGGCCTTCGAAATGAAATCCGTCAGTTCGGAATCGAAGTCACAACAGTCGTTCCGGGATTGATGAGAACCGGCTCACATGTAAATGCCGCGTTCAAGGGCAATCACGTAGCAGAAGCCGGTTGGTTCGGCGCGGCCGCCAGCCTGCCCCTGATAAGTTTAAGCGCGGAACATGCGGCGCGCCTTGCCGTAAAGGCCGTGTGCGCCGGCAAAACGGAAGCTGTTCTGGGCGTCCCGGCGCAGATCCTTTCACGAGCACAAACACTTTTGCCCGGCGTAACAGCCGAGGTGCTGCGTCTCACCAATGCTCTGTTACCGAAAGGCAGCGCCGGCCATTCTATCCGGACCGGCCGCGAAGTAGACGATCGTCACGGATCGCTCTATCGCCAACTGACAGCTCTTGGCAAGAACGCCGGTCAGCGCCTGAATCAGCCGGTTTAGATATGGCCCCTTCCGTGCTCTCCCCCTTCGGCAGTTTGGGAATAAGGAGTAGCGAATGAAAGCAGTGACATGGCAAGGAAAGCATGACATTCAAGTGAAGAATGTTCCCGATCCAAAGATTCAGGATCCGCGCGACGTCATACTGCGAGTGACGACCACTGCAATTTGCGGCTCGGACCTTCACATCTATGACGGCTACATCCCGACCATGAAAGAAGACGACATTCTCGGCCATGAATTCATGGGTGTGGTCGAGGAAGCAGGCCCCAACCATCCGCTGAAGAAAGGCGATCGGGTTTTGATTCCGTTCCAGATTTCCTGTGGTACCTGCCATTTTTGCAAGCGGATGGAAACAGCCCTGTGTGACACGACAAATCCGGAAGGCGCGGAAAAGATGCAGAAGATTTACGGTCAGGCCGCCGCGGGCCTTTTTGGATACTCGCATCTTTATGGCGGCTACCCGGGCGGCCAAGCTCAGTATGCTCGCGTGCCATGCGCTGACTTCGGAGCTTTCAAGGTCCCGGAGACCCTTTCCGACGAGCAGGTTCTTTTTCTGACGGACATTTTTCCGACCGGCTTCATGGCTGCTGAAAACTGCGGCATTGAGCCAGGGCAGACGGTTGCAGTCTGGGGCTGCGGCCCGGTTGGGCAATTCGCGATTCGCAGCGCCTTTCTGCTGGGGGCGGGACGCGTTATCGCTCTCGATAACGTTCCACAACGGCTTGACCTCGCGCGGAAGGCCGGCGCGGAAACCCTCGATGATGAAGATAAGGACGTCCAGGAAAAGCTGCGGGCAATGACTTCGGGACGCGGTCCCGACCACTGTATCGACGCGGTCGGAATGGAAGCGCATGGGGCGACCCTCGACGCACTTTACGACCGGGTCAAGACGGCGATAATGTTGGAAACTGATCGCTCTCACGCGCTACGAGCGGCAATCTTCGCCTGCGCGAAGGGTGGCACTGTCTCAATACCCGGTGTCTATGGCGGATTCCTCGACAAGTTTCCGTTGGGCGGCGCATTCGCGAAAGGCCTCACGCTCAAGATGGGGCAGACGAATGTCCACCGGTATCTGCCGAGACTGTTGGAGTTTATCGCAACAGGTAAGATCGACCCGAGTTTCGTGATCACCCACAGACTCTCGCTCGATGACGCCGCCGAAGCTTATAAGACGTTTCACGACAAGAAAGGCGAGTGCATCAAAGTGGTTCTAAAGCCGCATGGACTCGCTGCCTGACAAACCAAGGAGCACAACTTTTATGGAAAGCAGAGCAAACGGATCATTTGCAGTCATAACAGGTGCTTCAAGCGGCATCGGTTTGGAACTCGCTAAACAATTCGCGCAACACGGCTTTGATCTTTTGGTCGTGGCGGACAGCCCTAAGATCGCAGGGGCAGCGCACGTGCTCAAGAGCTACAACGTATCGGTCACAGATGCGCAGATAGACCTTGCGAAGACGGCAGGTGTTGACGAGTTCTATCGGCTCATTCGCCAGACCGGCCGTCCCGTAGACGCCCTCGCATTGAATGCCGGAGTGGGCGCCGGGGGAGACTTTGTGCGCGAGACCGCACTCGAGGCGGATTTCAACGTGATCGACCTGAATGTGAGGTCCACGGTGCACCTCGCAAAGCTTGTTCTGAAGGACATGGTCCAACGAGGACAGGGACGAGTTCTATTCACTTCTTCGATCGCCGCGACGATGCCGGGAACTTTCAACGCCGTGTACAACGCCTCGAAAGCTTTCATCCAATCGTTCGCTCAGGCCGTTCGCAATGAACTGAAGGATACAGGCGTGACAATCACGGCTTTAATGCCTGGCGCGACCGAGACCAACTTCTTCCATCGCGCTGGCATGGACGACACCAAAATCGCGAAGAGCGAAAAAGATGACCCGGCCGACGTTGCCAAGACAGGATTCGAAGCACTGATGGCGGGTGAGGACCACGTAGTAGCGGGCTCCTTCAAGAATAAAGTACAAGCCACGATGGCCCACGTACTGCCGGACGCACTAACGGCGGATATGCACCGTAAGCAGGCGGGGCACGCCGGTGCCAACCGACCCGCCAAATGAAAGCGTCAAAGAATAGGTCACCCGCTACTTCCAAAAAATGGAGTGCCGGAGTAACCACCAGTTCAACCAAGCCGCCTGACGGACTCTTCACCAAAAGTGCCGCGGTGATCGCGCGAAATCTCGCCCCGAAGAAGGTGTCGCCCAAAGGTCCGGCATCCGGCCTTCGGATGCTGACGTTCTACATCAACCGGGCTGGAAAGGACTTGACGGAAAGCCGGCGAAAGGAACTGGAAAAAGCAAAGGGCATGCTTTCCGAACGTATTCACGAACAGAAAACATAAAGAGCAAAAGCATGGCCGGCCATGAAACGCCAAAGATTCTCATGTTCAACGCCGGAAGCAACTCTTCAAGTTTGAGGTTGTAGTCCTCAACTGTTTTCTCCGGAAGTAGTTCACCGCCAGAAGTTGTTGAGCAGAGTGATCGAGCCCCTCGGCGACGGATCGCAGTTCAGTCTGGTTGAAAATCACCGGAATACCAACTCGACCGAGGTTTCTGTCCCAGAGCCCCGGCGATGCGGCGAAGGAAATCCTCAAGAGGATCAACGCCGGAATTGCCGCCCCCCACGGATTATCGGGTATCGAGGACATCACCCCAGTGCTCATCGCGTGGTCCACGGCGCCGATCGTTACGTCAAGTCGGTGTTCGTTGACGATGATGGCCTCGCCGTTTCAACCGAGGCCCATCTTGGGAATTGAATGCTTCTGGTTGGGAATCATGGTGACCGAGAGCCGATCGGGTATGCAAGGTTGCTTCGATCGAGCGTAGCGGCTCCGGATCTCCCTGACGTTCATCTCGGCAGAAGGGCCGACTTCACCGTTTGTGCCACGAATTCAATGACTTGCTGGTTTTTGCAGCCCACCGATCTGATGTAACTCTTCCCTTCGGCGGCGTTGCCGATATTCCGGAAACTATTCGACGGGCCCTCGAGAACCCGAACGTCGGTTCGGGACAAGCTCCGGGCGGGTTACTTACGACGCACTCTATTAGCTGTTCGGATTCGGATCGGGAATAGCAAATAAGAAGGTGGAACCGAGGCCGAGTGCGGATTCGACCCAGATGCGCCCACCGGCGCGCGCGATAATCCGCTGACAGATGGCGAGGCCCATTCCGCTTCCGGACTTTTCCGCTCCTGCCTGGAGGCGCTTGAAGAGTCCAAAAATCTGTTCGTGAAAGCATGGCTCAATTCCGACGCCGTTGTCCTTTACAGAGAACACCCAGCCGTCGGCTTGGCGCGCCGCGGAAACCCTGATTTGGGGCGGCAGATCGCTGCGATAATGGATCGCATTCGTGATGAGATTCTGAAAAACGAGTTCGAGCTGACCCGATTGCGTGGAAAGATGCGGGAGCTCAGAACTCGTAACAGAGGCGCTCGTTTCCTCTATCGCCACTTTCAGATTTAGCACCGCGTCGTTGAGAGCCTCATTGGCGTCTGTCACACTGACCGGCGCCCTATCCGCGGTAGAGACCTGCATGTAGACTCTGAGACTCTTCAGCAAATGCTCCATCCGCCGTACGCCTTCGACGGCGAAGTCTAAATATTTTTGGCCGTCCGGACCAAGCGTCCCGGAGTACCTTTTCTGCAGCATTTCACAATAGATCGCAACTGAGCGGAGGGGTTCTTGCAGGTCGTGCGAAGCGGAGTGAGCAAAGTGCTGTAGATCTTCGTTGGCGAGCTGGAGATCGGCATTGGCAGCCTGGAGAGCCTGTTCCTGACGGACTCTGTCCGTTATATCCCGCGCGATTTTCGAAGCTCCCACGACTCGTCCCTGTACGTCCCTGAGCGGCGAGATTGTAAGCGAGATGTTCACCCTGGTACCGTCTTTCCGCCTCCGAATCGTCTCGAAAGACTCCAGT
>DATAVY010000256.1:0-10451 GCA_036267495.1 Edaphobacter sp.
CGATACGGAGAGACGTGGCGCGGAATCAAGCCCAAGGTCGCAGCAGAACATGGTGCGGTTGGATGCATCATCTACTCCGATCCTCGCGACGATGGATATTTTCGGGGCGAACCCTATCCCGAAGGACCAATGCGTCCACCCGAGGGTGTGCAGCGTGGCAGCGTGATGGATATGCCAGTGTATCCAGGCGATCCGCAGACCCCGGGGATTGGCGCTGTGCCCGGAGCAAAGCTGATTCCACTCGATCAGGTGCAGACCATAACGAAGATTCCTGTTCTGCCGATCTCCTATGCGGATGCAACACCGTTTCTGAAATCGCTTCAGGGCGAGCTGGTACCTGAAAGCTGGCGAGGTGGACTGCCGTTTGCGTACAAGGTTGGCCCGAGCGTCGCGATGGCGCATCTTGCTGTCAGCTTCAACTGGGACCGCAAACCGCTTTATGACGTGATCGCGACGATTCCGGGAGCGAACTTTCCAGATCAGTGGGTCATTCGGGGCAATCACCATGATGCGTGGGTGAATGGTGCCGGCGATCCACTCTCAGGCGCCAGTGCAGAGCTTGAAGAGGCTCGCGGCCTCGGCGAGTTACTGAAGCAGGGCTGGCATCCGCAGCGAACAATCATCTACGCCTTTTGGGACGGGGAGGAACCGGCGTTACTGGGTTCGACCGAATGGGTGGAGACCCACGCGCGGGAGTTGAGCGAGCATGCCGTTGCCTACTTCAACTCTGATGGCAACAGTCGTGGATATTTCCGCGCCCAAGGTTCCAGCGAGCTGGAGAATTTCGTCAACGGCGTAACCAAGGACATCATCGATCCCGAGACAAAGATGTCCGTTTGGAAACGTCAACGCCTGGTTGCGATCTCGCGGGCGACTACAGAAGGAAGAGTGGAACTTCGCAGCCGTCCGGACATCCGCATGGAAGCTCTGGGTTCGGGCTCTGACTACACGGCTTTCCTGCATCATCTCGGAATCGCCAGCGTGAATATGGGCTATGGCGGCGAAGACCAAGGCGGGGGACAGTATCACTCCGTGTACGATGATTTTTACTGGTATACCCATTTTCAGGATACCGACTTTGTGTACGGGCGCGCATTGGCGCAGACCGCTGGCACAATGATGATGCGCATGGCAGACGCCGATGTGATTCCCTTCCAGTTCGGCGATCTTGCCGATACCGCCCGAACCTATGTGACCGGCGTGAAGAGGCTGGTCGATACGATGCGTGCAGAAGTCAAGGAACGCAATACGGAAATTGCCGACGGCGTATACAAGGCTTTAGAAGACCCAAAGAAGAAACGTATCGCTCCCGATCTGCAGACTCTTCCGCCTTACCTGAACTTCGCTCCGCTCGATCAGGCGATGGATAATCTGACCGCAGCCGCCTCGGAGTACGATAAGGCGTTTACCGCGAGCGGACTGAAAGTGCCGGATGCGCTCAATCTGCAGCTCATTCAGAGTGAGCGGGTTTTTCTTGACCCTGTTGGTCTTCCCAACCGTCCCTGGTTCCAGAACATGATGTATGCCCCTGGCTTCTACACAGGCTATGGAGTCAAGACGCTGCCCGCGGCGCGCGAAGCTATCGAGCAGAAGCAGTGGAAGGACGCGGACACGCAGATTGCTCGAACAGCCGCCGCGATCGAACGGGAGGCTACGCTGCTGAAGAGTGCAGCTCAGACCCTCGACGGCAAGTAGCGGCTGAGATGCGCATCGAAAGCGCTGACCGGAATTTTTGCAGGCCGTTCCTACTTGTTGTTCCCGTGATTGCGATAAGCTTTAACTCTCTATGAGCGCGACCAAGCGAAGCTCTCGAAAGAGCCCCGGCACAAGAAAACCTGCAGCAGCGACGGTCGAAAACCTGTTTTTCAGCCGCGATGAATCGTGGATGCGGTTCAATCAGCGGGTGCTTGAGGAGGCACAGGACGAGACCAACCCACTGCTTGAGCGGATCAAGTTCCTGGCGATCACCGCGAGCAACCTGGATGAGTTCGTAGAGATTCGCGTAGCAGGGTTTCTGCAACGGATCGAAGATGGTTACAATCTCGCGCAGCCTCCGGATGAGGGCGGCCTGACTCCCCAGGAGCGTCTGGACGGCTTGATGGAGCGCATCCACCTCTTCGTGAAGGCTCAATATGTGTGTTTGAACGAGCAGGTTCTGCCGGCGTTGCAAGCGGAGAAGATCCGCATATTGCAGTGGGATGAGTTGAACGACGAGGCGCGAACCCAGGCTCTCGAGTTCTATGAGACTGAGGTCGATCCGTTATTGACGCCGGTGACAATCGATCCTTCGCATCCGTTTCCGCGGGTTCTGAACAAGGCGCTTTGCATCGGGCTGTTGCTGCGGCGCAAGCGGCGGGGCATTAAAACTGCGACTTTGCTAGGTGTAGTAACAGTCCCTCGCGCGCTGCCTCGACTGGTTCCTCTGGTTGGCGCAGAGGGCTACCACGACTTCATCCTGCTGCATGATCTTGTGGAGTCGCAGGTGGAACGTATGTTTCGAGGGTATGAAGTACTGTCTCGGTCGGCGTTCCGGGTGACGCGGAACAGCAACCTCTACATGCAGGAGGAAGAGTCGCGATCCGTATTGGAGAGCGTGCGCGCGGAGCTGCATAACCGGCGCAAGGGCGATGCGGTGCGCATGGAGATTGAGAGTTCGGCTACCGAAGAGATGATCGAACGGCTGCAGACCAACTTCGAGCTCGATCCAGTCCAGGTGTTTCGCACGGATGGGCCTGTGAACCTGTCGCGGTTGATGAATCTCTACTCGGAGGTGAAGGAGCCGAGGTTGAAGTATCCAGCGTTTGTCGCGAGGGACTTCAAGCTCAGTCCGAAGTCGATCGATATCTTCGACGAGCTGCGCAAGCGGGATGTCATGCTGCATCATCCGTTCGATTCCTACAAGACGGTTGAGGAGTTTATCGAGGCGGGAGCGCAGGACCCTGGCGTGATCTCGATGAAACAGACGCTTTATCGGACGAGCAAGGATTCACCGATCTTCACTGCGTTGATTGAGGCGGGGCAGAGCAAGGAAGTTACGGTTGTCGTCGAGTTGATGGCGCGATTCGATGAAGATTCGAATATTCGCTGGGCACGGGAGCTTGAAGACGCCGGTGTCGGAGTGTTTCACGGAATCTTTGGATTGAAGACGCATTGCAAGCTGGCATTGCTGGTGCGGCGCGATCCCGATGGCGTGGTCAGGCGGTATGCCCATCTGGGAACAGGAAACTATAACCCGGTCACGGCGCGGTTCTACACCGACATCAGCCTGCTGACCTCGAAGGCCGAGATCACCGGCGCGGTGCAGAAGGTTTTCAATTATCTGACCGCCGAGACCGAGTCGGATTCGTACAGTCCGCTGATGGTCGCGCCTCTGACGCTGGCCGACCGGCTGATCGCGCTGATCGATCGCGAGACGGCCCATGCGAAGGCGGGCAAACCGGCATCGATTATTGCGAAGATGAACGGGCTGCTGGACCGGCGTACGGTAGAGGCGTTGTACGCGGCCTCGAAGGCGGGCGTCGAGATCGACCTGATCATCCGCGGGATGTGCTCCCTGCGGCCTGGTGTGAAGGGCTTGAGCGAGCGGATCCGCGTGAGGAGTATCGTCGGACGCTTTCTGGAGCATAGCCGGATCTTCTGCTTTGCCAACGCCGGCAAAGAGGAGGTGTACTGCGGAAGCGCGGACTGGATGCCGCGCAATCTTGTAGAACGGTGCGAGGTGGTATTTCCGGTGACCCAGCCCGATCTGCATAAGCGGCTGCGTGATGAGATTCTGGCAACGTATCTCGCGGACAACGTCAAGGCTCGTTTGCTGCAGCCGGATGGGGAGTATGTGCAGGCGCCGAAAGCGGGTGCGCCGTTCAGCGCACAGGACTACCTGATGCAGGTGGCTGAAGGCGCAGAACAAAAGATCGCCTCATGATTTTCTTCTTCCCTTCCTTTCTTTTTCCTCCTGATCGTTTCCAGGAGGGGGTACACCCCCCCCCCTATTGCCCGCGCGTAAATTGTTTAGAATCAATATTTTAAGCAAGGTCATTGTCTGTAAAATATGCCGGACAAAGGGGTTACGTCCAAAGTATTGCATCAAAATGAGTTAGCCCCGGAGGGGGTGTCCCTGCGGGGCTTATTTGTTTTCAATCGATATATCCAGTATAGCAGTTGGAGTGTAACTAAAATTCTAACTCGATCTCCTTTTGCTGGAAGGAGTTAGGTTGGTGGTTTTGGGACTTGACATGCGATTTCCGGGCTGTTTTTGAAAAATAAAGTTGTAAGTGGCTGGAAAGAAGCCGAATTGGGAGGCGAAGGCAGACCCCCTCCGCCTGCCGGGAAGGGAATGACAACCAGAGTACAGACAACTGCAAGGACACAGCAAAAGCAAAATGCGGGGGTTCTTCGCTCCGCTCAGAATGACAGGAGTTGGGGAAATGACAGTAATTGGGGGAAAAGGAAAAACAAAGCTGAAGAAAAATTACTGAATGGTGAGGTTGACGGTGGCGGTCTGGATGGTTGATCCGCCAGTGGCGGTTACCGTGATGGTGTAGGTACCGGCGGAAAGTGCTCCGGGGGTGAGGCCGTTGGGGTCGACTCCGCCTCTGCCGCAACCATTGAGGCCGAGAACTCCCACAGTGGAGAGGGCGAAGAGCAGGACGAGTAAGCGCAGGCGGCGAGAGCGCGCTGGCAGAAAGATGAGGAACAGTCCGGCGAGACCTATGCCGAAAGCCGGCGATAGACGGCGCGAGCGAGGAATGGTGGCGGCTCGGGCTGCCAGAGTGGAGGCTGCAGGCGAGATGGTCAGGACGGTGGTCCCGGAGCTGGAGCTGTTCAGATTGATCGAGGATGGGCTGAACTGGCAGACGGCTCCGGAGGGCAGGCCGCCGGTGCAGGCGAAGGTGACGGACGAGTGAAAGCCTCCGGAGGGGGTTGCGGTGAGGGTGATGGGATTGGAATTTTTGCCGAGGATGGCGGATGTCGAGCTTGTGGCGGGAGAGAGAGCAAAGGTTCCTGCAGCTTCAAGGATGGTGAGAGTGGCTGCAGCGGAGGTGGCGGCCTGATGGTTTCCGTCACCGGAGTAGACGATGCTGAGGACGTGAGCGCCGGGCTGAAGGGTGTTGGTAAGAAGTGGAAGATGGGTGACAGCTCCGGTAACGGGGACGGGAGAGCCGTAGAGGCTGCCGTCGAGCATCAACTGGACAGTGCCGAGAGGTGCGGGGGTGGCCGGCGCGATCGAGGCGGCTACGGTGACGGCCGTTCCCTGCGTGACCGTAGAAGGCGTGACGGCGATGGAGGTCAAGCTTGTGAGGCCGCCGGCATCGACGGTAAAGGATGCAGGGGCAGAGACGGAGGATTGATAGCCCGCGTCGCCGGAGTAGATGGCGGCGATGAGGTGGGCGCCAGGGCCGAGGGCGAGCGCGCTGCCGGAGATGGAGGCGATGCCGGAGAAGAGTGGCGCCGCCTGGCCGATGGGCTGGCCGTCGCTGGTAAAGGTGATGGAGCCGGTGGGAAGCGGACTGCCGGGCTGAAGAGTGCGTGAGGCAACGGTCGCGGTGAACTTGTACGCGCCTGCCGAGGACACGTCGCTCGCCGAGAGAGTGAGCGCAGTGACGCTCGCAACCTGCGTAGACCCGGTGACGATCACTGTTGCGGGCGCAGAGACCGAGGCGATGTAGTTGGCGTCGCCCGCATAACTGGCGGTGATGGTATTGCTGCCGATCGAGAGCAGACTGGCGGGGATGGTGATGCTGACTGTGCCGGAGTCGGTCGAGAAGGCGGGATAGCTGTTCTGGCTGAGGGTTGCGGTACCGAGATTCAGGCTGGCTGAATCGAGACTGGCTGAATCGAGGCTGGCTGTGGTGAAGGTGACGACCCCGCCGGGAGCGGCAGCGCCGAAGCCCTGCTGGCCGCCTGCGCCGAAGCCTCGAGCATTGACCTGTGCGGTGAGAATGAGGGTTCCCGCGGCAGAGAGAACAGGATTGCTGACCTGGAGTGTGCTGGCGGTCTGGCCGCGGGTAATGGTGAGGGTCACGGGAGACGAGGTGCTGGCGTTGAAGCTCGCGTCTCCGGAGTAGGCGGCGGTGAGGACATGGGGGCCGGGGGCGAGAGCGCGGGCCTGATCTTCGGTGTTCGAGGTGGAGTTGAGGCGGAAGATGCCGCCGTCTACGAATGAACCGGCGCCGGACGAAACACCGCCTGCAGAGCCGGAGTCGGTGAGGAGAATATTGCCGGTGGCGCTTCCCTGCCCGGAGACGCCGGCGACGTCGGCGCGGAGAAGAAAGAACGCGCCGTAGGGATAGACGGCGTTCCCGGCGAGTGCGGTGGCAGTGCCGGTCGAGGGGTTGTAGAGCAGCGCGTGCAGCGCGGTGACGCTGGACTCGGGATTGACGGTGAGGGTGAGAGAGTTGGAGTCGCTGGGCGCATAGAGGCCGTCGCCGGCGTAGTGGGCCTGCACCGAGTACTGGCCGCCGGGAAAGTTGCCGAGCGAGGCAGTGTAGCTTCCGTTCTGGAGCGTGCCGCTTTGGACGGAGCCGTTCGAGGCGAGCGCATTGATCGAGACATTGCCTGTGGGCGTCCCATTCGTCGAAGCGACCTGGACGCTGGCCGAAACCTGGCTGCCATGGATGATGGAATTTTGCGAGAGCGTGAGCGCAGCGGTGCTGGCGATGAAGTTCGCGTTCGACCAGTTGTTGACGAGGTTGGCGGCGTTGACGCTTCCAAGCCCGCTGGCGAGATCGTAGCCCGCGGCGCTGGCGTAGCCGGAGAGAACACCATAACGATCGGCTGGATTGACGACAGTGCAGTTGGGCGTGCTCTTGAGGCAGGGCATAGCGATGGTGCCGGTGGTGATGTCGTTGAAGACGCAGCCGGAGGCAGGAGCGCCGGTGATGGAGCTGCAGGCGATGCCAGACCGGCTCTGCTGGGCGGCGAGATTGTAGAGAACGTAGTTGGCGTTTCCCTGGCGGCTGCCGGTCTTCTGATTGACGAGCGAAAGAATCCCGGCGAAGGCGGGCGTCGAGACCGAGGTGCCACCGTAGCCTGCAAAGTCGTATGCAGGAGCATTGAGGCTGCAGGGCTGGCCGTCGGGGTTGGCGCTCTGCTGGCAGACGACGTAGAAGGCCCCGAAGAAACCTGCGCTTGAGAAGAACGAGACGTCGGGGATGTCGCGAACGCCATCGGCAGGGACGCCGGCTCCGGTCTGCCAGGAGGGTTTGGCGTATCCGGCTTTGCAGGTGAAGACCGAGTTGCCGTTGGACTGGGTGCAACCGCTGGGGCCGCCACCCGCGCTGACGACCGCGAGCAGACCGTCGGAGGCGGCGAGGGTGCTGTTGCAGATCTGTTCGGGAGTCTGGCCGGAGAAGACAGGGGTGGTAGCGAAGACGGAGTTGGTGCAGCTCTGGTTCCAGGGAGTCTCGGGGATGTAGCCTTTGGCGGAGACGTGAGTGGCAGGGTCGTTGGCGGTGTTCCAGAATGCGGCGCCGCCGTTGGGCATATAGAAATCAGTGCCGCCGACGGCGATGTTGTAGGGCGTGCTGGCGAGGCCGTTGACGGCGATGCCTTCGCCTGCGCCCTGCGCGCCGGCGGTGTCGCATGCAGCGGAGCCTGAGTCTCCGGTGGCGTTGAGGACGGTGATGCCCTGAGCGGCGGCCTGCTGCCAGAGGGTCCGATAGAACGTGTTGCCGGCTGTGCCGAGGAAGAGCTCGCACTGGCCGTAGCTATAGCTCATGACCGGCGCGAGATTGTTATTGACGATGTAGATGGCGGACAGGTCGGTGCCCTGCGTGACTTCGGTGCCCTGGGAGACGACGTAGTCGATGGTCGCGCCTTTGGCGATCGCGCCGGACCATTGCGTATCGATGTCGCCTTCGCCTTCGTCGCCGTTGATGCCGGGGTTGGGACCGTTGTAGATGATGTTCAGATACTCGGTGCCAGTGGGCGTGTTGGTGTTGCCGATGGGGAGAGCGAAGAGTTTGCGGAAGTTGACGAAGTCGGCCGGGTTGATATCGCTCTGGCCGACGATGGCGATGGTCTGGCCGGTTCCGTCGATTGGGGCGGAGGCACTCCAGAGCGGAAGGACGTTGTAGATGGTGGCGAAGTCGTAAGGTGTGACGCCGTAGCTGGTGTTGCCGTTTTCGTTGATCGTAAAAGCGGGTGTTACGGCGGACTGGGATTGCTCGATTTGAGCTTGAGCCGTTAGCCGCGTGGTGCGGTTGGTGGCGGCATCGTGGCGGAAGTTGCCGGCACTGTGGCTGGCGGCGCGACGAGGAAAGTTGTTGAGCGAGGCGATGCCTGCGACGACCGGGGCTAGTGCGGCGGGGATTGCGGGATCCGAGGCGTTGGCGAAGTGTTGCGTGCCCTGAATGGCGTAGCGATGCACGCTGGTGCGGAAGGCGGAGCGGACTGTGCCGGCGGTGCCGTTGAACTCGATGAAGGTGCGGGCGGCGTTGACTTGAATGCTGGAGAAGCCGTGGCCTGCGAGCCAGGTGGTGACGGCGGAGAGATCGCGGTCGCTGGGACCGAAGGCGGCGCCGAAGGTTTCGGGGGTGAGCCACTGATGATAGGTGGAGGAGGTCTTGTCCTGCTGCTGATCGATGAGCTGGTGGAGGGCGAGCTCCTGCTCGGGGCTGCGCTGGAGGATGAGGACGAGGCGGTTGAGCGGCGTGGCGTCGGCGAGGGCGCCCTGATCGAACTCGGGGCGAACGAGAGGGTGGGTGTTGCCGGAGAGAGTGGTGAGGCGGGTGTCGTCGACCGCCTGGAGGACGCGGGAGCGGGGAGCGGCGAGGCGGGGCTGCGGGGATGCGGGGAGGGAGGCGGCGAGGACGAAGGTGAGGATCGTCAGGGCGGACAGCAGGGAGGGCTGTAGAGCTTGAGAGGGCCGAGGCATTCGATCGATTCCTGCTGCTCAAGAAGAAGGCGAGAATTCTTAGCAGGCAAATTGAAGCAATTTGAAGCAGGCTCGATTCTTTCGTGGGCAGCAGGGGCCGTCAAGGAGAGTTATGGGGAGAAGGCGGCGATTTTCCAGGATTTCCTATTAAGGGAAAAAGGCCGCGCCGGTGATGGCGCGACCCGAGACGTAAAACGGCGGACTATGGAACGGTTACCGTAACCTGTGCACTGTGCACCAGGGAGCCGGAGACCGCCGTAATGGTGAAGGTGTAGGTGCCGGGCTGAGCGTTGGTCGAGCCGGTGCCGCCTCCGCCGCCTCCTCCGCCACCGGTGGTTGAGGTGCTGGCGCCTCCGCAGCCCACTGCGGTGAGAGCGGCGACTGAGATCAGTAAGGCGAGCAGCGCGCCCCAGCGGCGGCGGCGGGGGAACGTGAACAGAAGCACGCAGGCGAGGGTGGCTCCGGAGCCGGCGGCATACCAGGGCGCATTGCCCGAGGGATGCTGGAAGGGAGTGAGATTCGGTTTGAGGAGATTCGCGCTGGTCTGCGAGGCTTTGACGATGAAGGAGGTTGTCGCGGCGCCGCTGGTGACGTTTACGGGCGTGACCGAGAACGATGGGGTGAAGCTGCCGAGATTGTTGTTGACCGCGGTCATCGTGACTGCGCCGGTGAATCCATTGACTGGAGTGATGGTGAAGACAACGCCGGTCGATGTCGCGCCGGGGTTCACGCTGACGCTGGCGCTGCAGGAGTTTGCCGAGGTCAGGGAGAAATCCTTCTGCGAGCTGGAAACGAAGTCGGCCGAAGCGAAACTGCCGTCGCCGGCGAGAAGCGTGCCTTTGGAGCCGGCGAAGGTTGTATCTCCGGAGTAGACGGCGCTAACGGTGTGGCCGCCGGACGAGATCGTGTCGGTACTGAGCGGGAAGGTCAGAGAACCGTTGACCAGGGGCTGGGGCGTTCCTACAGCCTTATTGTCGATGAGGAACTGCACCATTCCTGTCGGGGTGCCGGAGGTGGAGGACGCAACGGTGGCGGTTAAGGAGATGGTGGTGGCATTGACGGCGCAGATAGAGCTGGTGGTGGTGAGCGTCGTGGTGGTGATCGCGGACCCGATCGGACTGCCTGTGCCCGCCGGAGTCGCGCTTGCCCAGTTCGTCACCAGCATATTGACGTCGAGCGAACCGAGGCCCGAAGCCTGATCGTAGCCCGTTCCGGCGTTGTAGCCGATGGAGCCGCCGTTCGGGCAGTTGGGTGTTCCCTGCGAGCAGACGACGGAGTTGTTGCCGGTGATGATGTCGTGGAAGATCGTGGATGCTGTGGGACCCTGCGCCAGGCCGTACAGCGTGGGGCCGATATTGCCCAGGCCGCCGGCGCCCAGATGCTGTTCGACCAGGGCAAGGATGCCGGCGAGGGTGGGCGCGACAAACGAGGTTCCGCCGAAACTGTCCGGCTGGCCGTTGGAGGCGAGAAACCCGTTGGTACACGAGCTCTGACTGCAGACGACATAGCCCTCGTGAAGAGCAGCTGCGTTGAGCGAGACGTCCGGGGTATCGCGCGAGGAGTCGTTGGGAACGCC
>DATAVY010000257.1:0-3268 GCA_036267495.1 Edaphobacter sp.
CTCCCATGCCGTGATGGCGCACGAGCTGGTAAATGGCGACACGCCGTTTGCCGAGGTGCGGCTGGCGTCGTGGATGGCCGGACTGTTTTTTGGGGGGCTGGCGGCGGTGGTGGCGGGGATTGCGCTGGTGATCAAGCGACGATGAATGCGGTCGCGCTGTTGCGCGATGCGAGCCTTAGCGACGATAAGACGTCGCGAAGATGGGGCACCCGGATTGGCGGATGGCCGGTGCGGGTTGGTTCAGGTGCGCTTGCCGAAGATGGCGGTGCCGATGCGGACGGTGGTGGAGCCCTCTTCAATGGCGACGCGGAAGTCGTTGGTCATGCCCATGGAGAGTTCGGTGAGCGTGGGGTGGGTGGGCTGGAGGTCGTCGCGGAGGCGGCGGAGATGTGCGAAGTCGGGGCGGGCGGGCTCTGGATCTTCGCTCCAGGGCGGCACGGTCATTAATCCGCGGACGATGAGGTGGGTGAGCGGCGCGAGTTGATCGAGAAGTGTGGGGAGATCTTCGGGGGAGAGGCCGTGCTTGGTCTCTTCGGGGGAGAGCTTGACCTCGATGAGGACGGGGAGGGTTTTGTTGAGTGCGGCGGCGGCGCGGTCGAGGCGGTCGGCGGTCTTGAAGGAATCGATCGTGTCGACGGCATGAAAGAGCTCGGCGGCTTTGGTGGTTTTGTTGTTCTGGAGCGGGCCGATCAGGTGCGCCTGCGCGGCGGGCGGGACGCTTCGCGTGGCGTCGAAGAGAGCTGTTAGCTGGGGCAGCTTGGACTGCCACTCCTGGACGCGGTTTTCGCCGAAGAGGCGCTGGCCGGCGGCGTGGGCCTCGAGGATGGCGTCGGCGGGATGCATCTTGCTGACGGCCATGAGGGCGATGGAGCTGGGGTCGCGGTGGGTGCGGGCGCAGGCGTCGGCGATCTCGTTGCGGACGCGCTCGAGGTTGGAGGCGATGGACATCCTCGTCAGTGTACGAGGTGTGGCACCCGGATCGTGGGTGTTGAACGTCAACTACGGGTTGCGGTGGAGGATGTGGATGGCGATGTCGGGATAGAACTCGCGGAAGACGGTGAAGCCCATGTCACGCGCGCAGGCGTAGGAGAACTTGGTGGCGAGGACGCCGAAGGATTCTGATCCTGGTGGGTAGTAGGTGGTCGAGACGGCCTGGGCTCCAGCCTTGCCGCCGAGACCTGCGAGGTTGGGCGTGTCATGGCCCCCGTAGGTGCGGGCGACGGCGACGCGAGACATGGAATAGCCGAGGCGCTTCCACTTGGAGCCGTGACCCATGGCGTAGTAGCGCGTGTCTTCGTGGAGCAGTGTGGGCAAGATCCAGGCGGACTGATAGGTGCCGTCGGTCTTGTCCAGGAAGCCGCGCCAGAGATAGGCCCAGAAGACGGCGTCGCCGCCGTTCCAGGTGTCGAGCGATGGGTGCGAGTCCTGCCCGTAGGCGGTGGCGGTGGTGAGGCCGAGGAAGACGAAGGTGGAGTAGTCGAGGGCCTGGTGGGTCGCGATTTTGAAACTCTGTTTGAAGCCGGGAGGTGGCGGGACTTCGCCGGCGGAGACGCTGCGGTAATTGGGCATGAGACCGAGGATGCGGTGCGGCTGCGTTCCGGTGTTGGCGGTGATATGGCGAGACTTGTCCGAGGGCGTGCTTGCCGATGAGCCGGAGTTGGTCTGGGGAGCGGTTTGGGAAGTTGTCTGGGGATTCAGGTAGGGGTCGAGATCCGGATTGGCTTCGAGAGAGGTGTCGGTGACGCTGGAACTGTAGGGCTCGGGTGCGGTGATGAACGCGCTCTCGTTTGCGGAGGGTGCCGGGAAGTTGTGAGTCAGCGCTGTGGCGAGAAGCGCGGAGGGTGCCTCAGGCAGCGACTGCGCCATGGATGGGTGTGCGAAAACGAGAGGCGCGAGAGCGATCGGCGCGATGCGAGCGAAGAAACGAGGCAAGGAGTAGCCGTCCTGAGGTGACGATGTGAGTAGTGCTGGGAGATGAACTCGGGTTTCTGCTATTAGACGGGATTGGTACACCGCCGTTGCGGTTAAATGCGCGCTGGAAGCGGGGAAGTATATGCGGGTGGAACATCTTGAGGCGAAGTATCGGACTGCTGCATCCAGTAGAGCGATTTTCCCGTCCTACGATGTAAATAGCGGTTTCGGGTGTGGCAAATCACAACAAGCGCCCTGATACCGTGTTGGAAGACGCAAATGGGTTTCCCCAGTTGAAGGAGTAGAGAAGCATGTCGACGACCCAGTCTCGATGGATTTCGTTTAGCGGCCGCACTTTGGCCACTGTGGCACTGATGATGACCGGCGGATTTTTGCTGCACGCGCAGACGGCAGGAACGAGCGGAACAGCCCCTGCGACGCAGAGTGTTTCGGCGCAGGAACCGATCTTCCATCTGCAGCCGACGGCGGCCGATGGGCAGATCGATCCCTCGGGCGAGGTTTATTCCAGCAGTTCGAACAGTTCCGGGTTGAACGAGCCGGATGTATCCAATGCGGATGTACCCACTACAGAGGTAGCTTCAAAAACAGAGAATCCGTTCCATTTTTTCAATGCAATGCAGTACGGCGGCGGACGCCAGCGCTATGGACGGCCGAAGTACAGAGGCGCGAATACGAATGCTGACGGGTCGCCGAAGTACGACTTCTTTGTGGGCGGCGGTTTTGGGATGCCGGTCGGCGATCAATTCAACTACGCGACGATAGGCTGGGGATTCGGCGGTGGTGGCGGGAGGATGTTCAACGCCCACGTCGGTGTGAACATCGAATTTAACTATGACCACTTTGGGATGACGGACGGGACACTGAATAACCAGCTGTCGCTGTACAACCAATCCATCAACTATTACAACGACCTGAATCCCCAGAACCCAGCGTCTGATCTCAGTTCCTTGGGCGGGAGCAACCATATATGGTCGTTCAGCCTGCAGCCGATTTACAACCTCAAGAGCGGAGAGGGATTCGGCGCATATGTCACGGGCGGCGCCGGCTACTATCACAAGGTGGCAGACTTCACGGTACCGACGATCGGAACGTACTGTGATTACTACTATGGGTGCTATCAGTACGAGGCGAACCAGACGATCGATCACTACACGTCGAATGCATTCGGCCTCAACGGAGGCCTCGGCATTACGTACAAGTTCTCGCGGTTTTCGGGCGAGCGGCTGTACGCCGAGGTGCGGTATGTGCACCTGTTCAACTCATACCGTCCGGGCGTGACGAATGCGACCTGGACGCCGGAGAATGATGCGACCCCCAACTTCTTTCCATACAACAG
>DATAVY010000258.1:0-17619 GCA_036267495.1 Edaphobacter sp.
CTGGCAAGCCGACCATTGGCCTTCAACGACCAATCCCCGCACCCTTCCTCCTCCCGCCTTGCTTGGACAGCGCGCCGCCCAATTCATCGGTGACGCAAACTCCGTAACGCTTCACTTCAACGGCCATCCCATCTTCCTCCAGGGCTCCGGCCTACTTCGCACCGGCGGAGACGAAGACAGCCGCATCTACATGCCGCTCGCCGCATTCACCACCTGGACCGATGTAGCTCCCAGCGTCATCGAGCTGCAGATTCCCGGCGGAGCCAAACGAATCGAAGCCACTCTCACCCAACTCCAATCCGCTCTGCCTGGCCTTCAGGTCCAGCCCGTCCGCCAGCTCGTCGAAGGCGAATCCAGAATCGTCGACCGTACACACGCCCTCATGTTCGGAGCCGTCCTGCTCATCGCGCTCACTGTAGCTGTCAGCGTACTCGCCACACTCTCCGCCTCGGTACTCGAACGCCGCCGCGACTTCGCCCTCATGAAAGCCCTCGGCGGTTCGCAGCGCACCTTGATGGGTATGTTTCTGCTCGAAGCGGGCGTCCTCGCGCTGGCTGGCGTCGCCGCAGGCTTCGTCGTCGGCTCCGCTGCCGCATGGGCCATCAGCGAAGGCAACTTCCACACCGCAACTCTCCCGCACCTGTCCGTACTCCCCATGGTGCTTCTCCTCAATCTGGCTATTGCGGCACTGGCCGCGCTTCTTCCCGTCCGAGTCTTGCGTAGTCTGCAGCCAGCCGCACTTCTCAAGGGAGAATAATGGGTCCGTCACCTCACCTGCTGTTGCCTTTGCATCTAGGTAACCCAAGGCTTCAGCCTTGGGCCTCTCAAATCCCACCACGGGACCGGGCTTTAGCCCCTGGGGTATGTTCTCTTTCACCATTGCAATTTGCCAACGATTCATCGAACGTCTCCGGCGCTAAACTGAAAGAGAAAAGCCAATGCCCGAAAGCATAAGCCCGATGGACTCCGAAACCCGGCCCGACTGCGCTGTCATCGCCCTGCGTCACGTCACCCGCGAATACACCGGCCATGGCAGCATCGTTCGCGCCCTCTCCGACGCCAGCTTCTCCATCGTCGCAGGCGAGTGGATCGCCATCACCGGCCCCTCCGGCTCCGGCAAGAGCACGCTGGTCAATCTCATCGGCTGCCTCGACCGCCCCACCTCCGGCGAGCTCAAGATCGACAACATCGACGTAGCCTCCATGAGCGCAACCGAGCTCGACCGCTTCCGCGCCGACAAGATTGGGTTCATCTTTCAGCAATTCCACCTAATTCCTTATTTATCATCGATTGAAAACGTAATGCTCGCGCAGTACTTTCATTCCATGACCAACGAAGCCGAAGCCAAAGCCGCCCTCGAAAGGGTCGGTCTGGCCGACCGCATCCACCATCTTCCCAGCGAACTCTCCGGCGGAGAACAGCAACGCGTCTGCATCGCCCGCGCGCTCATCAACGACCCGCCCATCCTGCTCGCCGACGAACCCACCGGCAACCTCGACGCCGCCAACCAGGCCATCGTCGCCAATCTTCTTCGCGACCTCCACCGTCAGGGCCACACCATCGTCATGGTCACCCACGACCCCGAGATGGCCGCTCTCGCCCAGCGCAAGATCGCCCTCAGCCACGGCAAAGTCTTCTGCCACCCCGTGGGCTCCCCGGTCGTCACCCTCCGCCGCTGAGTCGTCCCAAATCGGGAATCACCCCAAAATAAATCTTCAAAAAGTGAAAGATCTTCGAGCCCGGAAAACGTGGTTCTAAAAACCACAAAAAAACCACGAACTCACCACAGATTCACCACAAAAAACCATCCAAAAAGCCTGTGGAAAATCGCCAAATCCCCTGTAAAAACGCCCCTCCCACCAGCGGGGAAAAAATCTAACAAAATTATCGCTCCCCCCATTTCAGCTTTGACCGCAGAACGCTGAATAGTCCATTCGGTTTGTGCCGCAGAAGCCGCACGCTGGCCTCCGAGCGCCGGCAGTGGACATAATCGCCCAGCTGCAGCTCGACTGCCTCCTGCCCGTCCACAGTAAGATAAATCTCGTTCTGGACACCCACAACCCGCACATCAATCGTGGATTCTCCAGGCGTCACAATAGGCCGGATTGTCAACAAATGAGGGCAGATAGGCGTGACCAGCATAGCGTTGACGCTGGACATCACGATAGGCCCGTCGGCCGCCAGATTGTAAGCGGTGGAACCGGTGGGAGTCGAGACGATAATGCCATCGGCGCGGAACGTGGCGACGGCCTGGCCATCGATCTCGACCGAATAATCGCCCATGCGGGCGATGGTCCCCTTGGCGATGACAACGTCGTTGAGCGCGTCCCATTCGCGCAGGACTTTGCCATTGCGGATGTGCTCAGCATGCATCATGCTGCGGACTTGAATGTCGGCGGAGTTGTCGCACCAATCTTCAAGCGTGGGGTAAAGATCGGAAAGGGGAATCTCGGTGAGGAAGCCGAGGGCGCCTAGATTCACACTAAGAATGGGGATGGTGGTGCGAGCGAATGCGCGGGCGGCGGCGAGCAGAGTGCCGTCGCCGCCCAGGACGATGACGAGGTTCGGTTTGTGTTTGGGCAGCTCAATGCGCGGGATGGGGTTGGGAGCGTCGATGTAGGCTGCGCTATCCGGGTCGAGGAGGTAATGGTAGTGGCGTGCTTCGAGCCACGCGATGAGGTCGCGCAGGATGCCGGCGACTTCCGGCTTTTGCGGCTTGGAGATAATGGCGGCCTGGAGCATTGCGTCCAGTGTAATGGCAACGAACACTGATCGGCGTGCTTACGGCTCATCCTGCTAGAAGCTGTCGGGGTTTCGACGAGTACGATTCCCGTTCTCCAAGGTTAAAAGATAATGAGGCGCTTATTCCATGCGCAGAGCGACGACGAGGTCAATACGGGCGGCGCGGCGGGCTGGAAGATAGCTGGCGATGAGACCACAGAGTGTCAACAGAAGGGCTACGAAGAGGGATACCAGAATGTCGTAGTCGCTCAGTCTCAAGGGAAGGATCGAGGTGAGCAATCTACTGAAGGCTGCCGTGACGATGGTTCCAACGGTTAGGCCGATGGCGAGCAGGACGAGGGCGTGGCGGAGGATAAGCCAGAGAACTGCCCTGCGCTGTGCTCCGAGGGCGAGACGAACGCCTAATTCGCGCGTGCGCTGGCTTACCGAGTAAGCCAGGAGGCCGTAGATGCCGGCTACGGCGATGACAAGGCCGGCAAAGGCAAAGAGGCCCAGGAGCCGCGCGGCGAGAACCTGATTGCCAAGCGAGTTGTCGACGACCTGCTGCATGGTCTGGACGTTGTTGAGAGCGGCGTCGGGTTGGAGATCGTGCACGGCGCGATGCAGCTCGCGGTCGATAGTCTCGGAGCCGAGCGAAGAGCGGATGGCGACGTTCATGTAGAAGTTGCCGAGGATGGGGTAGAGGTCGTCCTGCGGGAGGAGCTGTTCGAGGTTGTAGTGAACCTCGGGCATGGGAGGCTGGCCAAGCGTCTTTTGCGGACTGTCGTCGACGACGCCGACGATGGTGGACCACTGGCGGTCGCCTTTGTCGTTGAAGCGAACCTGCTGGCCGATGGGGTTTTCATTGGGGAAGAAACGCTTCACAAAGGCATGGTTGACGATAGCTACCGGCTGCGCGGAGGCTGAATCCGTGGTGGCGAAAAGGCGTCCCTGAAGAAGACGGATGCCCATAGTTCCGAAGTATTCGCCTGTAGTGGCGCGAGCCTGCGCTTCGGCCTGCGAGGAGTGCTGGGGTTTGGGGTGATTGGCCAGCTCGATGGACATGTTGAAGTCCCAGTTGCCCTGCAGCGGACGGACGGTGGTGAAACCGGCGGACTGGACGCCGGGGAGCGACTTGAGGCGGTCGAGGAGAGGATCGTAGAAGGTTTGAATGATGGAAGCTCCGCTCTGCTGCTGCGGCTGCGAGAAGAAGATGGCGGAGTGACTTGGCAGGTAGATCTCTCCGGTGACGACCTGATCCGCGACGAAGCCGACGCGGGTGTGCCGGAGGGAGATGAGGGTGCGGACCATGAGGCCCGCGGCGATGAGAAGGGTGAGGGTGAGAGCGATCTCACCGATGACGAGTGCGTCGCGCCAGCGGTTCTGGCCGCGCGATGTGCCGGAGGCAGCGGTTCCCTGGCGGAGGCCTTCCTGGGGAGGCGCGCTCGAGGCCTGCAGGGCGGGGAGCAATCCGAAGAGAAAGGCCGAGACGCAGGAGGCTGCGAGGAGGAAGGCGCAGACCTTGAGGTCGATGTGGATCTGGTCGCCGAAGATGACGGCGTGGGCGAGGTAGTTTTTGAGCAGCTTGAGCGAGAGTGCTGCGACTGCGAGGCCGAGCAGTCCTCCGGCGAGGCTGAGCAGGAGGCTTTCGGTGAGGAACTGGCGGATGAGGCGGCCTCGCTGTGCGCCGAGCGCGATGCGAAGAGCGATCTCGCGGCGGCGGGAGTTTCCGCGGGCGAGCAGGAGTCCGGCGATATTGGCGCAGGCGATGAGCCATACGGCGAAGACGGCGATATCGAGCGCGATGATGGAGGGACGGACGGAGCCGGTGATGACGTTGGCATAGAGGTCCAGGTGCATGGGGCTGATGTCTTCATCCTTGGGATACTCATGGAGGAGCTGAGTGTGGATGGAGTTCATCTCGTGGGCAGCGTCGGCCAGGGTGATGCCGGGACGCAGGCGGCCGATGACGCTGAGCGCGGAGGAAGAACGATCCTCGAGGACTTTGTCGTGGACCGGGAGCGGCGTCCAGATGGAGGTGTCGCCGGTGTTCGAGGGGAAGGCGAAGCCTTTGGGCATGACGCCGATGACGATGTACGGGATGCCATTGATGGGGACGGAGCGGCCGAGGATGTCAGGGTCGGCGTGGTAGATATCGCTCCAGGTTCCGTCGCTGAGAATGACGACATTGGTCTGGCCGGGTGCGCTGTCGGTGGGGAGGAAGGCGCGGCCGATGGCGGGCCTGACCTCGAGCATGTCGAAGAGATTGGTGCTGGAGACGATCTGCGGCATGATCCTCGGATTCGAGGTGCCGCCGAGGGTTGGGACCTGGATCGTGTAGCAGGCGATCTGCTGGAAGGAGTGGCTGCGGGCGCGCCAGTCCTCAAGGTCGGGAAGCGAGGTGGTGGAGAAGCCGCCGCGCGCGGACCGGACGCCCATCTGGACGATCTCGTTGGCGCGGGGGAACGGCATGCTGCGCAGAAGAACCTGATCGACGACTGAGAACATGGCCGCATTGATGCCGATTCCCAGGGCGAGCGTCAGAACAGCAGTGAGCGCGAAGACTGGCGCGTTTTTAAGTTGACGCAACGCAAAGTGCAGGTCCTGGAGGATGTTGCTCATCTTCTTCTCCGATGCCCCTTTTCTTTCGTGATGCAGTGTATGGGATGTGTGGCTGGATAGGAAAGTGCTCAGCGAAAACGGGCGTGGAGGAGGTATTCGTGATTGCCTTCCATGCCGCGGATGGGTGAGTCGATAATTTCGACGTGGATGCCGTGTTGTTCGAGGACACAGTTGCGGACGCGCTCGATAGCAGATTGGCGGGCTTCGGGGTCGCGGACAATGCCGCCTTTTCCGATGTTCTCGCGGCCAGCCTCGAACTGCGGCTTAATCAGGATGATGGCTTCGCCGCGCCAGGATTGGTCGGGGCTACTGAGGGCGCTGAGAACGGCAGGCAGGACGAGGGTGGCGGAGATGAAGGAGACATCCATTGCGAAAAAGGCGGCCGGTGGGTGGGTGGATGCGAGGAGTTCGCCTGAGGTGAGGAGGCGGGCGTTGGTGCGCTCGCGCAGCATCACGCGCGAGTCGTCGCGGAGCTTCTGAGCTATCTGGCCGTAGCCGGTGTCTATAGCCAGAACAGATCGTGCCCCGTTTTGCAGCATGCAATCTGTGAAGCCTCCGGTGGAGGCTCCGATGTCGACACAGGCGAGGCCGGTGAGCGGGATGGACCAGTGGGCGAGGGCGTGCTCGAGCTTGAGGCCGCCGCGACTGACGTATTTGAGATCGGAGCCCAGCAGGCGGATGGTCGCGGTGGAGGGGATGGAGGCGCCGGACTTGTCGATGCGCTGCTCGTCGACGAGGACACGGCCGGCAAGGATGAGAGCCTGGGCGCGTTCGCGAGAGGCGGCGTGACCGCGATCGACGAGGAGCTTGTCTAATCGGATCCTCTCGGCGCGCATCTTTTCAGAGCGAGTTTTTTCAACGCGATTTTTTTGCTGCATTTCCAGGTTCATTCCGTGGTGTCGTAATCGATAGACGTTGCTATGTATCTTTTCATGGTTTACGAACCAGGCGCTCTCTGCCGCCGGAGAGAGAATGAGGCACGACGTCGTTCGTTTTTCGAGTAAAGTTACACTGGTATCGCATTCCTCAGCGCAGAGACGTAAGAGCAAGCGGAGCCCCGATCGTCCGCAAATAGTTGAAATCTGTGCAATCTGCTTCAGGCTCAGGTGCGTTTTTATGTATAGAGAAACGGGACTCGTGAACTCTCCTTCATCCTCGGCGCAGGACGACGCGACGCTGCTGGCGCTGGTGGTGAGAGGCGATGAACAGGCTATGGCGTCGCTGTTCGACCGTTACTCGAAGGTTGTGTATTCGGTAGCGTTACGGGTACTGCGCGACCCGTCTTCGGCCGAAGACGTCTTACAGGAAGTCTTTATGCAGATCTGGCGCAATCCGGATGGTTTTGTGGCGACGCGAGGCAGTCTTGGCGGCTGGCTGGCGGTGGTTTCGAGAAACCGGTCGATTGATGCGCTGCGGCGAAAACGGCCGACGGAGCAGGTCGACGATATGGCGCTGGCTTCGAACTACAACCTGGCAGATGAAGCGGAGCGCAACAGCTTGATGGAGAGGGCGCGCTCCATCATTCATATGCTTCCGAGCGAACAACGGAAGACGCTGGAGATGGCGTTTTTTGATGGACTGACGCACTCGGAGATCGCCGAAATAACCGGCGATCCACTGGGCACGGTCAAGACGAGAATACGCAGCGCGCTCACCTCGCTGAGAAAGGCGTTTACCGTATGAGCGAAGAGCGACGGATTAGCTCGGAAGACCTGGCGCTGTTTGCCATGCAGCTGCTTCCGGACGAAGAGAGGGCGGAGGTGGCGGCTTATGTTGCGCAGTCGGCAGAGGCGCGAAAGGAATTGGCCGAGATTCAAGGCGACCTGGCAACCTATGCGCTGACGGCTGAGATGCATGCGGCGCCGGTGCCGGCGCGGGAACGGCTGATGCGACAAGTAGGACGGGAGAAGAAGGCGATTCCGATTGACCTTCCGCCTGTTGCGGACGCTGGTGCGGCGGAAACAGGGACTACGGTTCAGACGAGCGCAGCGGTTGCAGAGCCAACGGACTCAGAGGGTAGATCGATCGGACTCGGACTGGGCGGCTATTTGAACGAGGACAATCAACCAAAGCGAGGTGTTGCAGGTAAAGTGTTGCCGTGGATTGGATGGGCGGTGGCGGCTGGGTTGGCGATAACGGGAGGTGATCTATACCGCGGGCGCGAGGCTTTGCGTGGCACAGTGACGACGCAGGCGAGCCAGATCGATCATCTGGCGGCTGATGCGGCGGCGGCGCGCCAGGTGCTGGAGACGATGACGGACAGCTCGGCGATGAGGGTGACGCTGACGACCAAGGGTGTGACGGCGCCGCTGCCAACGGGCCGCGCTACGTATGTGGCGAGCAAAGGCACGCTGATCTTTCTGGCGAGTAATCTGGCTCCGTTACAGCCGGCAAAGACGTATGAGCTTTGGCTGATCCCGGCGGGCGAGGGACAGAATCCGATTCCCGCAGGAATGTTCCACCCTGATGCGCGAGGCAATGCAAGCGTGATCATGCCTCCCATGCCCAAGGGGGTTCAGGCGAAGGCGTTTGGCGTGACGATCGAGGACGAGGGCGGATCGGCGACCCCAACTCAGCCGATTATTCTGGCTGGGGAATAGCGAGAGGACTCGAGTGCCAAAGTGAAAAGGCCATCCTTGTGCGGGATGGCCTTTTGGTGTGTCTTCCTGTGTTTGCTTATGGCGAGGTCACGCGAACCGAGACTCCGTTGCCTTGTAGCGGAATGGTGGTGTCGACTGCGTCCGTATCGGTGCGGAGAACGGTCATGAAGTTGGACTCCGGTGAGGTGACGTAGATCTTGCCGGTGGGCGAGCCAGTGGTGACTGCGATGTAATTGGGATGGCCGTTTTGGACTACCGTGGGACCAAGACCCGGCTGAGTGGGAATCGGGATGGTTGCTGTGACGGTATTGGTATTGAGATTGATCACGGAAACAGTGCAGTTGCCTAGCGGAAGGGCGGTGGTGGGTGCAGCGCAGGGCAGATTGGGGTTGCCGCTGTTGACGACGTAAGCGCGAGTGCCATCCTGCAGAACACCGACCATCACTGGATTAATACCGACCGGGACGGTGGCGAGGACTGTGCCGAAGCCAATCGCGTCGACGGGGTTGTTCACGTCGCAGTTGGGATTGGTGGGCAGGGCGTTGGCCGAGCAGAGCGGGATGCTGATGATGCTGACGGAGCCAGGGGTGACCTTGTCGCCTTCGTTCGCGACGACCATTTCGTTCCGGCTCGGAGCGAAGTCAGCCCAGAGCGGCGAGGCGCCTACAGTGATCGGGTTGGTGGCGCCTGCGGGAACGACATCCAGTTGATTGGTTTGGGCGTTGATGACGCTCACCGTACCATCGCCCTGATTCATGATGAACGCGCGCTTGGCATCATTAGTCATGACACCATAGACGGGAGTCTGGCCGACGGGGATCGGATTGGGGTCGATGGTGTTGCTCGACGTTTCAATGGTTGATACCTGGCCGAGGCCTCCGCCGTTGCGTTGGCTGATGGCGTAGACACGCGGAGCGCTTGCTATCCCAACCGTGTAAACAGGAGTGAATGCGGGGTCGATGGAGAGCTGCTGCTGGAGATTGAGCGGTTGTCCCGTGAACTGGGAGACGGATTGCAGCCCGGGGTCTGAGACGTAGGTGTTGGCCCCCTCCGGAAAGATGCTTGCCGGATTAGCATTTGGAAGCAGCGTGGTCTGGAGGATACTGCTGGACAAAAGTGAGGTGTCGATATCGAAGGTGGTGAGGGTATGGTCGCTGTTCAGCGTGTAGCCGGTTTGGCCGCCACTGTTGAGAATGAGATAGTAGGGGTCAACGCCAATGCTGGCGGTGATGAGAACGGTATCTCCGGCGAAGTCGACGAAGGTGACAAGGCCTGGGTTGGGATTGATGAACGTAACAGGCGTGTTTGAGCCTGCAGCCGTGGTGTGCAAGGAAAGATTGACAGTGGTTCCTGAGGGAGGACCAGACACCGTCGTACTGGCAGCGATGCCCGCGCCTATTACCGACTGGCCGCTGACAATGCCAGTAGCAGAAGATACTGTGATCGAGGAAGCACCCGAGTTGAATGTAGCTGTGGTGCTCGCTGCAGCTGCGCCTGTGGAGGAGATGACTACGGCGAATTTCTGCGGCTGCGCGGCGGGGCCGACTGGGTTAATGGCGCTGACGACGGGGCGGTAGGTGTTGCCGCAGCCAGCGACTGAGATAAGGGCGGCGGCTGCCAGGACAAGCCCGGATGCCGACCAGAGGGCGTGAATTACGGACGAAAAGATACGCCGGTGTGGCCGTGACTGGGTATTTCGTTCTGCTTCGATTCTTGCTAAGTGCAAAACTGCTCCCGCGGTACTTCTGATGTTAGACGATGCTCAAGGTTGATTGTAAATCAGAACAAGACAACATCCCGTGAGAAACGAACTCACTCAACATAAACCGGTTACATCAACTTTGCCTGCACGGACGTCGGCACCATAAAACCTGATAAGTGTT
Organism: Edaphobacter sp.; assembly: GCA_036267495.1. Classification (GTDB taxonomy): domain Bacteria; phylum Acidobacteriota; class Terriglobia; order Terriglobales; family Acidobacteriaceae; genus Edaphobacter. Next base: position 9,827 of record DATAVY010000258.1, read on the forward strand.
CGGTGCGTTCCTCGGAGTGTCAAAACAATCTGTGATGCAGTATGAGAAGGGTCTATCTCGCCCGACTGCCGACGCGATGAAGAAATTGGGTATCGAGAGATGCTATCGCGTTGATAGCAAAGCCCACATGCAAAAGATTGTCGACGATTCGAAAAATCGGTCTAAGCCTCTAGACAAGTAGCGACCCCGCCTCCGGCACCAAGAGAGAGTCCATGACAGAAAAACAAGGTAGGTCCCCCTCGACGCGCGCGCGTTGCAGCAGCCTTAGAAAAGTTCTTCTATTCCCGCAACGAAGCGGCGAGTTCGCTTGCCGTCTCAGTCCGATCGATCGACTACCTCATCAGCGATGGCAAACTACGCACCCGCCGCATGGGTAGTCGCGTCCTCATCCCCAGCGAAGACGTCAAGCGCCTCGCTGCAGAGGTTATGCAGTCTGGGTAGAACCGTAAGTAGCCGATAATTGCGCAACGGCTTGGCTTCGTGATCATCCGTCGGAGCGCCGTGCTCGTTATGTGGGATCGGCCGGCGTGAAATGCAAGGCTGCCGTTATGGGAGAAGAGCCTCGGTCAAATGGGCGCCGGACGAGCCGGAGCACGCCGCGGATGGGAAATCGAATTCGTTTTGTGCGGCTACAAGGCCTGGAACCCAAATACGCAGAGGAATGAAGACGTTCCCGAAGGCCATCCCGATCATCCGAACTTCAAACGATTGATGTGATGATCCTTTTGGCGAGACTCTTCTTCGCTTTATATGCTTGAAAACAATGTTTATTGAATGTATTTTCCGCATCTTTCGCAAATGATTGCGGCTTCCCTTAAGGTGCAAACAAATGTTACCCTGACCCTAGGGGTAACACTTTCGGGCCATGTACTGTTGCGTTGCGGCGCAAGATGCTGTAGAAGGCTACCCAAAGCACGATGGAGTGTGCATCCGGTCTGTAATGAGAAGCGTGTAACAATCAAGGGATTCCGATGGATCTGAACGTGCAAACGTTCCGCCTCATACATAGCCATCAAGTAACCCCTCGCGAACGCAATCGCTCGGGCAAGTTACACCCGCAAGCTAGAGGAAAAAAATGAATACCACTGCCACTATTCCCTCGAGTGCCGGCCAAGCCGGTGCGCTGGCTTTTTTAGCATTCCCCGCCCGGCGCGCGGCAGAGCAGGTCGATGGGACGACAGAGGATCTGTTGAGAAATATCAGCACCATCTGGAACGACATTCTCACGGACATGCTATCGAAGCGTACGGCAGCTCAATTTACGGTTGCCCGTGATCAGTACATTGTCACGTACACCCATCTCATGATCGGTTTGAGTAGCTTTATTACAGCGATGGTGCCTACACAGGTTATCGATCGTCTGACCTACGAATCTTTGTCTGAAATGGAAGCGGACTTTCGCGAGTTGGGCGTTCAATCGTTTGGCGAAGATATGAAGAACCAAGCTCTGTTTACAGTCTGGACTCTCCGGAAAATAAATGATCTTGCCGATCGCGTCTGCAATAGCGAAATGGTCAAGCCCGATCTTGTGCGAACCGATGGTGAGATGGCGAAGATGTTTGTCTCGCATGTCTTATACGGTCGTTTCCACCTTGATATTTTGAAGATGTCAATGCGCACAAAGACGGCTATTTTCCCGGAGGTCTTGGACTGCGTTTCGGAGGGATTACGCACCATCGTGAATGCATATTCTTACATCAAACTGGCTGCTGACGTAGGTACGAAGCCAGCGCGCGACGAAATGATCACAATCGAGTTTGACGATGAAGAGCAGGAATTACTGGCTTCTTCAATGAGAGACGCTTATCTGGAGTCGTGAACGTGGAACCAACCCGAGTAGTCTCACCTGGGGAGATCTACTGGGATGAGGACACAAATGCGATAGGTTCAGAGCAAAAGGGCAGCGGCTATGGTTGGTGATGTCCCGTCGCACTTTGAACGGCAACAATACTATTGTTGTGGTGCTTCTCACCAGCCGCATTGAGAAAGCAGAAAAACACACTGACTTCTGCATTCGCCTGCCTGCAGGGGAAATCATCGTGAATCCAGGAGCCTCCCCTGGCAAAGAGTGCGTAGCACTGTGCATCAAGTGCGCGTTCTCGACAAGTCGAGACTTGGCGTTCAATATGGAAAACTAAGTTTATCTGCGCTGCCTGCTGTTCAGCTTGGCTTGTCCTTTGTCTTTGATCTTCAATAGTCCCCTTCGGAAATTACGGCGGCGCATCCAGCATCTCGGGGCCCTTGTTTCGCCAGTTACCCACTGCTGGATTGGCCGGGGTCATCTTCATCTTGTCGGCGTCGAAGGGATGCAGCAGATCGAACTGCGGCCGCGGATCGCCGCCCTTGTCATCAATTCCTAGCCACCGGTCATAGTCCCTCGGGTGCGAGTTCGTTGGGTTCCGTAGTGACGATTGCGAAGGTCTCGAGATAGGTCCCGTTGGGCCGCTTACCGGCCCGATTCTGTCAATTCGGCTTCGAAGGAATTTGCACAGGAGGAATGAAAGTCTCCTGCGCTTCTTCCCAGGCGCGGATCCAAACTTTGCTCTTGCTTTGGTCTGACTCTTCACCCGCCAGGCCGGCACTGAACCCGAGCAAATAGTCATCCATTTCCTCTGCGGGCATTTGATTTAGCGATTCAAGACAACGAGCCATTCTTGCCATGTGTTGGATCATTGGGAACCCCACCCCTCCGACGGATGCAGGGCCGTGCATTCTTCGTTGTATTCGTTGAAAGTTACAGTTCGTTGCAATCGCCGTAGGTAAACTCCGACTCAAGGGGCCGAAGGATGGTTCGCCGGCGTGAGGCGGCGAGGGCTTCCATTGTTCGACCTCCCGGTCGAGTGCGTCGAGCGTGTCTTCCAGAATCCGGACTGTTGCGGGGCCTGGTTGGACATGGCCGAGAACCCTACCGTGCCGGAACGGAGTGCGACCGCGCCCGGGTAAAGTGTTCTAGTTCTCGGTAGGAGTCTCCTCGATGTGGTCGATAACCAGGACAGGGTAGGGACGCTTTGTCTTTTCTAATTTCAGGCCCAGTTGTCTGCTGACGGCGTCGAAGACGGAGAGTGCACCATTGGGATCGGAGCTGTTGGCGTCGGAACTGTTGGCACCGCCGCTGGCATTGGGAAGGATCTTATCGGCGGAGCTAAAGCTGAGAGTGAAGTCGTAGGAGCCCTTGAGGCCGGTGCCGTCGACGACGGTGTTGTAGATGTAGCCGTTGGCTACGTGTTGGAGCTCGTCGCCAATCTGGGCGACCGTCATATTCTGGCAGGTGATGAGCCGGTTGAGGACGGGACTAGCGATGCGGGGGTCTTTACCGTCGGGACCTGGACCTTCCGTACATTTTGTACGTTCGGCCGGGTCGAGCGTGGGCTTGAGTCTGGGTTTGACCGCTATGAGGGTGTAGGCGGTAACGGGACGATCCTCCATATGCCACTTCATCTGAAAACGATCTGTGATCAAGGCCCGAAGCATGTTGCGGAGGTCTTCGTAATTGATGAGGTTGCCAGAGGAGAATTTGTCGACGCGCACGTTGGCTCCGGCCTTGGCGTGGATGTCGAACTTGGCATTGTCGAGCCACTTCGGAGCGTTGGCGATACTCTCTTTGTCATTCGGATTGAGGTCCCAGCCGAAGTTGATAAGAAACAGGAGGGGAATGGCACGCGTCTCGATTTGGTCGCCGGTGATGCGCCCGTATCCGTGCTCATCGGGTGCGCTGGGTCTGATGACGGCGACCTCGAAAGGGGCCGCGGGCGGCTCAGGAAGAGCTTCGGCGATATTGGCGGCGTTGGGAGTAGGAGTTTCGTCAACGCTCGCAACCTGGAAGACGGGGCGGGAGGCGGTCTTTAATTCCACCTTCAGGCCTAGTTGCTTTTCTACAGCGGCGAAGATGGAGATGCCGTCAGCACCCTGCTTTTCAAGCTGGCCCTTACCGGTCCACTTGAGGGTGAAGTCCCAGGCTCCTGCGAGGTTGGTTTCGTCAACAACAGGTTGATCAAAATATCCGCCTGCGAAGTTATGGAGGGTGTCGGCGAGAGCGGGCATAGTGAGGTTCTTACAGCTGACGGTGATATAGGACGGTGCACCGGGGGGAGGGTTTTGTGGCGGAGGGAGAGGGATGCAGGAGCCCTCGCCAGTGCCTTCCGATTCGGTCATCTTCGGCTTTCCGGGACCGGCGGAGAGGATGTAGGTCGGCATAGGAGCCGTGCCGGTTTTGACGACGAGGTGAAAACGGTCGGCGAGCAGGGTACGAAGCATGAGCTTGACATCGTCCTGCGTGGTCTTCGGTGGGACTTTGGCACGGATGTCGTAGCGATCATGCTCGAGCCAGGTGGGACCTCCCTGCACGTTGGCTGCATCGACGCCATAGGCGGCGGCGATGAGGTCGACCATAGTGGCCTGGGTGAGGAAGTAGCGGTCGCCTTGGATGGAGTTGCCGTGCATGAAGGGGTTGGACGTGAACGGGCTGATGTGGACGTCCGTGATGACGAAGGATTTGGGGGCGGCTGGGGTCTGGGCGAGCGACGAGGCGGAGAGAAGCGCGAAGAGGGCGAGGGCTGTTCGAATGGGAGACCTCAGAGTGATGCAGATTGAGTGCTGATTGCTACATAGACTAACGCAGAGATTCTCTCTCGCTTGTCTAGGCTTTTCTTTTCTCTTTATGGGTGTCCAGAGGGGATATTTCTCTTTTCAGAGGGAGCGCAGCGAGATCATGAAAGTCGACGAATTGCTGATCTCAGCCAAAACTGCCCTGGCACCTATGTCGTCTGGCCGGAGTCTGCGACGTGTTTTGGGACGCACGGCCTGATAAAGGTGCGAGGCACTGTGAACGGCGTGGCGTTCCGCAGCTCGTTTACGGCGCTCGGCACAAGCTGCCGATAAAAGCGGAATCCTCGATGTCATTAGCCGCAAACCAGGCGATTCGATGTCGGTGATTATCCAGGAGCGTATAGCGGCGAACCTCAGATAGTAGGCTGGAGCACGGAGAAGCGTACTCAGCCCCTGCGCCTGTAACCTTTTCGCGGAACTGCGTGTCAGACTACCGCGATTCTCTGTCTATGTGGGCAGTCGTCCAAATCGCGCACTTACACAACGAGCGAGTCAACCTCAGTACAGGCGATAGGAGAGTATTCATGGGCAAGCTGAAGGGCAAAGTGGCTGTAATCACCGGCGCAACTTCTGGGATGGCGTTGGCGTCGGCAAAACTATTTACCGAGGAGGGGGCCTATGTGTTCATTACAGGGCGAAGACAAGAAAATCTAGATGATGCGGTCAATGCTATTGGGCATGATGTAACTGGAGTGCGGGCGGATTCAGCGAACCTGGCCGACTTGGATCGACTTTACGAGATCGTTAGGAAGGAGAAGGGCCATATCGATGTCGTCTTTGCCAGCGCGGGTCATGGCGGTCGCGCGCCCTTGCGGGAAATTACAGAAGAGCAGTTCGACAACCTCTTCGCTCTAAATACGCGCGGCACGCTCTTCACCGTGCAGAAAGCGCTGCCAATGATGCGGAACGGAGGATCGATCATCATGAATGGATCGATCGCCCATCTCAAGGGTATGCCCGGACTGGGAGTCTATGCGGGAAGCAAAGCCGCTCTCCGGTCTTTCGCCCGATCCTGGGCGGTAGAACTCGCAGAGCGTGGGATTCGGGTGAATGTGCTTAGTCCAGGACCGATCGCCACGAACGCCATGGCGAATATCCCCGCAGAGGCGAAGGAGTATTTCGTGTCAGGCATTCCGCGAAAGGAATTAGGTCGCTCGGAGGAAATCGCAACAACAGCTCTTTTCCTCGCTTCTGACGATTCCAGCTTCGTAAACGGCAGCGAAATCTGCGTTGACGGTGGATTTGCCCAAATCCAGTTAATCCAAGTGCGAAATCGAGGCGGTGTCAGAATCGACACCGTCTCGAGGAATGGATACTCAATGTGCTCTTCCTTGTACAGAAATGTACGAAAGTACGTGAGTGTTAACGATCAGCAAACTCTCACGGCGACTGCTTCACTCCGTCGCCCCGGTACTCTTCGAGCTCCAGATCAATCCGCGCGTGCAGCCGTTCGCTGAATCCTACTGGTAGTTCGAATACGCGGTCATCAGCGGTCAGGATGATGACGTTCCGCGTGGAGTCGAGGATCGCTGAGCAAATCTCACAGTGTTCGAGGTGCTTTTGAACGTCCACCCTCGCTTCTTCCGTCAGCGTTCCATCAATGTAGTCGGAGATGAAATTCCAGATGTGTTTGCAATCTATGACCATGGGAACCACCTCCTCCTCGATTGTTGCGTGGCAGCCTTCAATTGAGGAGCCAGTTGTTTTTGCAACATCATACGCGCCCTGTGTAGCCGAACTTTGACGCTGGGAACACTGATATTCAAAGCGGCAGCTGTTTCGTTGATATTCATTTCCTCTACGTCCCGAAGCAAGAAGACCTGACGATAGATATCAGGAAGACAGGCGATAGCATCTTGAAGGAGTTTCCTGATTTCTCCCCTCTCGACCACCTCAGAGGGTATCTCACGCCAATCGCGCAGCAAAGCCGGGGAAACATGCTGATCTTCGTCCGGAGGCGTATCGAGTGAATCCATGCGAACTAGCATCTTCCTGCGAAGCCGCGTCCGCGCCTCATTGAGTGTGATGCTGATGAGCCAGGTACTGAACTTCGATTCTGCACGGAATGACGCCAAATTGCGGAAGGACCGCACGAACGCCTCCTGGGCCACATCCTCGGCATCCGCCTCATTCTTCATATAGGACAAAGCCATCAAATAGACACTTGGTTCATGAGGGCGAATCAGGTCATGGAAGACCTGCGTCTCTCCGCCGAGAATCGCGGCGATCATCTCCGCTTCAGTCCGATTTGAAGTCTTAGGCTCGTTCACTGCTCGAAAGCTTTCACTCGTTTTGCGATCAGGGTATCGACTGCGAACAAACCTGCTCCGAAGATAAGGACCATCAATGAGGCGAACAGGAAAGTGTAGGGGTCGGCGACATAGAACTTGCCCGGATCGGAGAACACAGAGGTGAGCGCTTCGCGGTCCGCGGTCCAATAGGCGACGAACATGTTGCAGGCCAGGAGGAAGGCGATGGGCCTTGAAAAGAGACCCAGCATAAGAAGGATACCGCCGATGAACTCCAAGGTCGAAATGGCGGGTGCAGTGAAGCCCGGTACGGGCACATTCAGACTTGCGAAGAATCCGGTGATCTTCGCAAGGTTGTGGAGCTTTCCCCATCCGGTCTGGGTGAATTGAAATCCCCAGTAAAGGCGCACTACCAGGAGCATAGGCGATTGCAAAAATGACAGACCCACGGTGATGCGGCGATAGACGTTCAAGAGCTTTTTCATGGCTTCCTCACGAAGCGAATAGCACAGGCTCATTCTTGCGCTTCGGTTCGTTAGAACCACTGGAAGCTGTTTGGTTACAGGAAGAATGGTACAGGCAGCCCGTGTAACCGATTCCGGGATCGCGCGTCAGACGAGAGCCACATTGGAGGCTTCCTATGCGTCTTCGCCAGCTAATCGCAACTTCAGCGATGTTCGTAGCAGTACAGCCAGGACTTGAGGCTGCACAGCCCACAGCCCCTTCCAGCCCGAGTCCTACTTCGGTTGTGATTTTGGAGCTGTTCACCTCGGAAGGATGCTCCAGTTGTCCGCCTGCCGACAGGCTGCTCCGTCAGGTTCATCTCAAGGAGACGGGGGCCGGCCAGTTGATCGTTGGGATCAGCGAACACGTTACCTACTGGAACAATCTGGGCTGGAAAGACCCGTATTCGGCGCAAGTCTTTACGGACAGGCAGAG
>DATAVY010000259.1:0-5914 GCA_036267495.1 Edaphobacter sp.
ATCTGCGGCCAGGTGTAGAAAAAATTATTGGCGGAGTCGCCCGTGTCGAAGACGTATTCATTCGAGATCCAGAAGTTGAATTTTTTCCAGGTGAGCGATGCCTCCAGACCGGGGGCGATTCCGTCGGTGCGGCCGAAGACGCCGCCGAGCATGGGGGTGAGGGTGATATCGACTTGTTTTTCGGGATTGTGTGAACTGAAGTTGAAGTTGTAGCCGAGCCATGCGGAGCCGGTGTGGAGGTCTTCGTAATTGTAGCGGCCTTCGAGGTGAAGCCAGCCGTGGTCGGCGGTGACGATGGGGTCGGCGTAGCCTTGTTCGCCGGGGACGAAGTAGCCGTCGACGAGAGCGCTGACGGCCCATGTTGGTTTGGCGGCGTTGCTCCGGTAAGGGTGTTCGCGCCGCGCTGTGGTTTGTTGCGGCACCAGGGCGGCGGTCAGCGAGAAGAGCAGTAGAAGTGTGGCGAGCTTGATTGTGCGGTTTCGCGGCAGCCGCACTTTGAGATCGATCGGAGTATTGACACGGGTGCGCATGGATCGTGTGCTCGCTGCCTGCTGATCGGGTATCTCGGAAGTATAGACGTGAGTTTGGACCGCTGTGAGGCTCGCATCTCTGTGAAAGCTCGATGGGTTCGAGGAGATACAACATTTGGGGGATGTAGAGGGAGGATGCAGGGCGCTATAACGCGAAGGTGCGAGTCTCCGGAGCCATGGTTTTTTTATGCGGACTGCCGATGCTGATGGGTTCGCCTGTCGGAGCTTCGGTTGCGCCTTCGGCGAAACCTTTGAGGATGAATTTTGCGCGGATTCTCGCTCCGGGCACGATCAGCGATACGCGAGTGCTTCGCGAGAGCCTGCGGAGCGAGGTTCGGCGGCATCCTGACGACTTCATCGTCTTTGAGACGGAGGCGGGAGCGAAGCAGTTCTTCGCGCAGCATCGCAATGATGTGGAGCACGAAACCGATCCGAGGATCATCGACCGGGGCGTGCTGGGTTATTGGCGGGACAAGACGATCGTGGTGCTGCCCTGGAATTCTCTGGAAAATTTTTAATAACCGCCGGAGTTCAGGCGATCTTCGTTGCCGGATGCGATCTTCGCGGATTGGGAAGAAGGCCGGTCAGCAGGCCGATGGCCGGAAGATACGCGCAGATCTTGTAGACGAAGACAATGCTGGTCATGTCGGCGAGTTTGCCGAGGATGGCAGCTCCGATGCCTCCCATGCCGAAGGCGAATCCGAAGAAGAGTCCGGAGATCATTCCGACGCGGCCGGGCACCAGCTCCTGCGCGTAAACGAGGATGGCGGAGAACGCAGAGGCGATGATGAAGCCGATGACGATGCTGAGGATTCCTGTCCAGAAGAGATTCGCGTAGGGCAGGATGAGAGTGAAGGGGAGAACGCCGAGGATGGAGCACCAGATGACGGCTTTGCGTCCGACGCGATCGCCGATGGGTCCGCCCATGAAGGTTCCGGCGGCGACTGCGGCGAGAAAGACGAAGAGATGGAGCTGCGAGCTCTGAACGGAGACGTGAAATTTCGTGATGAGGTAGAAGGTGTAGTAGCTGGTGAGGCTGGCGAGATAGAAGTACTTCGAAAAGACAAGCGCGATGAGAACGGCGATGGCGGCGATCACTTGCTTGCGCGGCAATGCTGAAGCCTCTTCGATCTGCGTTTCCGGCCGGCTTTCGAGATGGCTGAGGCGGCCCTTGTACCAGCGGCTGACGCGCAGCAGCACGACGATACCGAGCAGGGCTGCGATGGAGAACCAGGCGGAGCCGATCTGTCCGTAGGGGAGCACGATGAAGACGGCCAGCAGAGGGCCGATGGCGGAGCCGGTGTTTCCTCCAACCTGAAAAAAGGATTGGGCGAAGCCGTGTTTGCCGCCGGATGCCATGCGCGCGACACGTGAAGACTCAGGATGGAAGACCGCAGAGCCTACGCCGATGAGGGCGGCGGCGAGGAGCAGCAGGGGGAATGTCGGGGCAATCGCGAGGAGAAGCAGACCGATGAGAGTGAAGACCATGCCGATGGGGAGCGAGTAGGGCAGGGGCTTGCGGTCGGTGTAGTGTCCGATGACAGGCTGCAGGAGGGAAGCAGTGATCTGGAAGGTGAGAGTGATGAAGCCGATCTGAGTGAAGTTGAGATGGAAGGACGATTTGAGGATGGGGTAGATGGAGGGCAGCAGCGACTGCACCATATCGTTAAGCACGTGACAGAAGCTAACCGCGGCGAGTACGCGGAACATGGTTTGTTCCTGGGTGATGTTAGCGGGCTTTTTTGCTTGCTGCGGGACGGCTTGCGTGCTCATTCTGGCTTTCTATACGGCTCTTTAATTATGGTAGCGATCTTATCTGCCAGTTTGTTGCGGCCGAGAGGAAAATCTCTATTGAGAATCGCCCAAGTACAAAAAAGCGAAAGCCCTCACCTATCAGTTGGAACTGAGCGGTGTCATCGCTTTGCGCGTTCAAGAATATTTTTCACCAGTGTGGCAGGAGAGATTGTGCAGATGTCTGGGGGTGAATTGGAGATTTAATTTCGCGAAAGGAAGTTCGTAATTTGGAACTCTTTTTTGTCTAAGAGGCAAGGCGAGCGGCACCTTCGGTTTGCAAATGACCATCAATGAAGCATCTGGCATTATTCGCTGCTACCAGCCCCGGGTTTGCATCAGGTCTTGCTCTTCGATTGCCGCGGCCGCGAGGCCCTTCATCGTTCCGGTGACGGATTCGCTGGCTTCGGCGACGATCTTGGGATCGTTGAAGTGGGTGGTGGCGATGACGATGGCGCGTGCGCGGGAAACAGCCTCTTCGCGCTCTTTCGGATCGTTCTCGACGTCGAGCGGAGTGGCGCGCTCCTTCATGAAGATGCCGGATCCGACGAAGATGGTTTCGGCGCCGAGCTGCATCATGAGTGCGGCGTCGGCCGGGGTTGCGATGCCGCCGGCGGAGAAGTTGGGCACGGGGAGCTTGCCGTTTTTGGCGACCAACTTGACCAATTCGTACGGTGCGCCATGGACCTTGGCGGCGTTGTAGAGCTCTTCGTCGCCGAGGACGGTGAGGGCTTTGATCTCGCGAACGATCTGGCGCATGTGCTGAACGGCGTGGACCACGTCGCCGGTGCCGGGTTCGCCTTTGGTGCGGATCATAGCGGCGCCTTCGGCGATGCGGCGAAGAGCTTCGCCGAGGTTGCGGGCGCCGCAGACGAAGGGCGTGGTGAAGGCATGCTTGTCGATGTGGTAGGTCTCGTCGGCGGGGGTGAGGACTTCGGACTCGTCGATGAAGTCGACGCCGAGGTACTGGAGGATCTGGGCTTCCGCGAAATGTCCGATGCGGGCCTTGGCCATGACCGGGATGGTGACGGCGGCCATGATCTCTTTGATGAGCTTCGGACTGGCCATGCGGGCGACGCCGCCTTCGGCGCGGATCATTGCGGGCACGCGCTCAAGGGCCATGACGGAGATGGCGCCGGCCTCTTCGGCGATCTCGGCCTGGGCTACATTCATCACGTCCATGATGACCCCGCCTTTGAGCATCTCGGCGAGGCCGAGTTTGAGGCGGAGGGACGCGGAGTCGAAGGACGGGGTACCGAAATTGCCGTTGCTGATGTGGTCTGCCATGGGGTTTCTCCTGCGACTTGGATGTAGCGCGCGGCGGTGGGCGCACTCTGCTGCCTGATGTCCGCGAGAGTCTTAAGTTTATCAGTTTTACATTCGGGTAATGAAACTATCGATGTATGTATCGGCAGTCGCATTAGTTTGTGCCGCAGGGATTGAGTTGTTTATCCGTCTGAAGAAAAATGCCAACTGAGCCTGCACGCCAATACCAAGAAGAGTCGGGCTTCTCTCCGCGGATTACTACCTCATCCAGAGAGACGCGTGACGGCGAGGATGAAGGCAGGAGGAACAGCCCTGCTGCCAGAACGTAAATATCTCTCAAATCAATTTGCACTTAGTGATTACAGAAGACGCCGCCCGCGAATTATAAACTTTGGATTGGCAACAGCGTATTTTCTTGCCATGACCAGCCACTATTCAGGGCTGCGGGGCGGAGAAGCCGGCGGCCGCGAGGACGCGCTCGTCGAGGACGATGAAGAGGCCTTTGCCGCGAGCGAGAACGGTGCCGTCGAGGCGTTGCAGTTCAGCCTGGTGGAAGAGCTTGCGGTCAGGGGTGCCATCGGGTTTCGTGGCGCGGCTGAGGTGGCGTGCGGTGAGGATGAGGGGTTGATAAAGCGGGGCAGGGCGGAGATAGTCGACCTCCATGTGGCGCGTCATCGCGAGTACGTTGAGCGGGCGGTTGAGCTTGCTCATAGCTTCGTCGAGGAGCGCGGCGACAATGCCGCCGTGGATGTGGCCCGGCGGCCCTTCATGCATGCGGTCGAGCTGGATGTGTGTGGTGGCGGTGATGTGTTCGGGATTGGAGGTGTCGGTGGTGAAGACGAGATGAAGGCCCTGCGGGTTGGCGGGGCCGCAGCCGAAGCAGTGGTTGGCGCGCTCGTCGATAGTGGGTGTATCTGTCGAGATGGGGGTGTGGCGGGTGGCGTCGGGGCTGGGCATGGCTCTCTGAATTGGACGTTAGCACAGAGCGATGCGGAAGGAAGAATGAATCAGTTGTGTAAGGCTCGTCTCAGGCAGTGCAAATGTCGAGGATGGCGGAACCGAATTGCTCGATTTTCTCGTGGGCGAGGCCCTGGATGGTTTTGAGCTGTGCGAGATTTTGCGGTCGGGCGAGGACGATGCTGCGCAGCGTGGTGGAGGCGATGATGAAGAAGAGCGGGAGATTGAGTTTTTCGGATTCCGCTTTGCGCCAGTCGCGAAGGCGCTTGTCGAGGGCGTGCTGTTCGGTGGTGAGGATGTCTGGCTCGGGTGTGGTGATGCGGAGGCGAGTGAAAGTTTCGGTAGAGGCAGTGTTGGTTGGGAGGCGAGATGCATCTTGCATTGTCCGGGCCGAACGCAGGGATCTCTCCGCTTCACTCTGCTTCGGTCGAGACGACGCTTCTTTATTATTCAGAGCAAGAGTGGCCGTAGCTTCCGAGCGGCAGATTGCAGTGATGTCCGCGCCGTAGCGATCGACTTTTTCCGAGCCGATGCCGGCGACGGTGTGGAGTTCCGCAAGTGTTGCAGGGCGCGCAATGACGAGGTTGTGGAGGACGCTGTCGCTGAAGACGATGAAGGCTGGTTTGCCGGTTTTTGCGGCCTCGGCTTTGCGCCAGGCGCGGAGAGCGGCTTCGAGAGATTTTTGATCGGCAGTGTAGGTGGCGGTGGCTTGTTCGCGTTCGGCTTTCAGCGAGGTCTTCGAGGATTTTGGGCTGCTGGCGTTGCCGGATTTTTTTCTCGATGAAGTGCTCGCTGTGTTGGCTGAGATGTCTTTGAGGAGAAGGTCGGGCGGGAGGGGCCCGGTGAGGGTGCGGCCTTCGTGGGTGAGGGAGGCCTTTTTGTAGTTGATGAGATTGCCTTCGGGGTTGGTCCATTGATCTTGATTGAGCGTGATGAGTCCTGCCCGAGTGAGGGCGTCGAGGAGAGTGTCGAAGATTTTTCGGTCGGCAGCGGGGGTGTTGCGGAGGGCGGCAGTGGAGAGTTCGGTGTGGAGTTTTCCGGTGGCGCGTGTTTGTCCGGCAGAGTTTTCAAGAGCGCGAAGGATGGCGCGGAGCTGGCGTTCTTCTTCGGTGGTGGGAGGGCGGAAGGTTTGCGCGGTGGCGTTTTGCGGGGCGCAGAAGTCGCAGTGGCCGCAGGGGCGGAGGCCGTCGGCGGTGTCACCGAAGTGCTGAATGAGGGCGGCCATGCGGCATTGCGGGGATTCGGCGAACTGGACCATGCGGTCGATCTGGTCGCGGCGGAAGGCGATCTGGTCGTCGTAGCCTTTGCGCCATGCGGTCTTTCGCAGCGTGTGTTCGGTGGCGCAGACGTTGCCGGCCATGTCGACGGTG
>DATAVY010000260.1:0-15463 GCA_036267495.1 Edaphobacter sp.
CATCATCCTCGGCAAACACGAGCCCGGCGACACCGAGCCCCAGGAGTTCCTCCCGCCCGGCGAACAGGCCCACAACGTCTACACCCGCGCGGCCGAGTATCTCCATGACTGGCGCCGCGACCACATCCTCGCCGAAGAGTCCGAACCCGCGATCTACGGCTACTCCCAGACCTATACCGTCCCCGGAACAGGCGCCGCAGCAGGAGAATCCGAGACCCGCGAGCGCCGCGGCTTCATCGCCCTCGGCCACCTCTACGACTACGCCGACAAGGTCGTCTACCGCCACGAACAAACCTTCCCCAAACACAAATCCGACCGCCTCGCCCTCTTCAAAGCCACCCGCGCCTACTGCGAACAGATCTACATGCTCTACTCCGACCCCGCCTTCACCGCCGAAAAACTCATCTTCGAAGGCTCATTTCCCAACGGCTTCGACGACAACCCGGCCGACCTCGCCATCACCGACGAGTATGGCGTCGTCCACAAACTCTGGAAGCTCACCGACCCCAACCTCATCAATCTCCTCCTCACCGCCATGGCCGACAAAAAGCTCATCATCGCCGACGGCCACCACCGCTACGAGACCTCCGTCACCTACGCCAAAGAGCGCGGCGCGCAGCTCAAGCTCCCCCTCAACCAGCCCCTCGACGAAGACGAACGCCTCACCCCCACCCACCTCCCCGTCCCCGCCTTCCCCGAGGCCGCCATGATGATGACCTTCGTCAACATGGACGCTCCCGGCATCACCATCCTCCCCACCCACCGCGTCGTCACCGGCATAGAAAACTTCTCCTCGCCCGACTTCATCACCAAAGCCAGCGCCTACTACACCATCACCGAACTCGACGCCAACGCATCACCCGCCAGCCTAATGGAGACTCTTACCCAATCTCCCGGCGACTGCTTCCTGGCCGCAACCGGCGATGGCAATTATCTCCTCACCCCAAAACCCGAGTGCATCGCCCCGCTCCTCGCCAATCTCTCCCCCAAACAGCGCCAGCTAGGCGTAGCCCAGCTCCACACTGTCGTCCTCGACAACCTCCTCGGCCTCACCGCCGAAAAGATCCGCGCCACCGGCAACATCCAGTACCTCCGCGAAGCCGCCGAAGCCGTCGCCCTCGTCGAATCCGGCGAAGCCAACATCGCCTTCCTCATCAAGCCCATCACCCTCGACCAGCTCAAAGACGTCTCTCTCTCCGGCGAAGTCATGCCGCAAAAATCCACCGACTTCTACCCCAAACTCCTAAGCGGCCTGGCCATCTACGCCCTCGACTAAAATCTCCTCGTTTCCACAAAACCGGGTGCCCCATCTTCGCGACGGTCTCATCGTCGCTAAGGTGGGTTATCGAGCAAAGCGAGACCGTCTTCCTCCCTCGGGTCATCAACCTCAACCGAAGCAGCGAACCGGGTGCCCTATCCTTTTCGGTTTATCGTGAAGGGTGGGATATAGAGCCAGGCGAGACCGCTTTTGTTAATCACCGCAAGCTGTTCCTTTCTCACTCACCCTTTACAATCAACCAAACGACCTTGCCTCTTTCCTGCAGACATCTCGCGCTGGGCCTCGCCATCCTCTTCTCGATGGCGTACATCGCCTCAGCCCAGCAACCCATCCCCCGCACCACCATCCTCCTCGACCCCGCTCACGGAGGTCCCGACGCCGGCGCCCATCTCCCCGACAACCTCCTCGAAAAGGATGTCACCCTCGCCTTCGCCACCCGCCTCCGCACTCTCCTCGCCGCCAGCGGCTTTACCATCATCTCCACCCGCGACGCCGACCCCTCCGTCACCTTCACCACCGACCAGCGCGCTGAAATCGGCAACCACGCGCGCCCCACCGCCTGCCTCACCCTCCACGCCACCTCCAGCGGCAACGGCATCCACGTCATCACCTCCGCACTCGCTTCCCCGGGCGATCGCGACGACTCCCACGCTCCCGTTCCATGGAACACCGCCCAGGCCGCCTCCATCCCGCAAAGCCTCGGCCTCGCCAACGACATCGGTCTCGCCCTCCAGAACGCGAAACTCCCCGTCATCCTCAGCCGCGCCTCGCTTCGTCCGCTCGACAACCTCACCTGTCCCGCCGTCGCCATCGAGATCGCCCCGCTCACTCCGCCCGGCTCCGATCGAATCCTCGTCACCGACGCTGCCTACCAGCAAAACATCGCAAAAGCGATCGCCGCCGCTCTCACCTCCTGGCGCAACCGCCAGATCGCAGCCGCGTCAGCCGCATCAACCGGAGTCCAGAAATGATCCCCCGCTATCAGCGCATTCTTTTCTGGAGCCTTGTCGCTGGCATTTTCCTGATGATCGCCTTCCTCCTCCGCGGCTGCGAGCAGGCTCACCAGCGTCTCGCCGCACCCGCCGATACCACCCCCATCGCGGCACCCGTTGCCGCCAGCACCGAGGACGTCACCCTCTACCTCGCCAACGACACCGACGCCTCCATCGTCCCCACCACCGCGTCCGCCTCGCTTCCCCAGGCCCCCACCCTGCGCGCCCGCGCTTTACTCGAGCATCTGCTCGCCGCCTACGCCACTCCCGGCTCCGCCCATCCGCTTCAGGGCGGCCCAACCGTCGACGACGTCTTCCTCCTTACCGATCCCGCCCCCGCACCCGGCCAGCAACCCGGCCAGTTAGCCGTCGTGAACCTCCGCGGCGCCTTCGTCGACAATCACCCCTCCGGTATCCAGGTCGAAGCCCTCACCGTCGAATCGATCGTCGGCACCCTCCACGCCGCCTTCCCCCAGATCACCACCATCCGCTTCCTCGTCGACGGCCAGCCCCACGACACCCTCGCCGGCCACGCCGACCTCCTCCGCACCTACCCCGCCACCGATACCACCACCAAACCCACCCCGCCCCTCGAAACCAAATGACACCCAGCAACCCGCAACCTGCAACGAACAACCCGCAACGAGCATCTCGAACCATCGGCGTCTTCGATTCCGGCTTCGGCGGCTTAACCGTCCTCCGCGCCCTGCTGCCCCTCATCCCCGGCGCCAACTACATCTATCTCGGAGACACCGCCCGTCTTCCTTACGGCTCCAAATCACGCGAAACCATCGCCCGCTACGCCGTCTCCAGCGCCAGATTCCTGCACGAACAAGGCGCCGAGCTCCTCGTCATCGCCTGCAACACCGCCACCGCCCTCGCCCTCGAAGACATCCAGCAAGCCCTGCCCATCCCCGTCATCGGCGTAGTCGAACCCGGCGCGAACGCCGCGCTGGCCATCAGCAAAGAAATCGAACCGCCACAAGACCGGAGTCCCCAGCGAGCGCATTTGCTTGTTGGGATGGAAGACCGGAGCCCCCAGCGAGCGCATTTGCTCGTCGGGGTGGAAGACCGGAGTCCCCAGCAAGAGCATTTGCACGTTGGGGTGGAAGACCGGAGCCCCCAGCGAGCGCATTTACTCGTTGGGGTGGAAGACCGGGGTCTCCAGCCAGAGCATTTGCTCGTTGGGGTGGGAAACCGGGTGTCCCATCTTCGCGACGGTCTCATCGTCGCTAAGCTGGGGGAACCGCCACACCACTCCAATCAAGCCGACAAAGATAATGCTGTCATTCTGAGCGAAGCGAAGAACCCCCGCATTTCGCCCGATGCAGCAACGATCCTCCCCCAAAGCCGAGTCCTCGTCCTCGCCACCGCCGCCACCGTCCAATCCCACGCCTACACCCGCGCCCTCAAAACTCTCGGCATGCAAGCCCACGAAAAAGCCTGCCCGCTCCTGGTCCCCCTGGTAGAAGAAGGCTGGATCAACCACCCGGTCACCGACGAGGTCCTCAAAATCTACCTGACCGAAGCGCTAGCCGAAGCTCCCGCCACCAACACCCTCCTCCTCGGCTGCACCCACTACCCCCTGCTCGAACCCACCATCCGCCGCACCCTCGCCGCCCTCCACCACCCGCTCACTATCATCGACTCCGCCCAGGCAACCGCCGAAGCCGTAGCCTCTCACCTCCACGCAATCCTCAACAACCCGCAACCCGCAACCTCCAACCTGCAACCCGCAATCGCCTTCTACGCCACCGACTCCGTAGAAAAATTCCAGCGCCTCGGCTCCGCCTTCCTCGGCCAGCCACTCTCCGAGGTCAACCTCATCGACCTCGGCGGCTAAAATAAATGAATAGACTAGCCAAACTAAGGTAGTCCGAAAAAAATAGCCCGGAGGAATAATCGGATGCCGAGAGCACTGCCGCAAAAAAGAACGAAGTCAATGAACATAGCATCGCTTCTGGGTTGTGCGTTGCTTGCAGTTTTATCGGCGATAAATGGCGTCGGGCAGACAACCGCGCCGGCAAAGACGGTTGCCACTGATGCCGAAATCGCTGTCACCGAGGCACGGATGACAGCTCTGCGGGATACGTTTGTAAAAGCAACCGTGGACGCCGGATTCACCTGCCCTATCGCGCCCCCAAAGATTCTCGTGGTGGACGTGCCTTCGTTCGGCAGCTACGACCCGGAGACCAATACCCTCAAGACCCCCTCGTGGGGACAGATGACAGATGCCGAGCGGGGCCTCTTCTATCGTGTTCTCGGGCCAGGTGCGACGGAGACCGCGGCTCGCGGCGAATTTGAAGAAGGCACACATCACTGGGTCTTCGTCCACGAACTTGGGCATTGGTGGCAGGCCTGTCGCGGCATCGTGAAAAGCGATAAGCACTACAGACAAGAGTTCGGGGCAAACCGTATCGCCGCCGCCTACTGGCAGGAACGTGATCCGGCGGTGATCCGGCATCAGCGGTCCGTCTTTGAGGCGATCTTGAAACGGCCGAATCCCGTACCGGAGGGACAGAGCGTGGAGCCATACTTCGACGCGAACTACGAGAAGTTGGGTCCTACGCCCGCCTACATCTGGTTTCAGGCGCGTATGTGTATTACCGCGTTCGACGAAAAGCCCGAGCCAACATTCACGGAAGCCTTGAAGCAAACAACACTCTAGAGATTATTAAAGACCTGTATCCTGCAGATCAGGGTCGCTAGGTCCTTCATTCCGCACATACCAGTCAGCATGCGGAGAGCGTTCCCCGCAGCTGTGACACGAAGTGACCGTCCACTGATACCCCCGCACCCGGGACACAATCCGCCGGTCAAAAAAGTGTTCCAGACAATGCCTGCACTTACATCCCCAGCGGCTCTCCACATTCGGCTTCCACTCACACTTCGGGCAGCGGATACGCGCTTCGTCTGGACTCAGCATCGGCTCTCCCTGAATTCTCGAAAGAAGAGCGCGGCCCTCGCGGCCCCGAAATCCCCGCGCCTCCGCAAGCCCCATCTCGAACGTAATCCGTGCCTGCCCGCGATCGAACGTCGTCTGCACTCGCACAATCCGCATCAACGCAGCCGCACGAATCGGCGCCCTGGCCCGTTCAGCCCCCACCCTCGCGCGAGCCAGCAGATCCTTCGGCATAGAAACTACTCCGACGAGAGATGATCGTCAGAAGACAACACCAAATTTAGCATCTGACTTTTAACCGGAGAGCCCACCCCGAAGAAAAAACCCGTGAGTTGAAGGCCTGGCCTAGAGAGGATGCTGAAAAGTCGTTGTTTGTTGTTACGGAGGGAGCAGGGGCCTTCAGGCCCCTGAATACCGGGCACGAAAAGAGGGCTTTAGAGGATGCTGAAAAAGTCCGCTTTGCTTAAGGGCACGGCTTCAGCCGTGCCGCAAGCCTCGTGTTTGCAGTGCGGCTTCAGCCGCTGAGGTACGCTGTTTGCTTCGCGAGCCACTTTTTTCAGCACCCTCTTTAGGCCCGGGTCTCCTCTTTTCTCGCAACAATCAGACTTTTTCAGCATCCTCTATAGCCATAGCCTCGCCACGGGCCTAATCCCCCACTGCCACTCAAATCCAGCTCCAGAGGCGGGAAGATCAGAGACATGAAGGGCTTCTTATGTGACAGCCACAAACAGGGGGACTTGACAAAAAGTACCTCTCAACTGGCTATACTGTTACTCTAAAAACCGAGCTAATGCATCGAAAAATCAAAATGAAACCCTTTCCCTTGAAGACTTTACCGAGTCCACCCTCTGAAAACAGGGACTTTATCCCGGAAACACAGTAGAAGTACCAATCTAAGACCTTATCTTCGAAGACTTTGCACCATTTTACCCAGGAGGGGGACCCCTCCCGAAACGGAGCCAAAAGACGATGCCATATCTGCTGAAGTCGGAACCCGACACCTACTCCTTCGCCGACCTCGAGCGCGACGGCGAGACCACCTGGGACGGTATCTCCAACCCTCAGGCCCTCCTCAACCTTCGCAGCATGAAAAAAGGCGAAAAACTCGTCATCTACCACTCCGGCAAAGGCAAAGAAGCCGTCGGCACCGCAACCGTCGTCTCCGTCGACGCCGCCAATCCCAAAGACCCCAAAGTCCGGATCAAAGCCGGAAAACCCATCAAACAGCCCCGCACCCTGGCCGACATGCGCGACGCCGCCGTCTTCAAAGACTCTATCCTCTTCCGCCAGTTCCGACTCTCCGTCGTCCCTATCAGCGATGCCCAATACGACTGGCTCACAGCCTCATGAGGTACGCTGCCCCCTATTGCAACAATCCATTTTTGCAGCAACACATGCTTCCAGAAACGAATGCCGGAACTGCTGCGACGTCTTCCTCCATCAGAAACAAAAGGCAAACCGGCACACGTCGTTCTTACTCCACCGCCAGTGACCCCCGCCTGAGATAAACCCGGCTGCTATCCTTGAGACCGCACCATTTTGGAAAGGAATTCGCTTCAACATGATCGATCTCAAAGGCAAAGTCGCCGTCGTCTTCGGCCTCGCTAACAAACGCAGCATCGCCTGGGGCATCGCCCAGAAGCTCTCCGAAGCCGGCGCCACCCTCGCCATCTGTTACCAGAACGATCGCCTCCAACGCGACGCCGACGAGCTCGCTGCCGAGCTGCCCTCCGCAAAAACCTTCCGCTGCGATGTCTCCCTCGACGCCGATATCGATGCCGTCTTCGACCAGCTCAAAACTACTTACGGCAAGCTCGACATCCTCGTCCACTCCATCGGCTTCGCTCCCAACATCAAGAACGATGTCCTCCACACCGCCCGCGAAGATTTCCGCATCGCTCACGATGTCAGCGCTTATTCGCTGATTGCACTCGCGCGCGGCGCAGCCCCGCTCATGACCGAGGGCGGCTCCATCCTCACCCTCACCTACTATGGCTCCGATAAAGTCTTTCCTAACTACAACATCATGGGGGTAGCAAAGGCTGCACTTGAAGCTGCGGTTCGCTATCTGGCTGCGGATCTCGGCGCCCGGAAAATCCGCGTCAACGCCATCTCCGCCGGCCCAATCAAAACCCTCGCCGCTCGCGGCATCAGCGACTTCACCAGCATCCTCACCGCAGTCGAGCAGCGCGCCCCACTCCACCGCAACGTCGATCAACTTGAAGTGGGCAACACCGCTCTCTTCCTCTCCAGCCCTCTCGCCAGCGGTATCACCGGCGAAATCACCTTCGTCGACTGCGGCTTCAATATCACCGGACTCTAACAAGCTTCGGTCAACTTGAATCCGCTTTTTTGTTTTGTCATTTCGCAGCAAAGCGGCGTGGGGAGAAACTCACGGCTTCTCCTTCACGGCCGTTTGTAAATCATCCCGTTCTTCATCACAAACCCCACCTTCGTCGTCACCGAAATATCTTCCAACGGATTGCCGGGCACCGCAATCACGTCTGCAAAATATCCCGCCTTCAACTCTCCGATCTTTCCGCCCCAACCCAGCAGCTTCGCTCCATTGATCAGATCCGCCTGCAAGACATCCCCAGGCTTCATCCCATACTTCACCATCAACTCCAGTTCATGCGCCTGCGTTCCATGCGGAAAGGGTCCAACATCGCTCCCTACCACCATTGGCACTCCTGCCGCCAGCTGCTTCTTGAACTCCGTCTCGTGATATGCCATCTCTGCCCGCTCATTGGCCGCGCGCGCCGGAGTCGCCGCATGATCGGCGAAATACTCCGCAATAGCGAACGTGGGCACCGCATAGATATGCTTCTCTTTCATGGCCCGCATCGTCGCCTCGCTCAACTGATACCCATGGTCGATCGACGCCACCCCTGCCGCCACTGCATACGAGGCCCCCGGCTCCCCCGTACAGTGCACCGCCACCCCACGACCTGAGTTCACCCCCCCACCCACCCTCTCCGCTTCCTTTACCGCCGCCGCCAACTCCGCCTCCGTGTATTGATAGGGGGTATGAAACACGCCGTCGCGATAGGTGTCTCTCCCGGATTCGTACATCTTCGTAAAATCGGCGCCGTCTTTGCGCTGCTCCCGTATCACCTTCACAATCTCGTCTATGGAATCCGCATAGTCCGCATTGGAGAGCACTTTCTGTGCAGGGTTATATCCGATCGCATCCTCGTGGCCGCCCGTCAGATCGATGGCATTGCAGCTCATTCGCATTCTCGGCCCGGGTATTGATCCGTTATTGATTGCATTTCGCACGGCTACATCTGCACAGCCTGCGCCTTCCGTCCCCATATCGCGTTCCGCAGTAAAGCCCGCCATCAAATCCGCCTTCGCGGCTCCAGCAGCAATCAGCGTCCGCTCGGGCACGCTCTCCTGAATCGTCTGCAGATCTTCAGCACCGACATGCAGAAACAGATGCACATGCGCATCGATCATTCCCGGCATCAGCGTCGTATCGCCCAGGTCGATGACCTCGGCTCCGGCAGGCCGGTCCACATGCATTCCCGCCGCCACAATCCGCTGCCCCTCCACCAAGATCTCACCCGGCGCCACAATCTTCTCGCTCATCACATCCAGCATCCGCGCCGCATGGAGAACCACGACCTGTTTCGACGTATCCGGTCCCTGCGCCAGACAAGTTACTGCTGCCGCGCCAATAGCCAACCCGCAAAAAAGATTTTTCATCGTGCCAGCAGCATATCGTGAAACCCACGCGAACCAAAGAGCTACCCAACTTTTTCCGTCAGCTCCGCCCATCGCGCGTACAGCCCATCCGCCTCTGCCTGCGCCGCTTCCATCTCTGCTAGGGCCGCCGTCAACCTTGCCGCATCCATCGCTACAGCTGGATCTTCGACTACCTGACGAGAACTTTGCAACCGCTCCTCGGCTGCCTCTACCGCGGCTTCGATTCCCGCAAACTCACGAGCTTCCAGGTACGAAAGCTTCTTCTTTCCCCCGGCATTCGACGATGGTCCAGCCGACACTGAAGCAACCGCCTTCCCCGTCATTCCTGGAGCGATCGCCTTCTCCACCGTCTCGCCACGCCACTGATCCCATTGCAAGTAGTCCGCAAACGTCTCCACACCGCCCTTGCCGTCCAGCCCCAGCACAATCGTCGATACCCGATCCAGCATGAAACGATCGTGCGTCACAAGGACCAATGCGCCCGTATACTCCAGCAGACTCTCTTCCAAAATCTCCAGGGTCGCAATATCCAGATCGTTCGTCGGCTCGTCCAGCAGCAAGAGGTCTGCCGGTTCCAGCATCAACTTCGCGATCAACACCCGCGCCCTCTCCCCGCCGCTCAATCTTTCCACCGGCTGGTTCAACTGTTCGCTTGTAAATAAAAACTTCGTCGCATAACTCGCGACGTGCACCACTCTTCCCTGATACACCACCGAATCGGAATCTGGAGCAAGCGCCCGCCGCAACGTCACTCCCTCTTCCAGCTCGCGCATCTGGCTGAAGTAAACAATCTTCAACGCGGCCGCTTTCTTAATCGTTCCCGTCGTTGGTTCCAATTCTCCGGTCAACAATCGCAACAGCGTTGTCTTCCCGCTCCCATTCGGCCCGACGAGACCCACACGCATGCCCGAGGTAATAAGAAAATTTAACCCCTCCACAATCTTCCTGTCACCCAGCACAACCGAGACATCCTCGAGTTCAACCAGTCGCTTCGTCTGCCTGTCCGTCGCCGAAAAATCGATTCCCGCACTCGCCGTCTGGACTCGGGCATTGACCTCCTTCAACTGCCCGATCAAATCCTGTGCATTATCGATCCGGGCCTTCGCTTTCGTGCTCCGCGCCTTTGGCCCACGCCGCAGCCAGTCCACTTCGATCTTCACGCGGTTTTTCAGCGCATCCTGCAGCTTCGACTGCGCCTCGAGGTAAAGCTGCTTGCCTTCAAGAAACTTTGAGTAGGGGCCCTTCACCCGCAACAGGCCATCCGCATACACGCGGTTCAGTTCGACTATCTCTGTCGCAACATTCTCAAGAAAATAACGATCATGGCTAACAAGCACGCAAGCAAAACTACCCTCATTGAGCAACTCCTCCAGCCACGCAATCCCGGCCAGGTCCAAATGGTTTGTGGGCTCGTCGAGCAACAGCACGTCCGGATGCGTCACTACCGCCTCGGCAATCGCCAGCCGTTTCCTCCATCCGCCACTCAGCGTCGCAGCCTCCGCATTCAAATCCGAGAACCCAGTCCTCCCCGACGTCTCGCGCAGTCTTCCCTCGTGCTCAGCCTCCGCCACTTTGGCCCGCTTCAGGGCAGCCTCGAGCACCGCCCGAACCGTTGTCTCCGGCGTGAAATACGACTCCTGCTCAACATAACCCACCCGCGCCCGCTTGCGTACCGCGACATCCCCAGCATCGGCATCTTCATTCCCCGCAAGAACCTTGAGCAACGTGCTCTTCCCTGCGCCATTCGGCCCGATCAGCCCAATGCGGTCTCCATCCGAAACAGTAAACGATATCTCACGAAACAAAGCAGTCGCGCCAAAGGTCTTGGTCAACCCCTGCGCATTTATGATCGGCGGCATCTCTCAAGTTTACTTTGTTTAATCCCACCCGGCCCTGCCCGTCTGCAATCAACTCATCGACTCCTTCCACCCAATCTTCAACAGCCACCAGTTCATTGGAACCGAAGTGATAAATCCACAGATCATGGCAACCTGCATCATCAACCAGTAGATCGCCTCATCGGGTCCCATATGGGCCAGCGGAAACCGAAAGTGGACCAACAGCATCCACCCATACATTCCCACCTGGAAGGAAATAATCGACAACGTATCCGCCTTTATCGCTGCTATTAGACCTTCGCGGGGCGACAGATGGCGCATCGGAACAATCGTGAAATACTGGAACGCGATTCCCAGACACCAGGCCGCAACAAAGTCCCAGGTAAAACTAGCCCACAATGTCGAGCCGAGAACCAACGCGCCGGACGCGAAGACAGCGTACTCGCTCACAATATCTCCCAGTACACATCCCGCACCGCAATGGGTCGCCGACACCGCAGCGTCAACCAGCGTCGGCTTCGTCTTTCCCATCTCCATATGCCCGCCCATCGGCAATTCTCCACCACGGTGGTCTCGTGACACAGCCATTCGAGCCCCAAAACGAAAATAAGCAAAAAGCCCGAAGACGCTGAGGTACGACGCCGTCAAAGGCCAGACCAGATTCATCACCATCATTTTCTGTGGGTTTCGAATCTCATGCACGATGATGACAGCCGCGCAAAAAAAAGCCACCCCGAGTGAAAGCCAAGCCAAAACTTGCCACATCGCTCACCTCACCTCGGCTTTTCTCTGCTGAACAATCTCACATGCGAGTCACATGCAGAAACACTCCAACGCTAGTCCAGATCGAATTCCCGTAATGGCCGATCTGTCAGCGGTGTCTCCTTCGCCTTCTTTACCGCCTCGGCAAACTTCTTCGCCAGTACATCGTCCTTGTTCTTCTGCGCATCCACACTCTGCGCAAAGATCAAGTCTCGCCGCGCATCTGCCTCGCGCAATGCCTTCGCCGCCTCGCCAAAATCCTCAAACATCTTCTTCTTCGGAGCAGACTTATGCGAGATGATCGCCCGCGTTACCGGATCGACCTTCAACATCGCTCCACAATCCGGACACATGATTTCAAACGGCTGATCGCTTAATCCCATGGAATACACCTCACCCATCCCATTCTAAGACCATGGACCCGGTATGCTACGCGCCGCACCTGTCTCCCTGTCGTTGCCTTTATAGCCGCACAACCACATGACCTGGACACTGATTCCCCGCCGCCCCCACGAGCCGCTCCACCAGACCCTCTCCAAACTTAGCCATAAACCAGACCCCCGCCACCACGCGCTCCTGCGGCTGCCCTCCTGGAAACACATTCAGTGTAATAGCCGCGGCTTGTTTCCGCAGACTGGCTTGCTTCTGCAGCTCAAACGTAGCCCCCATGCGCCGCAGCCGGTTCATCTGATACAACATCTTCGAGCCGGACACCTGCGCCGCGCGTCCAAGGCTGTCATCCATTCCGCCCAGATACTCCGTTAACGCCGCCAACTCCGTTTCCACTGCATTTCCAACTGCGGCCAGCTTCCGTTTGCTTTCAATCGGCATCGCTCGAGCCCCCAGCCTCTGCGCCAAGGCCTCCGCCGTAGTCATCGCATCCGGCAGCTGCACTTCATCTTTATCCATCAACGCCACAATCGCCGGCTCCAGCAATGTCGCGCTCAGCCGCGGCAGCACCGGCGTAATCCTGCCCAGAATTGCTTCGTACACCACGGCGCTCTGCGCGAAATACGCGATCTCCGAAGGTCCGCCGACATAAGCCGCAGTCGGCAGCAAGGTATCCTGAAACACTGGCCGCAGCAGCGCGTTCGGACTGAGCCTCTCCGGCGTCGCCTCCAGAATCGCGATCAGCTCCGCCGTCGAATAAATCCGTCCTCCAGCTTTCCATTGCCCCTCGGAATTTCGCCGCAAAGCCACCCGTTCCCCTGTCGTGTCCTCCAGCAGAAACAGAAGCGAACTCCCCTCTGCAACCAGCACCTGCGCATGATACCCGTCCTTCACCAACTCCCCGCTCCGAGCCAATAACGCCTGCTGCAACTGCGCCGCATGCTCGATCGCATAACGCAGCGTACTCGCCCCCAGCGCATGAAACCCTCGCGAAGCCGCATCCATCACGATCAATCCCTGATCGGCAAAGATCCGCGCCATCAACCGTCCAAACGCCAGCGCCAGCGTAGGCCGCTCGCCATTTTTGGGCGCATAACACTCCCGCAGCCATTCGCTTACGGGCGCAAATTCGAGTAGCTCACTTGCCTGTTCCAACACTGCATCCAGCTCCGCCCCAGGCACCACTCCACCCACAGAAACAGCATGCGGCACCTTCAACCCCATCTTGAGCGTCTCAACCGAAGTCTTGGTCAACAGAGAAACCTGATCGACCTCCTGCAGATCATGGTCTTCACTAGCCAGCCAGAACACGGGAACATGCGAAATCCCGGTAGCCTTGGTGGCATCATTGGCCCGCGCAATAGCTGTTGCCGCCTTCAGGAGCGTCAGCAGCGGCCCGCCAAACAGTACCACCTGCTGCCCGGTCACCACTGCCCGGGCTCCCGTCCGCAGCTTCGCAATATTCGCCTTGGCGACGTCGCCGGCCACAAATTCCATCGCTTGCTGGTCCAGCAAATCAGCCAACGCCGCGGCAGGCTTTATTGACGCAAGCTCGCCCATCCACTTTCCGGCAAATGGCTCAGCACCGTACCACCGTCGCATAGACTCCGACCCACCATCCACCATCGCGAGATAATCGCGATAAAGCTTGGATACATGCGGCAATATCGTGATCGGAAAACACTCAGAGCTCATGCAATTCGACCCCTCAACCTCTAACCGCAGCATCCTGCGGAAGACACTACTGATTTTCAGCGCATCCGTTGGATGCCCATCACCCAAGTCTAGATGCAGGATGATACTTTAGCCCTATGGCTGCCCAAATTAAGACACCAAATGCGTCCAGAAAAAAAACCCCGGCAAAACCCCGGCTTCTCTCTTCCAAACTTGCTTTTAAAGGGAAAGTCTTCTCGGTCGTCACCGATAAAGTCGAGGAACCGGGCGGCCATATCAACACCCGCGATGTCATTCGTCATAATGGCTCCATCGTTATCCTCGCCGTTGACGAGTCAAAGAATCCCGGCGATCCAGAAATCGTTTTTGAACGCCAATACCGCCATGCGGCTGGCCGTACGCTCATTGAACTCCCTGCAGGGCGCGTCGAGCCTCACGAAGCGACCCTCGCGGCCGCCAAACGGGAGTTGATTGAGGAGACCGGCTATCGTGCCAGGCGCTGGACGCTGCTTACCAAATACTTCGCCAGCCCTGGGTTTTTGAGCGAATGGATGCAGATATACCTCGCCCAGGACATACGCGAGGGAGCTGCCGCCCCCGAGCCTGATGAGAATATCGAGGTCTTTCGCCTCACTCTCTCCGAAGCTCTTGCTCTGGTTGCCGCTAACAAAATTCACGACGGCAAGACCCTCATCGGGCTCATGCTCTACGACGCCGCGCGTCGCACCGGACGTCTTTAGAGATGACTCCGTCTCACACCCGGCGAGTGTCGGGTAGCCCACATAGCACGTAAATAGCCAAATTTAGAGCTATTACAAAAAAGAGACCCTTCGCCGAATGTCTTTAGAAAACTCGCCTTCTTTTTTTTGCGTCACAGTCAATTGAACGCGCTGCCCGTTGAGGCGCTTTCACTTCGCGGTCGGCGTAGTTCCAGACACGGAATAAGGGAGCTTTTCCATTGGCACAATATAAGGGCACCGTAAAGTGGTTCAACAATGCGAAGGGCTATGGCTTCCTCGGCCGCGACGGTGGAGCTGATGTCTTCGTTCATTACAGTTCGATTCAGCGGGAAGGCTATAAAAGCCTGAAAGAAGGCGATGAGGTGGAGTTCGATATCATTCAGGGAACTAAGGGTCCTCAGGCAGACCAGGTCTCTCGTCTCAGACAAAACGGCCATGAAGCCAATCAGGCGAATCCCTGATTCAATGCTTCATTTGCGCTGCGCGTTGACCGTGCATCCGCCTGACTTGAGTCCGATTCCGTGCTGTTGCATACTGACAGTAAGCGGTCATACGCGGACTTAGATCCCATCCATGGACAATATCTCGATCGCTCGCCTTCTCGATGAAACAGCGTCCCTCCTCGAGATCGATGCTGCCGACCCGTTCCGTATTCGCTCATATCGGCGCGCCGCCGAGGCCGTCGAACAACAAACTATTCAGCTCGCGACCTTCGCCGACGACAGCAAACAACTCCTGTCGATTCCCGGCATCGGCAAAGGCATGGCCGCCAATATCCAGGCTCTCCTCTCCACCGGTACCATCCCCCTCCGAGAAGAACTCCTGCAAAAATACAAACCGACCATGCTTGAACTTTTACGGCTTCCCGGCATGGGTCCGAAAACTGTAGCCCTGGTGTGGTCCGCTTGCCAGGTATGCGACATTGACGGCCTTGAAACTGCCGCCAAGGCTGGCCAGTTAACCAAGCTGCCGCGGATGGGCGAAAAGTTCGTCAGCAAGCTTCTCAAAGGCATCGAAGACCATCGCAAGAACTCGAGCCGCTTCCGCATCGACAAGGCGCAGCACCACGCCGGTATCATCGGCAATCTTATCCGCGAATTCCCCGGCATCGA
Organism: Edaphobacter sp.; assembly: GCA_036267495.1. Classification (GTDB taxonomy): domain Bacteria; phylum Acidobacteriota; class Terriglobia; order Terriglobales; family Acidobacteriaceae; genus Edaphobacter. The sequence goes on from DATAVY010000260.1 coordinate 15,398, forward strand.
TGAGATCACCGCCGCCGGTTCGCTCCGGCGCGGACGAGAGACCGTCGGCGATCTCGACCTCCTCGT
>DATAVY010000261.1:0-11517 GCA_036267495.1 Edaphobacter sp.
TGCGGTGAAGCTGGTGGATATTCTTGGCGAACTGCGCGGGATTGCCGAGCGCGAGAGCGTGGACGCGGATGAGGGGGCACTGAGTCTGCTGGCCGAGGCCGGCGATGGGTCGATGCGGGATGCGCTGTCGATCATGGACCAGGCGATTGCGAGCGCGCCGGTTGAAGATGGGCGGCCGCGGCTGGACGCTGGGCAGATTCGGGAGCTGATGGGGACGGTTCCGAACGCGGTGTTCGAGAGGATTCTCGAAGCGGTGGATGGCAATCGCAGCGCCGAGGTGATTACGGTGGCGAACCAGTTGCTGGACGCGGGAAATTCTCCGGCGCAACTGGCGCGGCAGTTTGTGCGGTATCTGCGGAACACGGTGATTGCGAAGATCGCGGGTATTGGCGTGGATGGCGTTGGTGCGGACGGCGTCGCCGGGGAGCTGCTGCAGATCTCGGTCGATGAACAGCGGCGTGCGGGACGTTCGGCTACGCTCTTCAGCGAAGAGGAACTGACGCGTTTTTTGCAGGTGATGCTGCGGACGTTCGATGAGCTCGGGTACAGGCAGGAACAGCGTTTTCATTTTGAGCTTGGGTTGTTGAAGCTGGTCCATCTACGGCGGCTGCTGCCGATTGAAGAGGTGTTGAGCCAGTTCCCTGCTGGCGGCGGGTCGCGACCAGGACCGACGGCGGCGGGGAAGCGAATGGCGAGCGCGCCTGCCGCGGGACCGGCACGCAACCTGGTGAGCGGGGCGGCGATGGCCCGGGTGCTTGAGACGAGTGCCGCGGCGGTGAGTGCGCCGGCTTTTTCTCCGTTCGAGAGAGACCAGAACCGAAGGCGGTTTGACGAGAAGGCAGTAGTGGCTATGCCGCAGGCCGCGCCGGTGAAACCGATCGCGGCGCCGATGCCGATTCCGGTGGAGGTCGCGATGCCAGAAGCGATGCCTGCGCCGGCAGAGATGGTGCTGACCGAGGAGGACGCGGTTGGCGCTGCATTGATAGAGGTGGGCGACCGTGCCGAGGCTTCGATTGCGATTGTGCCGGAGGTGGATCTGCCGGCTTCTTCCGATGTCGCGAGTTTCAAAAAGGCTGCGGTGGCGGCTTTGATCTCGGCCAAGAGCCAGGGTACGGCCGCGGATGCGATGGCCGAGGCGGAGTGGGCGGTGACGGAGAGCGAGATTCGCGTGCAGACGCAACTCTCGAAGACGATGTTGCCGATGGTGATGAATGCGGAGGCTGAGAAGCTGGTGAGAAGTGCGCTTCGGGATGCGGGGGCCAGGGCTTTGAAGCTGGTGCTGCTGCCCGGCGTGAAGACGGCAGAGACGGCGAAGAAACCGAGGGCGGTGAAGACGGGGAGCGTTCAGGCGATGGCGTTGGAGCATCCCATTGTGCAGCGGGCGCAGACGCTGTTCAACGCCGAGATTCAAAGCGTGATCGATCTGAGGAAGAACGACTGAGGGCGGGGGCGACGATGGATTTTTCCGATCTAGGGAAGATGAAAGAGATGATGGGGCAGGCGAAGCAGATGCAGGAGCAGATGGAGAAGAAGCTCGCTGCGACGGTGGTGGAGGCTTCAAGCGGCGGCGGGGTGGTGACGGTGAAGATGAACGGGAAGAAAGAGGTGTTGCGGCTGAAGATTGAGCCGACGGCGATGGGGAGCACGGCCGGCGATCTGGAGCTGCTGGAGGATTTAATTGCCGCGGCGATCAACGAGGCGGGGCGGCGGGCGGATGAGGCAATGAAGTCGAGCGTGGCGGGAATGATGGGTGGACTGGGGCTGCCTGATCTTCCGGGGCTAGGCTAGGTGGCCGGGACTTTTGGCGCGAACGGGAGCCGGTTCGCGGAGCCGATGGCGCGGTTGATCGAGGAGTTCAGGAAACTGCCTGGGATTGGGACGAAGAGCGCACAGCGGCTGGCGTTTCATGTGCTGCGGTCTTCGACGGAAGATGCGGATGCGCTGTCGGCAGCGATCCGGGAGCTGAAGCTGCATCTGCGGCTGTGCTCGGTGTGCAACAACATTACGGATGTCGATCCCTGCGGCTATTGCACGAGCCCGGTGCGGAATCAGCGGGTGGTGTGCGTGATCGAAGAGCCTACGAATATTGCGACGATCGAGAAGACGCGCAGCTATAACGGGGTGTATCACGTGCTGCATGGGACTTTGTCGCCGATTGGCGGAGTGGGACCGGAGCAGTTGCGGATCGGGAATCTGATGACACGGCTGTCGGATGTTGATGAGGTGATTCTGGCGACTTCGCCTACGACGGAGGGGGAGGCTACGGCGGCTTATCTGGCGCAGGAGCTGCGTGCGGCGAAGGGTGAGCTGAAGGTTACGCGGATTGCTACGGGGGTTCCGGCGGGGAGCGATATTGAGTATGCGGATGAGGTTACGATGACCCGGGCTATGGAAGGGCGGCGGGAGTTTTAAGTTGGGTCATTTCTTCTCTTGGAAACTTGTCCTGCCGGAGAGGCCCACTGCGCGTGGGGCGGCCACTCTGTGGCGTTTTAACTTTTTATGTTGATTCAACCGCTGCGGAGATTGCCGCCGGTCATCTGGTTGGGTTGGTCGAGGTTAAGGAGACTGAGGATGGTGGGGGAGAGGTCACGAAGGCTGCCGCTTTCTTTGAGCGAGGGCTTGTTGCCTTCTTCGGTGATGTAGAGGAAGGGGACGGGGTTGGTGGTGTGGGCAGTGTGGGGGCCTCCGGTGGCGGGATCGATGAGCATCTCGGCGTTGCCGTGGTCGGCGGTGACGAGCAGGTTGCCGCCGCGCTGGCGGATCGCGTTGTAGATGCGGCCCAGCTGGGTGTCGACGGTTTCTACGGCGCGGATGGTGGGTTCCATCCGGCCGGAATGGCCGACCATGTCGGCGTTGGCGAAGTTGACGATGATGACGTCGAAGGTGGTGTCGCTGACGGCTTTGATGACGGCGTCGGCGATGCCGGAGGCGGACATCTCGGGGGCGAGGTCGTAGGTGGCGACCTTCTGCGAGGGGATGAGGGCGCGGTCTTCACCCGGGAAGGGCTTCTCGATCCCGCCGTTGAAGAAGTAGGTGACGTGGGCGTACTTCTCGGTCTCGGCTACGCGGAGATTGCGGAGGTTGGCCTGGGCGAGGAGGTTGGCGAGGAGGTTGTCCATCGATTCGGCGGGGATGACGATGGGAAGTTTGAAATTTTTGTCGTATTGGGTCATGCAGACGTAGTGGAGGTCGACGGGGACGGTGTGAAGTGGGATTTCGTTGTCCAGTTCGGCGGCTTTGGGGAGTTGGTGACCCTGGCTGCCGATGGAATCGTGGGTAAGACCAGAGCGGCGGGTGAGGACGCGAGTGATCTGGCGGACGCGGTCGGCGCGGTAGTTGAAGTTGATGACTACGTCATGATCGCGGATAGGGCCGATGGTGTCGCCTTCGGGATTGGTGCAGGTGAAGGGCGGGATGAACTCGTCGGTGATGCTGTTGTTGTAGAGCTCCTTGATTCGTTCGATGGGGTCGGCGTAGCGTCCGCCCTCGGGATGGCCCGTGACGAGAGCGTCGAAGGCCTGCTTCTCTTTTTCCCAACGGAGGTCGCGGTCCATGGCGTAGTAGCGGCCGCTTACGCTTGCGATTTCTCCAATGCCGGCCTGGCGGAGGGTTTTCTGGAGATGTTCGAGGTAGCCCAGGCCGCTTGTGGGCAGAGTGTCGCGGCCGTCCATGAAGGCGTGGATGAAGACGTGGGTGAGGTGGCGATGGGCGGCCATGCGGATGAGGGCGTCGAGATGGCGCTGGTGGGAGTGGACTCCGCCGTCGGAGAGAAGGCCGATGAGGTGGAGGGCTCTTCCCTTCTGGGCGGCGAGCTCATAGGCGCGAACGAGTGTGGGATCGGTGAAGAAGCTGCCGTCGAGGATGGCGGAGTCGATGCGGGTCATGTCCATGCGGACGATGCGGCCGGCGCCGAGGTTGAGATGGCCTACTTCGGAGTTGCCCATCTGGCCGTTGGGGAGGCCGACGAAGTGTTCGCTGGCGCGAAGCAGCGTGTTGGGGTAGTCGCGCAGGAGGGCGTCGTAGGTGGGTTTGCGTGCCTGGGCGATGGCGTTGCCGCGGGTCTCAGGGCTGTAGCCCCAGCCGTCGAGGATGGTGAGGACGATCGGTTTGGACATGTAGTGTCAGGATACCAAGAGGGACAAGCGAACCGCCGCTCAGGTGGGGCGCAGACGCTGCTTGGGAGACTGTCTCAGCCTGGTGTAGAGCATGTGAGCCATGATCTTGTATCGATGCGGATCGTAGAAGGGCCGGTGAAAGATGGAGGCTGCCATCATGGAGAGGTGGCGGGGATCGCCCTTGATGCGGAGTACCTGAGCAGCACCGGATTCGAGACGGCCGCGGAAGGCGTAGTACCTGAGCAACCGCTTGAGTCCGGTGAACTGCGGCATGATGTGGGTCCGATAGACGCGGTCGGCGCCTTCGAGCAGCGGCATGGCGTTGTGGGTCATGTTGTCGGGGTGGACGCGATAGCGCAGAAGAGGCTCTGGGCAGTCGACGAATTTGACTCCGGCTTTGAGGAGGCGCAGCCAGAGGTCCCAGTCCTCTACGTAGGGGAAGCTGGTGTCGTGTCCGCCGACGGCGAGAAAGGTGGAGCGGCGGATGACTACGCAGCTTGGGGGAAATTTGTTGGTGCGAAGGAGCTCCTGCGCGATCGTAGTGGAGGGAGGGACCTCGATGACATCGCGCAGAACAGTTGACTCGGCGTTCTCGACGAGCAGGATGCGGCCGGTATAACAGAGTTCCGCTTCGGGGTGACGGGAGAGCTCCTCCATCTGGCGCTCGAGTTTGTTGTCTTCCCAAATATCATCAGCGTCAACAAAGGCGATCCATTCTCCTTTCGCTTCCTTGACGCCGCGATTGCGTGATGAGGGGAGTTTGGAGTTGGGGGTTCGGATGACACGCACGGGAGAGCCGAAGCCGGCCGCGATCGCGCCTGTGTTGTCGGTGGAACCATCGTCGATGACGAGTATTTCGTCGGCAGGGAGAGTTTGCCGCAGAACGCTATGGATGGTTTCGGCTATGTATTTTGAGGCGTTGAACGCCGGAATAACGACAGAGATCGACATGACACCCCGCGGTGTGGGTTTTGAGGCGGTCGTGTGGGTTGTGGAATTGCGATCTTTTTTCTTCGTGCTATGGGACGGTTACATCAAGGCGAACCCGCAGGTAAGTTACCTCTGCAACGGCACCGTGCAGCCATCGAGGGAAGAGTCGTTCTCCGGGTTGGATGATGACTTCGCGGTATAGGTGGTGTGAAAAAATCGATTTCCGCAGCTTGCAGGGCAAGGAGAATTACAGGATCAGGGGAAGCGGTTTGGCTTTTTCGCTTTGGATGATTCGCTCGAGTAGCTGGAGGAGGAACTTTTGGGTTTTTGTGGCGCGGCGGACTTCAGCGCGGGTTTGCTGGAGATTTGAGAGTGTTCGATTGTAAGTTATGGAGTTTGCTGAGTATTCGGAAGAAAGACAAAGGGATTGGCGCGTGTGCTTTCGGACGCTCGACGGGGACCCAAGGTTAAAGCGGGTGCTGAGAAGTGCCGCTCTTCACCGCTTCGCTAAAGCGGCATGAGGCGTCAGTCCGCTTTGAGCCGGCTTTTAATACTGGTGATGCGTTCGTTGATGATGGCAATGGATTGGACCCAGGTTTTGAAGGTGTCCGTGGTATAGCCAGCATCGAAGGTTCGCGGATGAGGCTCTCGGGCGGCGTTCTTCCGCTTGGCTTCTTCGAGTCTTTCCTCGAAGTAGGCGAGCCGTTGTTTGAGGTTTTCCTGACTCACGATCTGAGATTTCTCCACGCCTGCCCGTCGTTCCCCATGGCTTTCAGACGACCACGCTCCGCGGAGAATATCTGCAGCGGGGCGTGGTTCCTTTTGCGTCGCATCCTCTCTATTCTACCTGCGATAGGGGCGGTGATGACGGTAGTGGCGATGGTGACGATGCCGTGGATGATGAGGACCGACTCTTACCACGACTTGCGCGTCGGCTGGGGTACACATTGCACCGAGCGTAAATAACATACTCAAAAAAAATATCCACCGAGTAAAGCGAACTTTCATGGTCCCTCTCTAACTTGCACTGATACAACTACTTATGGACTGTAGGATTCCCATTTTGATGAGCGCGTTGTACTGGCGGGGATTTATTGTCTGTGAACGACTGAAAGATCCTCTGGGATTGAATTGAATCCAGAGAAACCGGGCGCTGGGACGCGACACTTTGCTTCAGACACCAGCGGCGGTGGTGATGGCTTCCGGTTCAGGATGCAGAGACCGGGCTTTGACGTCCCAGGCCAAACCGAAGAGACGCAGAGCGGAGATGCCGTACCAGTTGGGATCGAACTCGTACCAGGCGAGACCGTGACGGGATGATTGAGGGTGGGCGTGGTGATTGTTGTGCCAGCCTTCGCCGAAGGTGAGCAGGGCGACCCAGAAACTATTGCGCGAGGTGTCTGTGGTGGCGAAGCGGCGCGAACCCCACATGTGGGTGGCGGAGTTGACGAGCCAGGTGGAGTGGAGGCCGAGTACGGTGCGGAAGAAGATTCCCCAGAAGAGATAAGGCCAGCCACCGAAGGCGAGGAGAAGGAGGCCAAGGATGGTGATGGGCAGCCAGTGCCACTTGCTGATCCAGACGTGGAACTTGTCTTTGCGAAGTTCGGGGACGTAGGGGAGGAGGTTGGCGGCGTCGTTGTGCATGGTGGTGCCGGTGATGAGCCAGCCGACGTGGGACCAGAAGCCGCCGTCGTTGGGCGAGTGCGGGTCGCCTTCCTTGTCGGTGTTTTGATGATGCTGGCGATGGGTGGCGACCCAGAAGATGGGACCGCCCTCGAGGGTGAGGGTGGCGCAGATGGTGAGGAGATACTCCATCCATTTAGGTGTCTTGTAGCCGCGATGGGTGAGGAGGCGATGGTAGCCCATGCCGATGCCGAAGCCTCCGGCGATCCACCAGAGAAGGATGGCGACGAGGAACGGCTTCCAGTGGAACATGAAGAGCGCGGCGATGGCGCCGACGTGGAACGCGATCATGATCAGGAGCGTGAGCCAAACGACGGGTTGCGTAAAGGTGCGATCGTGTCCGAAAGTTCTCGGCGAAGTCATATGTCTATTGGACTACCAAGCGATGGGGAAACGGCGGGCGATTGGTAATAGTTGTGTAATGGATTTTCGGCGGACGCAATGTGGCGTGGCGCGCGCAACGGCGTTTCCGATGATGAGAGTGAGCGCGGCAGGCGCGTCTAACTGGTGATCTGGATCATCATTTCGAGTCCGCCGGGTAGGGTGATCCTGGCGGAGCCTCGGAAGGCGGTGGTGCCGAGGCCGGCTGCACCGCCGACGATGGAGCCAATGCCTGCGCCTTTGCCTCCGCCGAAGAGCGCACCGAAGAGCGCTCCTGCGCCGGCTCCAATGCCGGTGCTGACGAGGCTGGAGCGACCTTTGCCGCCGGAGAGGATGGCGTTTTCGACGCCCACGGTTTCACCGGAGGGTGCGTGATAGAGCTGGATGATCTCGGCGTGAATGCGGGCGGTGCGGCCGTCGGGCATGATGACGCGATCGAACTGAAGAACCATCTCTGTGTGTCCGGTGAGGCGGCCGGAGGGATCGATGGAGCTGATGTGGCCGTAGACGCGGGCGCGCTCATAGGGTCCGTGGGAGACGACGGTGGCGCTGAAGGGGTCGCCTGGCTGGGAGTCGACGCTGGTGAGGGTGTCGTCTAGACGGATGCGGAAGGCCACGTCCTGCGGAATGGAGAAGGATTGCGCGACGGCGAAGGCGGGGAAGACGATGAGTGTGACGAGAAGGACGGCGAGGCGCGCCCGGATTCGCGGAGAGAGAGTTTTCAACGGAGACATCCTTTCGGGTTTCCGGCAGATGAGCCTGTGGGGATGGGGGTAATCGTCTGCCATGCGTGGGGCGGAGTCAAGGGAAAAGCGTTTTAGCCGCTCGGGGCTGGGACTATTGGGCTGGGATAGGGGTGGGGTGCAGCAAGAGGGGAATGCATTTTCCGGCTATTCCCAAAACGGGAATCAGTCTTTCAAATTTTTTTTCAAAAGAGTTGGTTCGAATTTATACGACTGGTATCGTGGGGGCGTACTTTGATTGAGGCCTGATTGAGCATCTCCCGGGTAGAGGAACAGATTTCCAGTCTGGATCCAGAGGTATCGAAGATTTACTTTGACGCAAAAGACGAAGTCATCAACGCACGAGATTCCCGGACTGAGGGATTTTCAGCGGCATCGCGCATTCTGCGGACTTTCTGGAAGTTGTTTTCACAAGCAGTGAAGGGTTAGGGGTTCTGACCGGAAGTTGAGTGAGCGGCAGACTGACAAGGGTAAGAAGACACGCGATCGCCTTCAGCGAATGGGTCTCAGCCTGCGGTTGAAGCGTAGGCAGGGGTTCGGTAGCGGGTGCCGGTGGCGATGAGGGTGTCGATGTCGGCGAGGGGGCGTATGCCTCCGCGGGCGCCGACGGCGGTGCAGTTGAGGGCGGCGGCGGCGCAGGCGAATTCGAGTTGACGGTCGAGGGGCCAGTCCTGGAGCAGAGCGTAGATGAAGCCGGCGTGGAAGATGTCGCCGGCTCCGGTGGTGTCGAGGACGGGGACGCAGAAGGCTGGAGCGTGGAGGAGTTGTTTGCCGTCGAAGGCGAGAACGCCTTGTTCGCCGAGGGTGGCGGCGGCGAGACGGCAGTTGTAGCGGCGCTGCATCTTGCGAAGGGCGTGCTCAAGGTCCGGTTCGGCCATGAGGCGCGAGGGGAAATCGCGACTGACGATGAGGTAATCGACGTTGTCGATGAGGACTTCGACGTTGGGGTAGAGCTCGTCGAGGTCTGCGATGACGGGAATGTTGGCTTCGCGGGCCCAGGCGGCGGCGCAGATGGCCGCTTCGGTATCGTAGCCGTCGACGTGCAGGGCGCGGGCGTTGGTGATCCATTCGCGCTGGAGATCGGCGGGGCGGAGGGTGAGGCGGGCATCGCGGCGGATGAGAACGGTGCGTTCGCCCTGGGCGTCTACGAGGATGAGGGACTGGGCACTGGGGGCACCGGGGACGGTGATGATGCGGGTGTCGACTCCTGTATCGGGAGCGGCGTGGGAGAAGGCTTCGCGGTGGAGGGTGGCGGCGAGGTCGTCGCCCAGTTTGCCGACGTAACGTGTGCGAAGACCCCAGTGCTGGCAGGCGACGACGGTGGTGGCGACCTGTCCGCCGGGAAGGATAGTGGAGGAGGAGTATTCGACCTTGGAGCCGCGCGTGGGATAGGTGGAGAGAGGAATGACGGTGTCAGTCGCGTTGAGTCCTACCCCGACAAGGTCAACCTTTGACGGTTTCGCCATATTTTTACTGTAAATGAATTGAGATGAATTGTCGGTGTGCGCCCGGGTTGTGGTTATTCGATCAGCGATGGCAGGGCTTCGGTAGCAGGGCTGAGGATGACTTCGTCGAAGGCTTCTGCATTGAGGGGTTCTTCCGGGCCGATGTAGAGGGTGCGGATGTTTCGCTGGTTGGCGATGTGGACGAAGCCAGCGGCAGGGTATACGGAGCCAGAGGTGCCGACGACAAGGAGGGTGGTGGCCCGGTTGAGCTCGCGATAAATAGCGTCCATATCGAGAGGAATTTCGCCGAACCAGACAATGTGAGGACGGATGGGTGCTTTGCAGATTTTGCAGGCGGGAAGATTATTGGGATCTTCGTAGAAGGATTGGTCTGAATAGGGTTGGGCTCGACACTGACGGCTGGGGCGCGTGCAGCGGGATTCGAAGAGCGAGCCGTGCATGTGATGGATGCGCTGGGAGCCGGCGCGTTCGTGGAGGTTGTCTACGTTTTGGGTGCAGAGATAGAAGTTTTCCGGATTTGTCTGGGCGAGACGTTGTTCGATTTGTGCAAGGGCTTTGTGGGCGGGGTTGGGTTGGGCGGCGAGAGCGTCGCGGCGGCGTTGGGAGTAGAAACGCCAGACTAGTCCGGGGTTTGTGTCCCAGGCTTCGGGCGTGGCGACTTCCTCGACACGATGGCCGTTCCAGAGACCTGCGCTGCCGCGGAAGGTGGCGAGGCCGCTTTCGGCGGAGATGCCGGCTCCGGTCAGGACGAAGAGACGGTCTTGGGGAGTGAGGTGCACGGTTTGTCGATCTTAGGGGATTGTGATGTCAGGTGTATCGCAGCTTCGGGAGAAATTACGGGAGTGCGTCTACTTCGCTTCGGCCGGGATGACAGGGTTTTCTATGGGCGTGAAGTGTGAAAGAACAAGCGCGGAAATACAACCCACGTCCGAAGGTCCGGACGCGGGGATATCAGGATTGTGGCGAGATTTGTGATGAAGTTATTCGCCGAAGTTGACGGATTCTATGCCGAGGAATTCCGCGGATTGGCCCAGCTCTTCTTCGATGCGGAGAAGTTGGTTGTATTTGGCGATGCGGTCAGTGCGGCTCGCGGAGCCGGTTTTGATCTGGCCGGCGCCTGTACCTACGGCGAGGTCGGCGATGAAGGTGTCTTCAGTTTCGCCGGAGCGATGGCTGATGATCGAGGCGTAGCCGAATCGGCGGGCGAGTTCGATGGCTTCAAGGGTTTCCGAGACGGTGCCGATCTGGTTGACCTTAATCAGGATGGAGTTAGCTACCTTCTGTTCGATTCCCTGCTGGAGGCGCTGGGTGTTAGTGACGAAGAGGTCGTCGCCTACGAGCTGGACTTTGTCGCCAATGTTTTGGGTGAGGAGTTTCCAGCCATCCCAGTCGTCTTCGGCGAGACCGTCTTCGATGGAGACGATGGGATATTTTTCTACCCAGGATTGCCAGAAGGCTGCCATCTCGGCGGAGGAGAGTTCGCGTTTGTCGGATTTTTTGAAGACGTACTTGCCGGTCTCCTTGTTGTAGAACTCGCTGGAGGCGGGGTCGAGGGCGATGGAGATGTCTTCGCCCGCGGTGTAGCCGGCGAGATGGATGGCCTCGAGGATGAGGTCGAGAGCTTCGTCGTTGGATTTAAGGCTGGGTGCGAAGCCGCCTTCGTCGCCTACTGCTGTGTTGTAGCCCTTTTTCTTGAGAACGCCCTTCAAGGTGTGGAAGACTTCGGCGCCCCAGCGGAGGGCGTCGGAGAAGGTCTCGGCGCCGGTGGGCATGACCATGAACTCCTGGAAGTCAACGTTGGAGTCCGCGTGGGAGCCGCCGTTGAGGATGTTCATCATGGGTGTGGGGAGGAGGCAGGCGTTGACGCCGCCCAGGTAGCGGTAGAGCGGGAGCTTGAGCGCTTCGGCAGAGGCGCGGGCGCAGGCCATGGAGACTGCGAGAATGGCGTTGGCTCCGAGTTTGGATTTGTTTTCGGTGCCATCGATGGAGATCATGGTGGCGTCGATGAGGCGCTGGTTGCTGGCGTCCATGCCGGTGAGCTCGGGGCCGAGGATGGATTCGACGTTTTCTACGGCATGGAGGACACCTTTGCCGAGGTAGTGGTCCTTGTCTCCATCACGGAGCTCGACCGCCTCGTGCTCGCCGGTGGAGGCTCCGCTGGGAACGGCGGCGCGCCCTTTGGCTCCGGAGTCGAGCAGG
>DATAVY010000262.1:0-7064 GCA_036267495.1 Edaphobacter sp.
CCATCTTCGAGAAGGAGGCGACGACGCCGCTGTCGATTGTGCTGGCGATCGATACGAGTGAGAGTGTGATGACGAGCGAGCGGCTGGAGAAGGAGGCGGCGAAGCACTTTGTGAATGCGCTGCTGCGGGAGCAGGACGAGCTGGATCTGATGGAGTTCTCCGATGTGGTGCGGGAGATCGTTCCGTTTACCAATCAGAAGAAGCGGATCGAGAGTGGGATCGGTCAGGTGCAGCAGGGGGATGCTACGGCGTTGTATGACGCGGTGTATCTGGCGTCGCAGCGATTGTCGGAGACTTCGGCTGCGGATGGGCGGCGGCGGGTGGTGGTGCTGATTACCGATGGCGGCGATACGGTGAAGGGATCGCAGTATGCGCAGGCGATGGAGCAGGCGCAGCGGGCGGGGGCGATGGTGTACGCGATCATCGTGGTGCCGATTGCCGCGGATGCGGGGAGGAATGTTGCGGGGGAACATGCGCTGATTCAGATGGCGAAGGACACGGGGGGGAAGTACTACTACGCGAATGAGCCAAAAGACCTGGAGCCGGCGTTCCGGCATGTCTCGGATGATTTGAGGACGCAATATCTGCTGGGCTACTATGCGCCGCAACGGGGGAAGGACGATTCGTATCGCAGGATCGAGGTGCGGATGACGGATGATGCGTTGCGCGGGAAATATGACCTTCGGTACAGGACGGGGTACTACGCGAACGCGCGGTGACGACTGTAGAGCCACCGCGTGGGCGACCGCGGATTGGACGGATTAAGGGCAACGCCGATTAATGGATGATGCGGATCAAGACGGGGAACTGCTTTCGTGTTGCGGTGTGGTGTACTTATGAGGGGCGGGGATTCCTTGGAAGAGGTGTGTATGGGGCCGGTGAAGAAGTTTGAGTTTGCGCATGTGGCCGAGGGGATTGCGCGGCAGGCGGGGGCTTTGCTGCGGAGTTTTTATGCCAAAGGGGTGGCGGCCGAGTATAAGGGCGATGTCGATCTGGTGACGGAGGCTGACCGGGCCAGTGAGAAGCTGATTGTGGAGAAGCTGAAAGCGGCGTTTCCTGGGCATGGGGTTTATGGCGAGGAGGGGACGCGGAGCGGGCTGGAGAGCGAGTACAGGTGGTATGTCGATCCGCTGGATGGGACGACGAACTTTGCGCATGGGTTTCCGGCGTTCTGCGTGATTCTGGGTTTGGAGAGACGGGCTGCGGGGTTGGCGGCGGATTCAGATGGGGAGATGGTGGCCGGGGTAATCTACGATCCGCTGCGGGATGAGATGTTTTCGGTGGAGCGGGGGCGAGGGGCGTGGTTGAATCACCGGAAGATTTCGGTGTCGAAGACGGCTACGGTGCAGGAGTCGCTGACGGCGACAGGGTTTCCGAGTCAGAAGCGGCATAGCAGTCCGAACATTCATCTGTATCAGCAGATGACGCTGCGATCGCATGGGGTGAGGCGGGCGGGGAGCGCGGGGCTCGATCTCGCGTATGTGGCTTGCGGGCGGCTGGATGGGTTCTGGGAGTTCAATCTGAATCCCTGGGATACTTCGGCGGGGGTGCTGCTGGTGGAGGAGGCGGGTGGTGCGGTGACACATTTCGATGGCGGGAGGTTCACGCTGGACAGCCGTGAGGTGCTGGCTTCGAATGGGCTGATTCATGAGGAGGTGGTGCATCTGTTTACGGAGATGTTTGCAGGGAGGGGGCTGGAGCCGATTCCTACTCCGGCGGAGTTTGCTGCGCGAAGAGCGGCGGGAAGTAAGTGAGAAAGCGGCGCACGGCTCGGGTGATGCTGTTCGAGGAGTCGGGCGCGGTTTTGCTGGTTCGGTTTATGGTGCCGAGGGCGGCGGGGGAGTTTGTCTTCTGGGCGCTGCCGGGCGGGGAGATTGAGACAGGAGAGACTGAGGCTGAGGCGGCGGTGCGCGAGGTGAGGGAGGAGCTTGGGCTGGAGTTGCAGGTTGAGGGGCCGGTCTATCGCGACAGCAACCAGTTTCTTCATCAAGGGGAGATGCAGGACAATGTCGACTTTCTTTTTCGGGCGGAGTGCGGGCGGGAGGAGCCTCGGCTGATCGGGCTTACCGCCGATGAGAGGGAGATTATGAAGGAGATTCGCTGGTGGAGCGGGGCGGAGATCGAGTCGTCGGATGAAAGGATTTTTCCGGTGAACCTGGCGGAGCGGATGAGGGAGATGGCGGTGGGGCGCGGGAACGAGGTCTGAAGAGGTCGCGGCTGGGCGGGAAGGTGACAATGATTGCGAGTTGCAGGCGGTAGCGGTTGTGCTGCTAGAATCGAGACCAAAGCTTAGGAATAAGCGGCGCGGTAAGATCCAGGTAAGGGAGATTTTTCGAGATGGCTTATGTAATTGCGGAACCGTGCATCGGGACGAAGGATTCAGCTTGCGTGGATGCCTGCCCGGTGGATTGTATTCATCCGAAGAAGGACGAGACGGGGTATGGAGAGGCGAATCAACTGTTCATCGATCCGGTGGAATGCATCGACTGCGGCGCGTGCGTGCCGGTGTGTCCGGTTTCGGCGATCTATGCGGGCGACGATCTGCCGGAGAAGTGGGCGGAGTACCAGACGAAGAATGCTTCGCACTTTGGCCGATAGCGCAGCTCTTAGTTCTACGTTGCCGGGTCCCAGTTTTTCGAGTTGCAGAACGCGTAGCTGAGTAGCTGCGCGTTTTGTTTTTGGAGAGAGAGCGGGATGAAGAGCCTGGCTTCGTTGGAGGTGCTGTCGGAGGTCAGGGCGCGGCTGCGAAGCGTCCGGGCGGATGACCATGCGCTTTGGGGAAGCATGACGGCGAAGCAGATGGTGCGGCATCTGCGCTGCGCCTGCGAGGTGGCGCTGGGAGAACGAAGTTTCGAGCCGACGCAAGGATTTGCGCCGGTGCTGATGAAGTTTGCGGCGTTGCGGTCGGGTGTGCGCTGGGCGAAGAATGTGCAGACGATCCCGGAGCTGAAGCGAAAGATCAAAGAGCATTCTCCGTCTGAGTTCGATGCGCTGGTGGGTGCGGCGATTGAAAAGATGCAGGCTTTGGCGACAGGGACAAATTATGCGCCTTCGCACCCGATGTTCGGGCCGATGTCGGACAAGGACTGGAAGCGGTGGGGATATCTGCATGCGGACCATCATCTGCGGCAGTTTGGCCGGTAAGGAATGATTGAGCGAGTTGGAGAAGCGATTGTGTTGCGGGTGTGGCCGTTTCAGGAGGCTGACCTGCTGGTGAGCCTGTTTACGCGGGAGCAGGGACGGGTGAAGGGAGTGGCGCGGCATGCGATGCGATCGCGGCGAAGATTTGGCGGGGCGCTGGAGCCGATGACGCATGTGCGGGCCACGTATGCGGAGAGGCCGAAGCAGGAGCTGGTGCGGCTGGATTCGTTTGAGATTCTGAGCTCGCCGCTGAGCCGGCCGGTGGATTATGCGCGGACGGCGGCGCTGCAGTTTCTCGCGGAGGTGGTGGAGGAGGCGCTGCCGGAGGGAGCGGTGGAGGATGCGGTATTTCGCCTGGTGCTGGCGGCGCTGGACGAGATGCAGGTGGGGCGGGTGTGGCTGCCGGTGACTTATTTTGCGCTGTGGATGTGCCGGCTGATGGGATGGATGCCGGAGCTGGGACATTGTGCAGTGTGCGGATTGGATTTGCGCGGGGGAACGGTCTGGTACTCGGCGACGAGCGATGGGATGACGTGCGGGGATGACCGGCGTCCGGGGAGTGTCGCGTTGGCGGCCGAGTCGGTCAAGGATGCGCAGAGGATTTTTCGCGGAACGGTAAAGGGGCTGGCGGAAGAGGATTGGCCGAAGACGCGGGGCGCGGATCTGCGGCGATTTGCCGTGGGGACTCTGGAGCGTCATCTGGAACGGAGACTGGCAAGTGCGATGGCTTTGGGAAGAGCGTGAGTTGAAGGCTCGGTTAGACTGAAGCGATTCGTTTTCCATTCTTCTTCTATTAATTGGCTGAGGTAGGCGCGTTGATCCCAGCAGATTCGCATGGTTTGGATTCAGAGAGCGCGATGGACAGGGCGGAGATGCCGCTGCCGAGGGTTCTGCGTTGGCTCTGGATCGGTTCTATGGCTGCGTTTGTCCTGATGGTGCTGGTGAACTATCTGGAATATCTTGCGGGCGTTCCGTGGGACGCGCGTTCTCCGATGGCAGACCCCCTCTTTGGGGATCTGTTGCAGTTCGTTCCAGATTTCCAGCTTGCTCATACAACCGGGTTCTTCCGGAGCACAGCATTTTCCCAGATAGCTTATCCGCCTCTAGGCGCGGCTTTTTACGCCCTGATGTATTCCTTTGGACACCCCGTGGTGTTCTATCTGGGGATTTTCGCGCTGTGGTTGGGAATTGTTATTGGAGGAGTGCGCCGACATCTCCTCGATTGTGGAATCAAGCGAATACCAGCGATATTGTTTCCCCTGGCGCTCATCGCTGTTTCTTATCCGGTAGAAGGATTGGTGCAACGAGGAAACATTGAGTTGTTCGTATGGATCTTCACAGCAGCAGGTGTATGGGCATTTTTGCGAGATCGCAATAAGACGGCGGCTACGTTTTGGGGGCTGGCGGCAGCTACGAAGCTATATCCGATCATTCTTCTTGCGTTGTTAGTTGCCAAGCTGCGTTGGAAGGCTTTTATCCTGGGGATAGGTGCTTTCTTGATCGGTTCGATAGTGTCGATGGCCTATATGGGGCCGACAATGAGCGAAGCGCTGAAGAGATCGCTGAGAAACATATTTGAATATCAAAATGCGCGAGCGTCGGAGTGGAGCGGACATGAGTTCGCAGCAAACCACTCTGCCTTTGTTCCAGTCAAGTTTGCAGCTTTGGTTGCAGGAAGGGTGACGGCGCCGTCAGCAAATCTTTACTATCTGGGCGGCGCATTGATCTTTGTTGCGTTGTTCTTCGGCAAGGTTCGTAAGATGCCAGTGATTAACCAGGTGTTAGTGGTGACAACTTTCATGGTGATTCTGCCACCGATCTCCTATTTCTACACTCTGGTTCATTTGTACGCGCCGTTTCTCATGCTGGTGTTTCTTGCCATTCGAGCCGAGCGCGCAGGTATGCGGATTCGCGGCTTGACGGGCACAATTCTGTTGTTTGTACCGATTTTTGCGGCGTTCACGATCTTCACTTATCCGAAGGTGTTTTTATTTGGGGGATTGATTCAAGCGGTTATGCTGATTGGTCTACTTCTTTGTGCAGCCCAGTTTCCGTTCGACCTCTCAAAGAGTTGACGAGAGTCGAAGAGCAAAACGGGAACTGAATCAGGGGGTTCTTTGCGAGAAAAAGCATGATGTTAGGACCGTTGGTGGACGAGGGAGGTGCTGGATGCGTTTGAGCGTGATGAAGGTGCTGTTTTGTGCGGCGATTGGGTTGGTTGTGACGGGGCAAATCAGAGCCCAGACGGCGCAACCGGCGTTGCATTGGGTTGGGTCGTGGGCGGCTTCGCAGCAGATTCCGGAGACGGGAAATTTGCTGGATCCCGAGTTGATGCGCGATGCTACGCTGCGGCAGATTGTGCATCTGTCGGTTGGTGGTAGTCAGCTGCGGGTGCGGTTGTCGAATGCGTTTGGGACGCAGCCGCTGCATCTGACTTCGGTGCATGTTGCGCGACCGGCGGAGGCGGCGGGGGGAAGCGCAATCGATTCGGCGAGCGACCGGGTGGTGACGTTTCACGGAGCATCGGATGTAACCATCCCGGCGGGAGCAGAGTATCTGTCGGATTCGGTGGCGTTGCCGGTGGCTGCGCTTTCCAATCTGGTGATTTCGATTCACTATGGTGAGCCGCCAATGGGAGAAACCGGGCATCCGGGTTCGCGGACGACCTCTTATGTCGCGCATGGCGATGTGGTCTCGGCGGCGAGTTTGCCGGATGCGAAGACGGTGGACCACTGGTACCAGGTGTCGGGCGTGGATGTTGTGGGACCGAACAAAGGCGCGACGGTAGTGACGCTGGGGGATTCGATTACGGATGGGCATGGAGCGACGACGAATGGAAACGATCGCTGGCCGGATGTGCTGGCGGCGCGGATGCAGGCGGAGAAATCGACACGGATGATGGGAGTTTTGAATGAGGGGATTGGCGGGAACAGGTTGTTGCTGGATGGCCTGGGGCCGAATGCGCTGGCGCGGTTCGATCGCGATGTGCTGGCGCAGACGGCGGTGCGTGCGGTGATTGTGCTGGAAGGGGTGAATGATCTGGGGACGCTGACGCGCGACCAGGATGTTTCGGCGGAGGCGCATGCAGCGCTGGCGGGGCGGATTGAAGCGGCGTATACGCAGATGCTGGAGCGGGCGCATGCGCATGGGATTCGGGTGATCGGCGCGACGATTCTGCCGTATGGCGGGTCGAAGTACTATCATCCCGGTGCGGAGAACGAAGCCGACCGCCAGGCGATCAATGCATGGATTCGCGCGGGGCATTTTGACGGCGTGGTGGACTTCGATCAATTGATGAGGGACCCGGCGCATCCGGATCGTCTGTCGCCGGCGTACGACAGCGGCGATGGACTGCATCCGGGGCCGGCGGGATATAAGGCCATGGGCGAGGCGATTCCGCTGGGCTTATTGAAGTAGACACAAAGCCTCGGATGGACTTTTCAAGACGGCGGGTTGGCGTGGTTGCAACCTGAACGTAAATTGCCCCATCCAAAAGGCAAGAATCGGGTCGGTGGTCCGCCGCAAGTAATGAGGCATCCGGTGAAGGTGGAACGGCTGATGCCAAGGAAAAGAAATCTGTTTTTGCATCTGGTGTATGGAGTGGCGACGGTTCAGTTTGCGTGGTGCTATCTGTGGCTGACGCACCCGTATGTGAATACCGCACAGTATGAATTGGGACTTGAGCGGATGCCGTTCCAGGGCCGCATTCTGATGATGTGGCCGATGCGGTGGGCGCATGAGAGCCGGCTGATGCAGTGGCTGACGGAGCCGTTCGGATTGTCGCGGTTCTGGTTTCCGCGGCCGGTGGCGCCGGAGGTGCTGGTGCAGGCGGCGGTGAACGTCGTCTGCCTGCTGGTGACCGGGTGGATGACAGCGAAGATTTATGAGGCGAGTTCGAAGACGCGGCTGCTGACGCCGCTGGT
>DATAVY010000263.1:0-2959 GCA_036267495.1 Edaphobacter sp.
CACCCTTATGGCGATCGGTTTTACCGTGAAGGGACACGGCCCGTTGATGCTCATCGCTGGTGAGCACATGCTGCTGCATCGCATCATCATTGCTCAACTTTTTGCGGCGGTCGCAATTTTCACCATGTTCCCCGTTGCGGCGCTGCTCGAGGAGAAGGAGGAGCTCAAGAACTCACTCGCCGCCAGCGAGGCAAGATTTCGCAAACTCGCCCACGTAGACGAGTTGACCGGCCTCCCTAATCGGCGCGCCTTCAATCTCCGGCTCGAGAACGCATGGACGGATGCTTCCACCAGCGGTAACCGATTGGCCCTTCTCATCCTCGATGCCGATCTTTTCAAGCAATATAACGACGACGTCGGTCATCTTGGCGGAGATGCATGTCTGCGTTCGATTGCCCGAGTGGTCGCCGGCATCGTGGACCCGACCAAAGGGATCGCAGCGCGAATCGGCGGCGAGGAGTTCGCCGTGATCTTGCCCGACGCCACACAGCGCCGTGCTCAAGAGGTCGCTGAGGAGATTCGGCTTTCCATTGAATCCCTCGCTCTCGCACACTCCTCCAATCCACACGGCGTACAGACGGTCAGCATCGGAGTTGCGGTCCGCGTGCCTCTGGATGGCCAGGTTCCGATCGATTTGATGAGGCTGGCGGATCAGGCGCTGTACTCGGCCAAGCTCTCCGGGCGGAATCAAGTGGCGTGCGCCTAAACCGACGTTGCACGTGATGCAGTAGAAAGCGGCCCTCAGTCAAGCTTGCCGGGTGGCTTTGAATCCGGCGCTCTCGATGAAGCTCACCAGGGACTGCTCAGAAGTTAATTTCGGGTGATAGGTTACGGTCGCGATGCTCTCTGAATAGCTGGCAGTAACTCGGATGACGCCTCTTTCCTTTTGGAGCAGCGTCTCGAGCCCGACCGCGCAGGTGATGCAGGTAAATCCGCTGATGCGGAAGATTACGGTCTTCTGCTCCGCGAGATCCATGCCTTCCATGGCCACCACTCCGCCCACTCCGGCGAGCGTCATCATTCCGAGAAATCGTCTGCGAATCATCTTTGCCTCCGTTAGCTATCGGGCAGCGGCCAGCCCGGGCTGGTAGCGCCATGGGGTCTGACTGCTGGCAACACTGGAAAAACGAGTGTCGGTATATTCGGAAAATTCAATCTTCTTTTTAAGCACGCCGGTCTCGATCATGAGGTCGCGCACCAGATCGAAATCCGCCTTGCGCGGCGCGAGCTGGCTGTAGACGACCCGGTCAAGCGGTTTGGTGAGTGCCCAACGCAGCAGCGCCGGCTTCTGGTTGTAGTAGAAGCGGCCCACGAAATCCGCAGCGTCCTCGCGCTCCGGTTTGCCTTTGTCCAGCCACAAGCCGGAGCGCGCGATGCCGTCTACCAACTGCTGCACGACTTCAGGGCGCTGATCGATCAGGTCCTGACGGACGACAAGAATGCAGGACATGTAGTCAGGCCAGTAGTCCCTTGCCTGGAAGAGGACGCGACCGAAGCCGGCCATCTCGGCCTGCGAGGGAAATGGTTCACCCATGACGAATCCGTCGATGGCTCCTGCGCGAAGCGCACTGGCGACATCTGCCGGGGCCATCTCCAGCATTTTGACATCGGTGGGTTTCAGGCTCGCGAGCTTCATTGCACGGATAAGCATGAGGCGTTCGTCGGAAAATCGGCTGGGAATCGCTACCGTGAGTCCGCGAAGATCAGCGACGGTCTTGACGGGGCCATTCTTTCGCACAACCATGGCGCTGCCGTAGCGATGGCCCAGATATACCACCTTGATGGGGACGCCTTGCGCTTTGAGTGCGATCGCGAGCGGAGCGACGATGAAGGCGGCCTGGACTTTGTTCGAGATGAGCGCTTCCTTGATTTCAGGGAGGCCCTGAAACAATCGTGGGATAAAGATCTCGCCGTTGTGCGAGAACTTCGAAATGTAATCCGTGACCGGGCAGGTCAGCTGGCACGTGACCGGAATGTAGGCGACGGTGATCTTTCGTTTGGCGATCGGGCGGTAGTCGTTGAGAACGGATGCCCAGTTCACATTCAGCCATCCGTGAAGCGCGGTGATCACCGCGATCCACGCGACGGCAAGGACGATCAGTTTGGTTTTAAGACTCATGACGAAAGCCCCAGCGAACGGACTTGATCCGCTCCAGACCGCGGAAAAGAAAATCGAGCGCAAGCCCGATAATGCCAATGAGCAGCATGGCGGCGACGACCAGATCGTAGCGCTTGCCGGAATTGCGCGAATCGATAATGAGGAACCCGAGGCCGGAGTCGACGGCTACCATCTCGGCGGCCACAACGACGAGCCAGGCGATGCCGAAAGCGATACGCAGGCCGACGAGAATGTTGGGCAGAGCCGCGGGAAAGACGACGCGCCCCAGCAGTTGCAGCGGGCTCAGGCCGAAGTTGCGTCCGGCCCGGCGGAAGACAGAGGAAACGTTGTTCACCCCGTCAACGCAGGAGACCACGATAGGAAAGAAGGCACCGAGGAAGATGAGCGCTGTGGCGGCGTGATCGCCAATACCAAGGAAGAGAATCGCAACCGGTATCCAGGCGATAGGGCTGATGGGGCGGAGTAGCTGGATGACCGGGTTGACGACCTTATTGAACTCCGGGTACCAGCCCAGGACGAGCCCGAGCGGGATGCCGAGAACGGCCGCGAGCCCGAAGCCGATGGCAACGCGGCGAAGGGAATCGGCGATGTCGGCCCAGAGGACGTGTGCCTGAACCAGCTCCATCAGGCCGTTCTTCACTTCGAGAGGAGATGGAAGAACCTTTGTGCCGGACCACCGTACGGCAAAGTACCAGCCGGCAAGCAGCAGCGCGAAGGTGATCGCAGGCAATACGAATTTTTCCCACTTACCCGGAGACTGAAGCGGCCTCATATCCTGTGAGCCAGTCCAATCTGCGCAAAGATGCCGTCGCGAAGCTCAAGATAACGTGCGGAGCTGAT
>DATAVY010000264.1:0-5419 GCA_036267495.1 Edaphobacter sp.
CGAAGCGGCCGTAGCTCGCGTCTTCGCGGTGAGGGTCGATGGGGACGTTGGCGGCGGCTAGGTCGGTGAGGAGCTGATCCAGATTGTCGACGCGGTAGTTGACCATGGCTTGCTGCGGGCCTTTTTCGTTGCCCTTGCCGAAGTAGGGTGTGTCTTCGGGGAAGAGCGACCAGATGGTGCTGCCGGTGGAGTCGGGGAGTTCGTCGGGCTGAATTCCGCGAGACCAGAGGAAGGTGGCTCCGCCGTAGTCGGAGAGCTGGATGCCGAGGTGTTTGGCGTACCAGGCGCTGAGGGATTTGGGGTCGCGGGCGCGAAGAAAGATGCCGCCGATGCCGGTGACTCGTGCCATGAGGATGTCTCCGTTTGGATTTGAAGAGAAGTATACAAGGATTGCGGCAGTTCGCCGGTTTTTGATTTGCGTGTGTTTTTGC
Source organism: Edaphobacter sp. (assembly GCA_036267495.1). Taxonomy (GTDB): domain Bacteria; phylum Acidobacteriota; class Terriglobia; order Terriglobales; family Acidobacteriaceae; genus Edaphobacter. The sequence goes on from DATAVY010000264.1 coordinate 432, forward strand.
GATGGGGACGCTACTCAGCACGCATCGTTATTCCGGTGATTTCTCCGAGAGAGATTCCAAGAAATTGCCGGAGCGGATACGGGCATTTTTGACGAACCAGAGCCAGCGATTTTTGAAACGGCGGAATCGGGAGGGGGTGGCGCCGGCTTCAGAGGTTACTTCGAAGACTTCTTCTGCGTGTTCTGCGACGATTTTGGCTCCTTCCGCCAGGAGACCTGAACCGGGAATGAGAGAGAGGGCGAGCTTCGCGAGATCGATTGTGATTTCCTTCGCTCCGTAGGAGGCCTTTTCCGCGGCTTCGAGTATTTCGGCGTTGAGCATCTTGTTGACATCGGCGCGGGTCAAGGTTTGAAGGCCGCCGGCTTCGACGATCTCGCGAAAGCACTTGATGAATCGTTCCTTCCGCAGTTCGAAGATGTCGTCGAGGGTCAATTTCGAGAAGTCGGGCATGGTGACGGTGATTGCGTGATCGATCTTCCGGCTGTCATCGATCTTCCGGCTGTCATCGATATTCCGGCTGTCATCGATATTCCGGCTGTCGTCGATTTCCCGGCCGTCATTGATCTTCCTGTTTGGCTTTTGCGTGCGCGCGACGATCCAGGGAGAGATGTCGTTGAAGGAGAAGAGCGGGACGCCGAAGGAGAACTGGTGGAGCGCGAGGTAGTCGACGACAAACTGATGGAAGCCGAGAGAGAAATCGATGGGTTCGCCGTCTGGCCAGGAGAGTTCGTTGACCTCGTCGATGAGGAAGTCGACCGACTCGTCCTCATTGAGGAAACGGAAGATGCGGCGCACACCCTGTCCCATGGCGTTGGCGGTACTGATGGAGAAGGAGAGATCTTCGGAGTTAAAGCCGAAATCGGCTGGATTGAGACCGCTGAGTGCAAGGTCCCAGGGGCGAGTGCGGTGATAGTTGCCGCGTCTGGAGAGGGCGTAGTCCGGACTGTCGAAGAGGGGGCGGAGATTTTTGAGTTGCTTGTGATGTCTGGTGTGAACGCCGTCGTGGAGCATTTCGCGAAAGGAGGTGAATTTCTCCCCGGAGAAGAGGGTGCGAATGCGAGTGGTGAAGAGAAGGGTGCTCTTGAGGAAGTCCAACGGATAGCGATGGCTGTCAGCGCCGAAGATGGCTTCTGAGGTTTGATCGATGTATGCGTCCTGCTCATGATCCGTAGGTTGGTCGTCCCCCTCTTCGTCGCGTGTGCGGCGGAGGTCGTGTGGTGCGAAGTCGCTCCATATTAGAGCGAGGACGAACGGATCGATGATTACTTCGCGTTCGGGTGTCCAAAGCATTGTCGTCTCTTCATCGCGGATCAGCGATGCTGATGCGCCGGATGGGGTGAGTATATCCGTATATTCGCGAGAGGCGCTGGTTGAGGATGGGTTTGTACAATCACACGGTGAGCCACTCGAGGCTGGTGATAGAAGAACGTAGCGATCCGGCGCGGTGGCGGATGCTTGGGTTGATCTGCACGGGCGTTGTGCTGTCGATGACGACGTGGTTTTCCGCGACTGCGATTACACCGGAGCTGGTGGAGCTTTGGCATCTGTCGGCGGGGCAGGTGGCGTGGCTGACGAATGCGGTGCAGCTTGGGTTTGTGACGGGGGCGCTGGCTTCGAGCCTGGTGAGTCTTCCGGACCTGGTGCCGCTGCGGAAGCTGATGGGTGTGAGCGCGGTGTTGGCGGCTGCGGCGAATCTTTGTTTGTTGTGGGCGCCTTCGACTGGTTTGCTGCTGGCGGTGCGGTTTGTTACGGGAGTGGCGCTGGCGGGAATTTATCCGCCGGCGTTGAAGCTGGCTTCGACGTGGTTTGTGCGGGGAAGGGGGACGGCGCTTGGGCTGGTGATTGCGGCGTTGACGCTGGGGTCGGCGTCGCCGCATCTGATTCGCTCGTTGACGGAGAGGGTGGATTGGCGGGCGGTGGTGGAGGCGTCTTCGGCTTGCACGCTGGCGGGTGCGGCGGTGCTGGTGTTTTTTGTGGGGGAGGGGCCGTTTGCGTTTTCGCGGGCGGTGTTCGATTTGCGGAATGTGGCTGTCGTGATGAGGAACCGGCCGCTGCTGCTGGCGAATCTTGGCTACTTCGGGCATATGTGGGAGCTGTATGCGATGTGGGGATGGCTGCTTGCGTATGTGCGGGCGGCATCGCCGGGGCTTGGATTGGCGGGCGGGAGGAATGCTTCGCTGGTGACGTTTGTGGTGATTGCTTCGGGAGTTGTGGGCGCGGCGCTGGGCGGAGTGCTGGCGGATCGGACGAGCAGGATGTTTGCCGCGGGGTTGATGATGACGCTGTCGGGGATGTGCGCGGTTGCGATCGGGTTTGTGTTCGATGGGCCGGTGTGGCTGTTTTTGGCGGTTGCGATTGTGTGGGGGGTTACGGTGATTGGGGATTCGGCGCAGTTTTCGGCGATGGCGACGGAGTTGAGCGATCCAAGGTATGTGGGGACAGCGCTGGCGCTGCAGCTTGGGCTGGGGTTTTGTTTGACGCTGGTGTCGATACGGATGACGCCGGTGATCGCGGCGCATGTTGGATGGCGGTGGAGTTTTCTGCCGCTGGCGGCGGGGCCTGCGGTGGGGGTGGCGGCTATGGTTGTGTTGCGGCGGCTGCTGGCGAAGCGGGTGGCGTGACGCTAGCCAGCGCGGTTATTTTGCGGGGCAGTCTTTGCGGCCGGTATCGGCTACGCTGGCGATGAGCCACTTGCCATCTTTGCGGACCAGGTTGAAGAGGTCAGTGCCGCAGTGGTCGACTTTGCCGTCGATGAAGAAGTCGAAGGGCGCCCAGACTACGGCGAGATCGTTGTCGATGCGGATGAGCGGATCGTGGATGCGCTCTTCGATTTTGACGGTGCTGGGGTGGGCGGGGTGTCCGATGCGGTCGGCGAAGGCGTCGGCTGTCATCTGGGCGGGTGTGCCGTCGCGCATGAGGACCATGGTGGCTCCGGGGATGAAAGTGGCTTTGATGATGGCGGAGTCGCGCTTGGTCATGCCGTCGAACATGGCGTTGACGGGGGCGAGGACGGCTTGCTCTGCGGGAGTTTGGGCGGGGAGCGGGGCGGTAAGAAGGCTGGCGGCGATTGCTGTGGGGAGGAGGCAGGAAAGGGGTAGACGATGGAGGATTTTCATGGCTTCCCATCGTAACCCAAGCTGTGCGTGGTGAGATGAGAGTTTGTTGATGGTGGAAGAGCAGGGCGGGTAGCCTCTGGCCAGTTGAAGAGCCCCCCGGGATCCGGCGGCGAACCATAATCTGATTGGGCGGATCTTCTATTCGGCTTCGGTGTGCGTGCCTTGCTCTTTGGCGCAGGTGGTTGGAATGGGGCTGGGGCAAAGGCTTAGAAGAAAGTTATCAGTTGCAGGTTGTTCGTTGTCAGGAAGTGCGGCGGCAGATTGTTCTTGCTGTTTGTTTCTTTTGATAATTGATCGCTGACAATTTTCTCTGTTGCCTAGATTTTTTCTACGACGACGGCGGTGCCGTAGGCAAGGACTTCGGTGACGCCGCGAATGACTTCGTTGGCGTCGTAGCGGACGGCGATGACGGCGTTGGCTCCGAGTTGGGCGGCGTGAAGGGTCATCATCGCGTAGGAGTCCTGGCGGGTTTTCTCGCAGAGCTCGGTGAAGACGGTAATGTCGCCGCCGACCAGGGTTTGCAGGCCTGCGCCGATGGTGGCGAAGATGTTGCGGGAGCGGACGACGATGCCGCGGACGACGCCGAGGTTGCGGACGATGCGGTGACCGGGAAGCTCAAAGGCTGTGGTGACGTAGGCGGGATCGAGCGATTGGTGCGGTGGCGGGTAGGTGGACATTTGATGCTTTCTCCTGAATGCTGACTGATGGTACGGGTTTGGGGGCTTCAGGGTTCCGTTGCTTGCCGGTTGTTAGTTGCCGGGTGCTGGTTGTTAGTTGCTGGTTCAACCAGGAACTTACAACGAACGACCGTTGTTAAGTTGCTGTAGAGAGTTGGGAGAGGAGAGTGGTGACGGCGCCGGTATCGATGGCTTTGGCGGCTAAGGCGATGCCGGTGGGGAGATCGGGGGCGAGATCGGCGGTGACGAGGACGGCGGCGGCGTTGAGCAGGACGATGTCGCGGCGGGGGCCTTTTTCGCCGGAGAAGATGGCGGTGAGAATCTGGGCGTTGGCACGGGCGTCTCCGCCGTGGAGGGTTTCGATGGGGGCGCGGGTGAGGCCGACGTCTTCGGGAGTGATGGTGCCCTGGGTGACGATGCCGTTGTGGACTTCGGCGAAGTGGCTGGGGCCGGAGATGGAGAACTCGTCGATGCCACTATGACTGTGATTCGTACTACTGTTGCTGGTTTGGCCGTGGACGACGAAGGCGTGGCGAGTGTTGAGGAGAACCATGGCATTGGCGGCGAGGGCGACGAGGTGCGGGGCGTAGACGCCCATGACCTGCGCGGAGGCTCCGGCGGGGTTGGAGAGCGGGCCGACCAGGTGAAAGATGGTGCGGATGCCGATGGCGCGGCGGACGGGCATCACGGTCTTCATGGCGGGATGAAGCGAGGGTGCGTGGAAGAAGGCGAAGCGATGCTTGCGGAGGGAGGCTGCGCCTTCCGCGGGAGAGAGGCCGACGGGGATGCCGAGGGCTTCGAGGACGTCGGCGGAGCCGCACTGGCTGGTGACGGCGCGGTTGCCGTGCTTGGCGACCATGATCCTGGTTTCCGCGGCGGCTTCGGCTTCGGCTTCGGTTCCGGTTCCAGCTTCGGCGGCGGCGGCGGCGACGAGGGCGGCGGCGGTGGAGATGTTGAAGGTGCCGCTGGAGTCGGCTCCGGTGCCGCAGGTGTCGATGAGGAGAGTGCGCTCGGCCTGGGTGAGGGGGATGGGGGTGGCGGCGGCGCGCATGGTGTCGACGAAGCCGGCGATCTCGGCGGGGGGAGGGCCGCGAGTGGCAAGGGCGCCGAGGAGGGCGGCTAGTTCGAGGTCGTTGGATTCGCCGCGGAGGATGGTTTGGAGGAGCTCGGCGGCATCGGTGCGGGAGAGGGTCTC
>DATAVY010000265.1:0-12532 GCA_036267495.1 Edaphobacter sp.
CATCGATGTCTGAGGTGGCGTCTTCGAATTCGGCGATGTCTTCGGTGGAGACGCTGTCGACTTCCCTGGCTGTGCCGTTGCCGGCCTCTTCGGCCAGGATGGCTTCGGGTGTTTTTTCCATGGAACTCTCCTCTGCTTCCGTTGCGATGGCCGCGACGGCGGGTTCGGGACGCTCTTCGCCCTCTTCGTACTGTCCGAAGTAGTGGCGGACAGCGACGGAGATCTTCTCTACTGTCTTTTCTCCGATGCCGGGAACCTCTTCGAGTTGCTCGGGGGTCATGTCGGCGAGGGCTTCGACGGTGGTGATGCCGGCGGCGATGAGTTTTTCGAGGACGGCGTCGCCGAGCTCGGTGACCTGTTCGATCGGCGTGGTCGGACCGCCAGTCATGGCCTGCATCTGCTGCTCGACCTCCTGGCGCTTCTCCTCTTCGCTCTTGATGTCGATCTTCCATTGGAGGAGTTTGGCGGCGAGGCGGACGTTCTGGCCCTTCTTGCCGATGGCGAGCGAGAGCTGGGTGTCGTCGACGATGACCTCGATCTGCTTGTCGGCGAGATCGGTGATGGAGACTCGGCTGACCTTGGCGGGCTGCAGGGCCTTTTCGGCGAAGGTGGTGATCTCTTCGGAGAACTCGATAATGTCGATCTTTTCGCCGCGCAGCTCGCGGATGATGGACTGGACGCGCATGCCCTTCATGCCGACGCAGGCGCCTACGGGATCGACGTCCTTGTCGCGGGACTGGACGGCGATCTTGGTGCGCTCGCCGGCCTCGCGCGCGATGGCTTTGATGCTGACGGTGCCGTCGTAGATCTCGGGGACCTCGGACTGGAAGAGGTTTTGCACGAGAGCGGGCGCGGCGCGGGAGACGATGACCTGCGGGCCTTTGGCGGCGCGGTCGACGCGAAGGAGGACGACGCGAACACGCTCGCCGACGGCGAACTGTTCGAGGCGCGACTGCTCACGTTTGGGCATGCGGGCTTCCGCTTTGCCCAGGTCGAAGATGACGTCCATAGGCTCGAGGCGCTTGACGGTGGCGTTGAGGACTTCGCCGGCGCGGTGGTTGTACTCGTTGAAGACGGTATCGCGCTCGGCTTCGCGGACCTTCTGGAAGATGACCTGCTTGGCCATCTGGGCGGCGATGCGGCCGAGAGGGGTGGTGTCTTTATAGAAGCGGAGTTCGCCGCCGACTTCGACCTCGGGGGCGAGCTCGCGAGCCTGCTCGAGGGTCATCTGGTTGATGTCGTCTTCGACCTGCTCGGGCGATTCGACGACTGTCTTGAAGACATAGGCGCGGATCTCGCCGGTCTCGCGGTCCATCTCGGCGCGCATGTTTTCCTGGGTCTTATAGTACTTGCGCGTGGCGAGGGCGATGGCGTCCTCAACGGCGCCGACTACGATGCCCGGTTCGATTCCCTTGTCGCGGCTTAACGTCTCAATCGATTGGTACAGAACACTTGCCATGATTCACTTGTCCTTCATTTGCCCCGAGGATTTCGGGTTTGTTTCCTGTTCGCCGTCGTTTCTGATGCCGTTGCGATGTGTTGGTGGAATATCGAGAAGCATTCCCTCAGGGGCTAAAGCCCATTGATTTTTGCTTCATTTTCGGCACAGCTGAAGCCGTGCCCTTCCAATTACATTTTCCGCAATCTGTGAAGCCGTGCCCTTTAAAAAAACAATTTCGTTTTCCGGAATCTCTGAAGCCGTGCCCTTCCGGCTAAATCTCTGCGACCAGGTTGGCCTTTTCGACGTTGGCGAGAGCGATGTCGACAGTCGTCTCGGTCGCGGCCTTCTTGGCTTTGCCCTTCTGCTTGATGGCAGAAAGGTCGATCGTCAGTACACCGTCTGCGAATTTGGTGAGACGGCCTTGCCACTGCCTGTTCTTGTTGACCGGAGTGAAGGTCTGAAGCTTGATCAGACTGCCTTCGAACCGGATGTAGTCTTCGGGCCGGTGAAGCTTGCGTTCGAGGCCGGGTGAAGAGACCTCGAGCGTGTATTCGGCGCCGGGGATCAGGTCTTCGACGTCGAGTACGGTGCCGAAGTCCTGTGCGAACGTCGCGCAGTCTTCGTGGGTTACGCCGGAGAGCATCTCGACCGGGACGCCCTTCGGGAGTTCTTGTGTTCCGGCTGCGGCCTGCTCAGCCAGTCTGGCTCGTTCTGCTGCGTTCTTCTCGATAAAGATGCGTAACGTGCGGAACTTGCTGCCGCCCTGAAACTCGAGATCGACGAGGTCCAGATTGTGTGAAGCGGCGACGCGTTCGGCGGTTGCTCGAATTTGGTCTAACTGTACTGCCATAGCTGTGTTTCCGGTTCATTTTGCCACTTGTGCAGAATGTTCTTTAGAGCAAATAAAAAGTGGGCTTTGGCCCACTCATCTCTTCCGTCAAATCACCGGTGCGAACACGGCATACTCTTACGACGGAACAAAATCGTCTGCAAATTTGATGATACTACGGTTCTTGGGGGAGTTCAATGGGGTGGTGAGACAAGATAGCAGCAGATTCCTCCGCTTCGCTGCGGAATGACAAACAAAAAAAACAGGCAACAGCGAAAACTAAAGCAAGTCAACGGCAAAAGCAGATCCTCCGCCTTCGGCGAAGGATGACAACTAAAAGACAGAGGTAAAGGGACAAAGCTCAAATTTCCCACGCTGTCCGTTGCAAACGGTGGTTGAGCATGATTGAGAGCGAAATTCACGATGTGAAACTTTGCGGAAATTTGGCCATCGAAGTTGCTATGGGTTGTTGGCGACTCTACAATCATTCAAATCCTTGCGGAATTTGGGCTGCTGCCTTTTATCCCATCCCTTTTAACCCTTACAACTGGAATCTATAAAAATTATGATTAGCTCCCCCATACCCGAAGCACTTACTTTTGATGATGTTCTTCTTGTTCCTGCTTATAGCGAAGTTGTTCCGACGCAGGTGAGCACGCAGACTCAGTTGACGCGGAATATCACGCTGAGCACTCCGCTGATGTCGGCCGCGATGGATACGGTGACCGAGGCGCGGCTGGCGATTGCGATGGCGCAGCAGGGTGGGTTGGGCGTGGTGCACCGCAATCTTACGATCGAGCAACAGGCGGGGGAGATCGACAAGGTGAAGCGGTCGGAGAGCGGGATGATCGTGGACCCGGTGACGATTGCGCCGGAGCAGACGATTGCCGATGCGTTGGAGGTGATGCGGCGGTACAAGATCTCGGGCGTGCCGGTGACGAAGAATAAAAAGCTGGTGGGGATTTTGACCAATCGCGATCTGCGGTTTGTGTCGCGGACGGACCTGACGATCGATTCGGTGATGACGAAGGAGAACCTCATTACGGTGGCAGTGGGAACAACGCTGGAGCAGGCGGAACAGATTCTGCATCAGCATCGGGTGGAGAAGCTGCTGGTGGTGAACGATGAGTATGAGTTGAAGGGCTTGATTACGGTCAAGGATATTCAGAAGAAGCTGAAGTATCCGAACGCTTCAAAGGATTCGCAGGGGCGGCTGCGCGTGGCGGGTGCGATTGGGGCCACCGGGGATTTTCTGGAGCGGGCAGAGGCGCTGATTGCGGCGCGGGTGGATGCGCTGGCGATCGATTCGGCGCATGGGCATTCGTCGCGGGTGCTGGATGCAGTGGCGCAGGTGAAGAAACGATTCCCGCAGATCGATTTGATGGCGGGAAATATTGCTACGTATGAAGGGGCGATTGCGCTGATGGATGCTGGGGCGGATGCGATCAAGGTGGGGATTGGGCCGGGCTCGATCTGCACGACGCGTATGGTGACGGGCGCGGGGATGCCGCAGATTACGGCCATCTCCGAGGCTTATCGGGCGGGGAAGGAGCGCGGGATTCCGGTGATTGCGGATGGGGGGATTAAGTATTCCGGCGATGTGACGAAGGCGATAGCAGCGGGCGCGAGTGTGGTGATGATGGGGTCGCTGTTTGCTGGGGTGGATGAGAGTCCGGGGGAGACGATTCTGTATCAGGGGCGATCGTTCAAGGCGTATCGCGGGATGGGTTCGCTGTCGGCGATGGCGCAGGGGTCGGGGGAGCGGTACTTCCAGGGCAAGAGCGATCTGGAGGATGCGAGCACGGAGCGGCCTTCGCTGACGGCGCGGGAGAATGGGGCATCGAACCGGCTGGCGAAGTTTGTGCCGGAGGGGATTGAGGGGCGGGTGCCGCATCGGGGGCCGCTCGAGGGGAGGGTGTATCAGCTGGTCGGGGGATTAAGGTCGGGGATGGGCTATCTGGGGTGCGCGACGATTGCGGAGCTGCAGACGAATGCACGGTTTATCCGGATATCAAACGCCGGGCTGCGCGAGAGCCATGTGCATGATGTGATCATCACGCGTGAGGCTCCGAACTACCATGTGGAATAACGCGCACGCGGAGTAGTTCGGCAGAGGTCAGGCGGTCCCGAAGCGCTCGGCTGATCGGGCCTTGGCTTTGGCGGCTTCTTCTTCGCGGTTCTTCGGTTCGGCGGTGGTCTCGAGTGAGTGAAGAAGACGCGTGGCGGCCGCGGCGATCTCATCGATGGCGAGATTGAACCCGGCTTCGTTGGCCTTGGAGGGTTTGTTGAAGCCGCTGATCTTCCGGACGAACTGCAGGGAGGCGTTGCGCACCTCCTGGTCGGTCACGGGGGGATCGAAGTTGAAGAGATTTTTTATGTTCCGGCACATATGAAAATTATAGGCGCTGGTGGCGAGACGTGAACAAGTCGACAAGCAGATCCTCCGCCTGCGGCGAAGGATGACAACTAAAAAGCTGAACGATGACAAACAAAAAAGCTGAAGGATGACACCTGATTCTCAGGATTTGTCGTTACGTTTTGTCGAGGACCATGGCGTCGAAGCGGTGGCGGATGAAGAAGCCTAAGTCCTGGTAGAGCCTGACGGCCTGGTGATTGGCTTCGGTGACGGTGAGGGTGATAGCGGCGAAGCCCGAGCGCATGAGGTGGTGGATGCAGTGTTCGAGCAGCGCCATGCCGAGGCGCTGGCCGCGCCAGGCGGTGGCGACACAGAGCTGCGTGATATGGGCGACATCGGGGGCGACGCGGGAGCACAGGAGCATGCCGATCAGAGCGCCGTTGCGTTTGTCGCGGAGCACCCAGGAGGCTTCGGGATCGAAGACGCCACAGCCGGGGAAGCGGACGATGTTGTGCAGGAAGCGCAGGGAGCCATGGAGAGAACAGTACTGATCGTTGATGCGCGCGTCGATGTGGCCCATGTAGGACTCGTGGATCAGCTCGGCGGCGGCCTGGTAGTGATCGGAGGACCAGGTTGCCAATTCGATGTGCGTCGGCAGGCCTGAAGTGCGAGCTGTGGTTTGGGGCGGAAGGTCGTACTCCATGAAGAGGCGCGGGTACATGGCGAAGCCGGCGGCGAGGAAGGGCTCGTCGATGGTTCCGGCGTCGTAGAGGAGAAGTTGCGATTCGACGCGCTGGATACCAGGGGAATGCTGAAGGAGCTGGAGGAGCTGGTGGAGGAGGGACTGGGTGATTTGAAGCACCTGGGCGGAGCCGGTGGCGGTGGCGAAGGCGTCGCCGACGACGGCCTTCTGGCCTTCGTACACGCAGAAGGTGAAGCCGCAGATGCGGCCGCGATCGAGCGCGACGAAGCCGGGCAGGATGCGGGAGTCGAGATATTGGAGGAGGAGTTCTGTGGAGCTTTGGTAGTTCCAGCGGAGGCGCTGTTCCCAGAGGCGCGATTCGGTTTCGAGCAAAGGGCGCAACTGGCGCGCGGAGAAATGGCGGAGGTCCAGGATCTCGAGTTGGGTTGCGACGGTCATACCCTCTGGAAGTATTCCGTTTGAGCTTATCGGAATTTGATGGGGATGGGTAAGGGATGATGCGGCGCGTACCGGATCGCTTACGGTTTGGCGTAGACGCGGTAGACTTCGAGGCCCTGGGATTCGTAGAGGAAGAGGGGCACGTAGACTCGGCCTGTAAGCCAGCGGTCGAGGCCGGCGGTGTCGTTGGCGCGGATGACTAGGATGTGCTCTGCGTCGGGAACGCCGTTGGTCTCGTAGTGAACCATCGGCTGGTCGCGGTAGAAGGCGAGGCCATAGTCCATGTCGCGCTTGATGGAGTTGGTGGCGACTAATTTTACGCCTGGAGCTTCGCGCTGGATCTCGCGAGCCAGAGGGCGGGCGGAGTAGTTGATGTCGAGCTCTTTGCCGTAGAAGCCGAGCAGGAAGACCAGGGTGGCTAGCACGGGGATCAGCGTCGCATTGCAGACCTGGGAGACGCCCCAGCGGCGAATGATGAGGAAGACGATGGCTCCGAAGAAAAGCGCGGCGGCGGCGGCGATGATCAGCCACTGTACGGAGGGTACAAGGGTTTCGTACTTCATGTGCTGGGGAGCGAGGACGAGGACGAAGACCATCAGTGCGCAGAGCGCGGCATGGGACCACAGCAGCCATGTGGGCAGGCCCTCGCGGCGGATGCGGTTGAGGTAGTCGGCGGTAAGGATGGTGAGCGGCGGGATGGAGGGAAGGATGTAGCCGGGGAGTTTCGAACCAGAGAAGGAGAAGAAGATGATGGGGAAGAGGGTCCAGAGGACGAGGAACTCGGGAAAGGCATCGCCGGCGCGGGTGTGTCCGAGATAGCGGCTGGGATGGCGGCGGACCTTCCATTCGGCAATGGAGACGTCGATGGCGTCGACCAGGGCGCGGATGGCGATGACGGTCCAGGGGATCAGGCCGATGAGAAGAACGACAGCGTAGAAGAAGAAAGGCTGGTGGTGCTGGTAGCGGTTGGTGGCGAAGCGCTCGAGATTGTGTTCGAGAAAGAAGAAGCGATAGAAGGTAGGGTTGCGCTTTTGGACGGCGATGTACCAGGGCAGCACCATGATGAGGAAGAGGGTGACTCCGGGCCACCATATGGTGCGGCGCAGGACGGACCATTCGCGGCGAAGGCCGGCGAAGAGAAGGATGATGCAGAGAGCGAGGAAGGGGGCTACGGGACCTTTGGCGAGGGTGGCGGCTGCGCCGAAGAAGTAGAGGTCGAAGAGCCAGAATTTCTTGCCGGTCTCATACCAGGCATACCAGCCCAGCATGCCGATGCAGAATGGCGCTGCGAGCTGCATGTCCGTGGAGGCTCCGCGGGCGAAGGCGGCGATGGCCACGCAGGAGACGGTGATGAGCGCGGCGTCGAGATGGCCTCCGGGGCGAAAACGGCGCATGTGCAGGAAAACGAGGACAATGAGGGCGAAGGTGGCGGAGGACGAGGGAAGACGGGCGGTCCAGTCGGAGACGCCAAACTCCTTGAAGAAACTCATGGCGCGCCAGTAGTAAAGGGCAGGTTTCTCCAGCCAGGGTTTGCCGTAGAGAATGGGAGTGACTGTGCCGCCGACGAGACAATGGAAGGAGTTTCGCAGGTCTTCGGGGCGAAGGCTGCGGGGAACCATCTTGGCGTTGACGGCGTGGCAGGCGTCGGAGTGCGCGGTGAGCATCTCGCGAGCGATCTGGGCGTATCGCGGCTCGTCGGCGCCTACGAGGCCTAGTTGGTCGCCGCCAAAGATGGGAATCAGGCCGAAGAGCAAAAGGAAGGTGGTTATGGCGAAGAGGACGGTGAACTCGCGCACGGTGACTGCGGTAGGCAGTTGCTGACGAAGCCACAGGATGGCTGGGTGGTCGTTCCTTGCGCCGGACGCGGCGGGCTGTTGACTATCGTTCATCAGTCTATGCGGAGCGAGACAAGGCTAACAGAGTCCTGTCCGCAGCTGGGTGAGGATACGGTCAAGAGCCACCATCAGAGGACCATTGACGGTGCAGCCGCTGGCGTTGCGATGGCCGCCGCCGCCGAAGTGCTCGGCGATCCGCGCGACATCGATCTTTCCTTTGCTGCGGATGCTGAGGCGAAATTGACTGGCGTCAGCGACTTCGCGCAGAAAGACAGCAGCTTCAACACCGGCGATGCTGATGAGGTAATTGACGACGCCTTCGCAATCCTCGGCCACGGCGCCGATACGGTTCATATCTTCGCTGGTGACCCAGGTCCAGGCGATGTCGCCTTTGGTCTGGAGGTTGGATAGGGCTATGCCAAGCAGGCGAATCTTGCTGGCCGGATTGCAAAAGTAAATATCGCGAGCGATCTGGCTGGGATTGGCGCCGTGGGCGGCGAGATCGTGGACGAGAGCGAAGGTATCGGCGGTGGTGCTGGAGTAGGTGAAGGCTCCGGTATCGGAGAGGATGGCGGCGTAGAGACAGGTGGCCATGGAGGGAGTGATCTGGACCCTGGCGGCGATAGCGATGCGGTAGATCATGGCGGCTACGGCGCAGGCATGCTCGTCGATCCAGTTGACCGAGGCAAAGGGGCGGCCGCTGGCGTGATGATCGATGTTGATGAGGGTTCGGCCTTCGAGGCCGAGCAGTCCGGTGCGCGCGATGCCGTCGCACTCGAGCAGAATGGCGGGGACGGTCTGGCTGGGATCTATGTCGCTGGCAGACGGGGTGTGGTGGATGCGGTGGAGATTGGGCAGGGTGCTGTAGGTTGAGGGGACAGGATCAGCGAGCACAATGTCGACCTGGCAGCCGAGTTGATCGAGGACTTCGGCGAGAGCGAGGACAGAGCCGATGGCATCGCCGTCGGGACGGGAGTGCGAGGTCAGGAGGAAGCGCGGATGAGCCCGGAAAGTCGCCAGGAGTGCAGCGATTTCACTCTCGTGAGAGCGGGCTTGGCTGGGCTGAGGGGACTGTTGAATTTCAAAGACCTCGGTCTTCGGAGTCATGATTTGGCTGTCACAGACTGAACAGATTGGGATTGAGCAGATTCAGCTGCCGTGCGCTTCTGATCACGTTTGCGGGTGCGGTTGAGGAGTTCTTCCATGCGCCCGGTCATTTTTTCAGAGCGGTCGATCGCGAAGGTGAGTTCCGGGACGTGACGTACGCCCATGCGGTCACGGAGCTGGGAGCGGATGTAGGCGCGTGCGGTGAGGAGGCCTTCGAGGGTGGAGGCTTCCTCTTCCTCGTTGCCGTGGACGGCGACGAAGATGCGGGCCGATTTGCCGCCGGGGGCGAGGACGACGTCGGTGACGTAGCTGGGCGCGATACGCGGGTCGGAGAGCTCGCCTTCGAGCATGGCGCCGATCTCTTCGGAGAAGGTGTTGGCGACTCGATTGCGGTGGTAGGTTCTGGCTCGGTGCTCGGGCATAAGGCGTTAACTAGGGCGAACGGTTGAGGATATCAAAGTTGGGCCAATCCACCTAACCGGGCGCGGTGGATTTCAGGGTAAAAACTTTCTTTCCTGGTTGTTATTGGATGGTATTTCGGCTATTCGGGAAGGATTTCGGCGTAAGAATCTAGGATTTCGGCACTTAATGTGGCGGCGATGCGGTGGATTGCCTGGTCAATTTGCTGGATTTGGCCGGTGAGATAGCTGGTGGAGGAGGAGATGGCGACGATGCCTAGGGTGGCGCGGTTCCAGACGATGCCGTCGTCGAGCTCGGCGATGGAGAGGTTGAAGCCGTGGCGAAGTTTGTCTTTCAGGGAGCGGACGACCTGGCGGCGGTCTTTTAAGGATTGCGCGTGAGGGATGTCGAGCTCGATGGTGAGTTTGGCTATGGGCATTTTCCTGGGGTGGTACCCCCCCGGTATCTTGGGGGCAAGTCCTTTATTTTCTTGTATATGACGACCGTGATTGCCTGTAAAATATTGAAAATACAATGGTTACGTGCAAAATATAGTAAATAACCTGCTTAGCAGGTCGAAAGAGATGGTGGTGGGAACAAGGACCCTTCTCGGGCGATCCTATTTGTCAAGTTGAAGCGGTTGGTTTCTGTCTGTCGTTATTGTCGCCAGCCGTTTTTCAGCTTTTCAGCGGACGAGCATAAGGTAGGCTGCCATACCGATTCCTATGGCGGCGAGGACAAGACCGAGCACGATGGCGTCGCGAGAGACTTTGCCGGGCAGCCAGGTGCCGGAGCTGAGTTGATGAATGAGTTGAACGTGGCGGAGGACGGAGCCCAGGGTGACGATGACGCCGAGGGCGACGAGGGCGACTCCGGACCAGAGGGAGAGTCCGGTGGTGCGGGTGTTGGCGGGGAGATGGGACTCCGCGGCGGTGACCTGGCGGAGGAAGAGGCCGAAGCGGCTGACGGCGAAACCGATGCCCATGAGAGCGAGGCCGGTGCGAATCCAGGCGAGGAAGGTGCGCTCGGCGGCGAAGTAGACGCGGGGGTCCTGTTCGACGGGCTTGTCGGCTGCGGTCATGGAGGGATTGTAAGGCAGGGTGCGGATTAATTTGCGAGTTTGCGCAAGACCCAGGTGGTCATGCATCGCCGATTCTGCACGACGGTGGTTTTGAGTGGGTCGACGAGCTGGGCGTTCAGTTTTGCGGTGAGGTGCAGGAGCATTGCCTCATCGACGCAGAAACGCTCGACGCCGTCGGGTGCGAGGTAGCGGTTGCCGGTGAGGTGCTGGTGGGGCATGCCGATGGTGGAGGCGAGGCGGCAGAAGAAGAGGCCGTTGGGTTTCAGCATGCGCCAGAGGTTGTTGAGCATGGCGTGGAAGTGGGCGTCGTCTCGGCTGAAGTGAAGGACGGCGCTACAGAGGACGAGGTCGAAGGTGGCGTCGGGGTAGGCGATGTTCTCGATGGCTTCGAGGCGAAGATTTTCCCTGGGGAGGGTGGGGAGAAGCGCGCGGGTGTGTTCGATGGCGGCGGGGCTCTGGTCGGATGCGAAGATCTCGAAGCCTTCGCGGTGGAGGTAGACGAGGTTGCGGCCGGGACCGCAGCCGGCGTCGAGGACGCGCATGCCGGGGTGGATGTTGCCGCGGAGGAGCTGGTCGAAGAGGTAGATGTCGATGTTGGCGAATTGTTCCTGGAGGGTGGGCATGTGTCCAGTGCATCATACGGCAGTTCGATAGGAAGAGAGGATTGGGGAGAAGGCGCTTGCCTGGCGACATTTTGCCTGTTCGTGACAAAACGCGTTCTCGCCTATGTCATACTTTGCGTGTTGTTGGCCGAGGCATTCCTTTTGGAATTTGTGCGATGTGTGCGATGAAGAATCCGGTGAATACGATGTGGGCGGCTGGTTGCTTTGCCGGAGTGATTTTGCTGGGGAGCGCGGGGCGCGCGCAGACGGCGAAGGCGCAGTTTGTGGGGTCGGAGAGTTGCAAAGGGTGCCATGCTGCCGTGTACAACGGGTGGAAGCAGACGCGGATGGCGAATGTGGTGCGCGATCCGAAAGAGCATCCTGACGCGGTGCTGGGGGATTTTCTCCATCCCGATCCGCTGGTGACGTTTGGGCTGGATCAGGTTGCGTTTGTCTATGGGAGCCGGTGGAAGCAGCGGTATTTTACGAAACGCGGGAATGATTATTATCCTCTGCCGGCGCAGTGGGACGTGGCGAAGAAGAAGTGGCTGCCGTATCACGTGGAGAGCGGGACGGACTGGTGGGTGCCGTTTTACGGGCCGACGAACTTCGATCGGCCGACGGGTCCCACGTGCGATGGATGTCACTCGGTGAACTACAACGTGGAGACTCACCAGGTGACGGAGTGGAATGTGGGGTGCGAGAAGTGCCATGGGCCGGGGAGCCTGCATGTGGCGCATCCGACGAAGGACAATATTGTGAATCCGAACCGGCTGGATTTTGTGCGCGGCAATGACACGTGTATTCAGTGCCACAGTCAGGGGCGTCCGGTGACGAACCCGATTGCGGGGAAGTATTACGACTGGCCGGTGGGATTTCTGCCGGGGGAGAGGCTGGCGGATGTCTGGAGGCTGGAGGATTTAAAGCCGGGCACTACGAATTTTTTTCAATATGCCGATCTGACCGCGCACAAGAATCGGATGCAGGGGAACGATTTTGTGCAGAGCACGATGTATCACCGGCAGATGCGGTGCTTCGATTGTCATCAAGTGCACAGCAATGAGAATCCGTCGAACCTGATTGCGCGTGGGAATGCGCTTTGCCTGTCGTGCCACGCGAAGGATATGAACAATCCGGCGGGACTGCGGGGGACGGTGAGCGAGCATACGCACCATGCGGAGGGGAGCGCGGGGAGCGATTGCGTGGCTTGTCATATGCCGAAGATCGAGCAGACGATTAAAGATAATTTTGTGAGCGCGCATACGTTCCGGTTTATTACGCCGGTGGAGACGGAGCAGTCGGGGATTCCCAATGCTTGTACTTCTTGTCATAAGGATAAGTCGACGGGGTGGGCTACGAAGGAATTGCGGGGGTGGGAGACGGCTTCTCCGTGGCGGGTGGCGCAGTAGGGTGTGTGGGAAACGGCGGTAATTCACTGGGGAGGAGGCGACAGCAGATTCCTCCGCTGCGCTGCGGAATGACAAACAAAAGCGACGGCAACGGCAACGGCGAAAGCGACGGCAGGGAAGTTTCAGGTGGGGCGCACGAGTGCTACTGCGGTGAGGTCTTCGAGGCGCTGGGGTTTTATGAAGGGTAGGCGACCCGGGCTGTACCAGGGTGGTTTTCTGAATTCTTGCGCGTCCTCGAGGGTGATGCCGCAGAGATCGAACGCCGAGCCGTGGGGAAAGTTCTCGAGGACAGCAGTCGCGCGGTCGACGCCGAATTGCTCGCGGCCGCGTTG
>DATAVY010000266.1:0-24924 GCA_036267495.1 Edaphobacter sp.
TCATCAGCTGGTACGACAACGAGTGGGGCTACTCCAACCGAGTCAAGGATCTCATCCTCTTCCTTGTAAAAAAAGGCCTGTAGAAGATAAACAGCCTGGTGCCCATATCGCGATTCTGAGATCCGGGCACCAGGCGGGCACGCACGTCTCGTTATGATAGAAACAAGCGCTCCCAATGGATAAAGCCATCCGCAAGTTCAATAGTTTCGAAGAGATGAAGGACGAAGAATACCGCTACTGGGCAAGTGTGACACCCGCGGAGTGCTTCGCGGCCGGCCATCAATTCAGCGTCGAGGGCTATCGATCGTATGGCTATTCCGCCGATGGAGCAGAACTTAAAAGAGTTGCTGTTCGCATTGAACAGGCACGGCGTTAAATACGTCATCATGCGTGGCTACGCGGTCTTCGTTCACGCTCAGCCACGCATGACCAAAGATTTGGACGTCTTTATCGAGTCCAGTCCAATCGACGCTCTTGCAATCTATAAAGCACTTGCGGAGTTCGGCGCTCCACTCGCCGAGTTCACCGTGGAAGACTTCCATACTCCGACAGTCCGCGCGCGATTCGGCAATTCCGCCATACTGCTTCGACATCCTTCAGCAAATTGCCGGCATCGACTTCGCAACCGTCTACAAAAACAGCGAAGAGCTGCTAATTGATGGCGACCTTCCTGCGCGCTACATCTCCGCTGCAGACCTCATCACCAACAAGCTCGCTTCGGGTCATCTGCAAGACTTAGCTGATGTAGAGGCGATTCGCCATCGCCAGAGGGCAGTCGAACGCCACTGAGAGCTCTTCACCCAAAGATCGCCTCCGCATACTTGAACGGCCTGTGCAGCCGGCTCTTCCAGAAATAACTCAGAATAATAAGACTCGCCACCGCCGCATACGCGCACCACAGCGAAGTGAACGCGTACCGTTTCACCGCCATCACCGTCAGCAGAATCGCCAGGTTCGCCGTCCCAAACACCACCATCGCCCTCACCTTGGAGAAGAACAGCGAACCGCAAGTCGCAATCACATACGCCGCCGCAAGCACGGTATTATTCGTCCCATCGTTGATGTAGACGATGCTGTTGCCCTGCACAAAAATATGCAGCGGATAGGCAATCAGCGCCCAGAGCATATAGAGCGTTGTCCCCGTTCCAACCGCCAGAAATGGCAGCATCCGTCTCCGACTCTTCCTATCGGGCTCAAACAGCAGAATGCTCAGCGGCAGCAGAAACGGCAGCAGGCCCTGCGCATACAGCACAAACGCCGCGCCCATTTTCTGGGTCACCGCAGGCGACAAAACTCCGTCCAGCCCCAGCCACACGAAACCTTCGATGAACTGATGCACCGCAAACAGCGTCGGCAGCGAGGCAAACAGCAGCTCTCGTTGATGCTTCACCTTGCTCAGGGTGACAACTCCGATCGCTCCCAGCACTCCGCTTCCTACAAAGTTCGCCGTCGCAGAAAAGCACACGTTCGCTGCCTCCATAAAATATTATTTTTGCCGATTCGCTGATAATACGCGCGTTCAGGAATCTATAACCTCAATCTGTAACCTCGAATCACCGGTAATCTGAATCCTCCCCGTGTCCGGACAATCTAACAAGGTCGGCAGCGAGTGCACCTGCCCGGAATGAGAACTCAATGGCTCGTCGCTTTCAGGAACTGGCCTTTACGCCCCTCGTCAAGGAACATCAGCAGGAACATGGCAGCAGAAACCAGTACGAGCGCCTGGCGGAGCGTGCCCCATTAGGAAATACCTTAGGACCTGCCGAACAGGCTTTCATCGCTCTCCGCGACAGCTTGTATATGGCCTCTGTCAGCGAGACCGGCTGGCCCTACGTGCAACATCGCGGCGGACCCAAAGGCTTCGTTCGCGTCATCGATTCCGGCCTCATCGGCTTCGCGGACCTTCGCGGCAATAAACAATACATCAGCCTGGGCAATCTCGAGCATGACAACCGCGTCGCCCTCTTCTTCATGGACTACCCCAACCAGACTCGCCTCAAAATCCTCGGTCGCGTCGAAGTTCATGAGCATGACCCCGCAGCTCCCGCCCTCATCGAATCCTTCCGCCCACCCGACAAAGCCGGCATCGTGGAGCGAGTAATTCTCATCCATGTCGAAGCCTTCGACTGGAACTGCCCGCAGCACATCTCGCCTCGCTATACCATGGAAGAATTGCAGGACGTTCTTGTCCCGGTCCGCGAAAAACTCGCCAGACTCGAAGCCGAAAACGTGGCACTGCGCACGAAACTCTCGCTCATGGAAAAAGAGCCCGTCTGATTTACGGGTCAATCTACCCCGAACCGGAGTATCCAATTCAATATGACTCTGCGTAAAAATATTCCCGGCACCTCTCCCTTCGAACCCGTCATCGGCTTCTCCCGCGCCGTCCGCATCGGCAATCACATCCACGTCTCCGGCACTGGCCCGGTTGGTGCAGACGACGCCGACGTCGCCGAACAGACCGATCAGTGCCTCACCCTGATCGCCACGGCACTCAAGAACGCCGGCAGTTCCATAGAACACGTCTACCGCACTCGCATGTACCTCACTCGCGCCGAGGACTGGGAGGCCGCCGGCCGCATCCATGGCAAATTCTTCGGCCTTATCCGGCCTGCCGCCACCATGGTCGTCGTCGCAGCGCTGCTCAATCCAAAATGGCGTATAGAAATCGAAGCCGACGCTTGCATTCCGGAGGAGAAACCAGTCTAGAATCATTCCAAATGACAATATCCACGGACCGGGCCGCTCTCTGGAAGGTCATCGCCGGAGCCACTCTTCTCATCGGCATACTCGATATCTCCGACGCTTTTATCTTCTACGGTCTCCGCGGCGTGACTCCAACCAGAATCCTTCAGGGCATCGCCAGCGGAGTTCTGGGCCGAGCCGCCTTTGGCATGGGTTACCGCTCCGCACTCCTCGGCCTGTTCTTCCACTTCTTCATCGCCTTCTCAGCCGCTGCCGTCTTCCTGCTCGCCAGCCGCAAACTGCCGCTCGCCCGTCATCCGTCTCTCTACGGCGCCCTCTTCGGGATTGCCCTCTATATCGTCATGAACTACGTAGTTCTTCCTTTGTCCAAAATCGGCCCGCGGCCTGCCCCTCCGCTCGTTCCTTTCATCAATGGCGTCGCCGCCCTCGTCGTCTGCATCGGGATTCCCCTCGCCTTCATAGCCCGCCGCTACGTCGCACAACAAACTTCCTGACTTTTCTCTAAGATGATGTCTACTAACTCCAGAAGGAAATCAAATGCCAAAGCTGTCTATCCGCGATCTGGACCTAACCGACAAACGCGTCCTCATCCGCGTCGATTTCAACGTTCCTCTCAAGGACGGCATCATCACCGACGACACTCGCATCCGCGAAACCCTTCCTACCATCGAGTACGCCCTCCGCCACAAAGCCAAGGTCATCCTTTGTTCCCATCTCGGACGCCCCAAGGGCAAGCCCGTCGAGACCATGAGCCTCCGCCCTCTCGTCGCCCATCTTCGCGGCCTGCTCGATCACATCCTCGGCGATGACGAGAACGTAGCCTTCTCTCCCAACTGCGTAGGCGCGGTCGCCAGCGAAATGGCCGCCAACCTCGAATCCGGCCAGCCCCTCCTGCTCGAAAATCTTCGCTTCCACCCCGAAGAGGAGGCCAACGACCCGGCCTTCGCGAAAAAACTCGCCTCCCTCTGCGACATCTATGTCAACGACGCCTTCGGCAGTGCCCATCGCGCCCACGCCTCCACCGAAGGCATCACCCACTTCGTCAAGGTCTCCGCCGCCGGCCTGCTGATGGAAAAGGAACTGAATTATCTTGGCAAGGCGCTGGCCGAGCCGGACAAGCCCTTCGTCGCGATCATCGGCGGAGCCAAGGTCTCCGATAAAATCCAGGTCATCGACCATCTGCTCGACATAGCCGACGCCATCATCATCGGCGGCGGCATGGCCTACACCTTCCTCAACGCGCAGGGCCAGAGCACCGGCAAATCGCTGGTGGAGACCGACAAGATCGACGTGGCCAGGGCCGCGCTCGAGAAAGCAAAGGCCAGGGGCGTTCGCTTCCTTCTGCCTGTCGATCACGTCCTCGCGGACAAGTTCGCTGCCAACGCCAAAACCCAGGTCTTCGCCGGCAAGGGCGCATTTCCCGAAGAGCTGATGGCACTCGACATCGGCCCTAAATCCATCGCGCTCTTTGAAGACGAAATCGCGGAGGCGCGCACCGTCATCTGGAACGGCCCCATGGGCGTATTCGAGATGCCCGCCTTCGCCCGCGGCACCAACGAGATCGCAGCGGCCATCGCGCGCAACCACGACGCCACCACTATCGTTGGCGGCGGAGATTCAGTCGCCGCCATCCAGCAATCCGGTGTCGCCGACCGTATCACCCACATCTCCACCGGCGGCGGAGCCAGCCTCGAATTCCTTGAAGGCAAGACTCTGCCCGGGGTCGCGGCGCTGACGGAGAATCAGCGATTCCGCTAGGGAGCCACAGAAGCAATGCACTCGGAAGCCGTCCAACTCGCGACCTATCCGCTGGTATTTTTCATCGCTGGATGTTTCGTCTATCTCTTGTTCCGCTTGAGTCCAACTCTTTCGCGCGAAACGCACAAGATACCGAAGATGATCTTCGCGATGATGATATCGGCTCTTGTTTCGACCGCTCTCCTCGACCTCGTTGTTCTTGCCTTCACCTCTTTCAGGTTCAGCAGTCTGCATTTCGTCGGCCCTATCGCGTATGGCGGCTTTCTGCGCCGTCAGCCGGCACTCTCACTCCACTTCATTGTCATCATCCTGAGTTTCTGGTTCGCACTTCGTTGGCTGGGTAATCACCCGGCTGAATCGTCTTAAGCGCTGCGCTCTCCTTCCCAGCTTCCCTTGGAAATGGAATACTGAAACCAATGCGAAAACTTCTCATAGCCGCCAACTGGAAGATGTACAAGACCCCTGCGGAATCCACCGCCTTTCTCACCGGCTTCTTTCCACTCGTGAAGCAGAACACGAATATTGAGATCGTCCTCTTTCCCGCTATGACCTGCCTGCCCGCGCTGGTTGATGCTGCCCGCTCCAAACCCGTCTCGATCGGCGCGCAGAACATGCACTGGAAGAACGAAGGCGCATTCACCGGCGAGACCTCGCCCGTCATGCTGACCGCCATCGGCGCGACTCACATCCTCATCGGCCACTCCGAGAGGCGCCAGTATTTCAATGAGACCGACACTACAGTCAACCTCAAGCTCAAGGCAGCCCTCGCGCATTCGCTTATCCCTATCGTCTGCGTCGGCGAAAAACTGGAAGAGCGCGAAGCCGGCCTCACTCGCAGCGTCCTCGAGCTACAGACCTCCATCGCCCTCGAAGGCATAGATCCTGCCATCGCCGCACCCATCATCTTCGCCTACGAGCCCGTCTGGGCCATCGGAACCGGCCGCACCGCGACTCCTGAGATCGCAGAGGATGCCCACAGGATCATCCGCGAGCAGATCGCCAAATCGCTCGCGCCCGCTCTCGCAGCCTCCACGCGCATCCTCTACGGCGGCTCGGTCAAGCCCGACAATGCGAAGTCGCTCTGCTGCCTGGATGACATCGACGGCGCGTTAGTGGGCGGCGCCAGCCTCGATCCCCGCTCCTTCGCGGAGATTGTGCTCAATGCAAAGCCCTGAGATCGACGAGGAAACAAAAGAATGCCCCACATGGAGTGGGGCATTCTTTTGACCGGATTTTTCTTTACTGTGGCCGGCGATGAGTTCGGTAGTGATGATGGCGATAATGATGCCGGTAGTGGTGATGCTGCGGCTGAACTCTCACCACAACCTGCGCTTCAGCCGGCGTCGGTGCTGCAGTCAACGCCAGGCTGGAGATCATTCCCAGACCTAGAATCCAGCTTGCTAGAAGAGTCTTCATGTCGGTTCTCCTCTCAGTTTCAGTTGACCAACTCGATCACTGATAAGTCTGATTCGGAGATCGCCGCAGCTCGTTGCACGAAAGATAAATAGTCTTGACGGACAACTCTGTTGCTTTGTAGTCGAATAAAACATCTATCTTTTTATCGCAACGGAACAACCCGATAACGCTGGCATATTCGCATCGTGGTCGATTTGGCCTGGAGCTGATCGTGCGCGCCGCGCAGGCTAAAGTTCTAGCGAACTACTCCAGCCTGGTCCATCGGCCAGTAAACGAAAGCCGCCTTGCCATAGATCAGATTCCGGTCCACAGGGCCGAAGTCGCGGCTGTCGCTCGATATCGAGCGATGGTCGCCCATGACAAAATACTCGCGCTGCGGAAGAGTCATCTCCGGTTGCGACCGATCATCTTCAAATCGAGGAGGCACATACGATTCGGCAATTTTGCTCCCGTTGACATACACCTGCCCATGATCGATCCGCAGTGTATCTCCAGGCAGCGCGATCACTCGCTTAATATAGCTCTTCTCATGGTCATGCGGGTATAAGAACACCACCACATCCCCTCGCTGAATATCCCCTACCCTGTAAGCGAGCTTATTGATAAATAATCTGTCCTGGTCCTCCAGCATCGGCAGCATGCTGGTTCCTTCTACCCTGACGGGCTGGTAGAGGAAGATGATGATAAACGCCGACACCACCACAGACACAACAAGGTCTCGCAGCCACGAGTGCATCGCTCCTCGCTGCGGCCCGGATTGCTCTCTTCCCGGCTGGCTCTCCGGTTGTGGTTCTGTTCCGCCGTTTGTCTCCACGATGTCTTCCAAACCCCTATGGTTAGACGCAGCTGTCAACGAGGGGCAACCTCAGCGAACCAATCACAGATTCTTGACCTAATTTTGAACGTTGTAACCGAACTAACCAATTCTTATGGACTGCATCTCATATATCACAGGTAAAGATCCTAATCCAGCTTCCGTTTGCCGTGACTTTAGTTCCGCGCAGCCTCACACGCCGCGCCTTTGCGCAAGAGGGTTTCGGCCATTCGGACACACCGAAGGTACCTCTTCAGCCGAGCTTTGTTAGAGCTTTTCAGACTCTCTAGGAATAGAATGGTATAAGCAAGATCGCAGGATATTTATGGCAACCGTTACCATGCTTGAGCAGGCCACATCATTGAAATCCGTCAACCGAGGCGCAGCAGAATTCAACGATCTCACGACGGAGACCGCAAATGCCGCATCCGAGGGACTCGACACCAAGTCCGCCCTTGAAATAGCGCGCATTATCAACCACGAAGACGCCAAAGTCGCAGCCGCCGTTAAAAAGGCGCTACCCGAGATCGCCATCGTCATAGACACCGTCGCCCGTTCCCTCCGCGATGGAGGCCGTCTGATCTACGTAGGCGCTGGCTCGAGCGGCCGCATCGCCTCCCTCGACGCATCCGAGTGCCCACCAACCTACTCCACCGCACCCTCACAAGTCCAATACATTATGGCTGGCGGGCCCAAAGCGCTCGCCTCCGCCTCTGACGTCAACGAGGATTCGCCGGAGATCGGCCAGCGGGACATCGCTCGCCGCAGACCTACTCGAAAGGACATCGTCATCGGCGTGTCCGCCAGCGGCCGCACTCCTTACGTTGTCGGAGCCGTCGAGTACGCGCGGGCCCGCGGAGCCAAAACCGCAGCGATTACCTGCAACCACAACACGCCGCTGGCCGACGTCGCCGACACCACTGTCATCAGTGAGGTCGGCCCCGAAGTCATCTCCGGCTCGACACGTATGAAGTCCGCCACCGCGCAGAAGATGATCCTCAACATGATCACGACCGGCGCCATGACTCGTCTCGGTTATGTCTACGACAATCTCATGGTCAACGTGCACATGAAGAATGCGAAGCTGGTCGAGCGCGGCATCCGCGTCCTGATGAAGCTCTGCGAAATTGATCGCGAAACGGCCATTCGCACCATTAAGTCCGCAGGCAAATCGATTCCAATTGCCGTCGTCATGCTCAAAGCGAATGTCGATAAGATGGAAGCCGTTCGCCGCCTCACAAAGTCCGATGGCAACGTACGGTTAGCGATCGACGACTCAAGGCTCGAGCTCTAGTCCAGCATGACCGATCGCGAAATCTCTTGGCAGGAAATCCGTGCCATCATCTCGATGTGCGCCTTCTCTTCGGCAATCGTTCTTTGCCACGCACTCAAACACTTCCGTATCGAGCTTTCTCATCCGTCAACATGGCTCGTAGCCACAGAACATCGCTGCGGTCGCATTCTGATCGCAAGCCTTACCTGGTTTCTTTGCGAAATGGTTTATCGTCTCTGGTCAAATCTATCGCTGTTCCAGCGCTATCGACCCGAATTGAATTAGGCAGTTTTTCTCTTCGCCGCAGTCTTTGTAGATTTCACCAATCCAATTCCCTTCTTGGAATCCGCCTTTACGCCCGTAGCCGGCTTCTTCGGAACGCCTTTGCTCGATCCGCTCTCCGTTGTACCGATACTCTTACGCAAGGCATCCATGAGGTTGACTACCTTGCCTCTCGGCTCCGCAATCTCATCCTTCGGCACCGGCATATTGTTTACCTTGGCCTCAATCAGCTGCTTCACGGCGACTTCGTAACCATCTTCAAATTTCGACAAATCGAGTTTAGTGGATTTCTTTGCAATCAAGGCCTCGGCCAACTCCAGGGACTCTTCGTTGATCTCCACTCCTTTGAGGTCGCGGAAATAATCCCGCTCGCTCCGCAGCTCGTTCGGAAAGCGGAGCGTATATGCCATCAGTCCGCCACCGCCCTCATCACCCGCGGCACGAAGCGCAAGGATGTTCTCGCGGCCCGCAAACGTCACCTTTCCAATTGCCACTTTTCCACTCTTCTGCAGCGCCTTTCGGATCACCACAAAGGCCTCGAGCTGGCTGTCGTTTTCGGGCAAGACAAAATAGGGCTTCTCGATATATTCAGGCCGAAGCTCATCCAGCGTCACAAACTGGGTGATATCGATCGTATGCTTCGAGGGCACCTTCAAGTTCTCCAGTTCGCTTGGCTCGACGATTACGTATTCGCCTTTGCGATACTCGTAGCCCTTCACGATCTCATCCTTCGCGACCGCTGCGCCTGCGTCTGGCGTCTCGTCACCGGAATCGACCGCACTCTGCAAAACCTTCTGATGTCGGATTCGCTCACCCGTGCTCCGACTGATTTGGTGAAAGCTAATCTGATTCTTCGATTCAGTAGCAACGAAGAGTTGAACTCCAAACGAGACTAGAGAAACCTGGATCCTACCGGACCAATAGGGACGCGCCACAGCACACCTCTCCTTACAATTCGCTAGGTTAGATTATCCGCAATCCCCTGAAAAGTCGCGGCCTGGATGGGGTATTTACCAAGGTGACTATAACTTACCTGAGCCCCTTCGCCTGAATTTCGCCCATTGCAGTTATACGTCCAGCAATGGTTCCATCGGGACTTTGCGAGACAATTCGACTCCCGCCGCAATCGGATCCCGTTGCGGCTCAACAACGACTAAGACTCAGCATCATGCTCGCAATCCGCAGTGTGAGGCCGACCTTCTAAGCAGGAATTTCGGTCTCTCCTTCTATCAGACGGCAAAGCTCGGGCCCATCCTCGCCGACCGCTATCAGAAGGTCTCCGCACTGAGATCGACATACCCATTACACCAATGATCGCGCAGAAACGATGCACGCGATACGTCAGCAAACCAGACAATGCTTGCCGGTATTCTCACGCCTGACCAGATCCAGCAACTAAAGTCTCGTCATCGCAGGCATGGCGCTCCTGCTCAAACCAACCTTCAGGCTGGCTCATAGCCAGCACCTACAAGATGGCGATCATAGCTTCGCCTTTCGTTTCGTTGCAATCGGAATTGCAACCATTGCCTTCGTTCTCACTGAGTCAATTCCTCGATGGCGGATTGCACAAATCGCCCGTATCCGCCCAGCTACTTATTTCCATCCAAAATCTCCGTAAACTAGCTGCATGGATAAGTTCGTAGTACGTGGCGGCAACCCTCTCCTCGGCACCATTAAAATCTCCGGGGCCAAAAACTCTGCTCTCCCTTGCATGGCCGCCGCCATCCTCACAGAGGACGAGGTCATCCTCGAAAACATACCTCAGGTCCGGGACATCGAAACCGAGCGCAAGCTTCTCACCAGCATGGGTGCCGAGGTCGAGCTCGGCTACGGCCGGGCCCAGCATCGCACTCGCATCAAGTGCGGCATTCTCTCCGACCCCATCGCCAAATACGAGATCGTCAAGACCATGCGTGCGAGTTCTCTGGTCCTTGGGCCGCTCATCGCCCGTGCCGGCATCGCACGCGTAGCGATGCCCGGAGGTTGCGCGATCGGAGGGCGTCCCATCGATCTCCACATCCTCGGCCTTGAAGCCATGGGCGCGACCATCACCCAGGACCACGGCTATCTCGAAGCGCGCAGCCCTAATAACGGCAGCGGTCGGCTCAAAGGCGCGCATATCGTCTTCGACAAGATCACCGTTACCGGCACCGAAGATCTGCTGATGGCCGCCGCCCTCGCCGACGGCGAATCCGTCTTTGAAAACTGCGCACGCGAGCCGGAGGTCACCGACCTTGCCGCCCTCCTCGTCGCCATGGGCGCGAAGATCGAAGGCGCGGGCACCGGCATTATCCGCATCCAGGGCGTGGCCAGGCTGCACGGCGCGCGTCATCGTATCAACCCCGACCGCATCGAAGCCGGCACCTTCCTCATCGCCGGAGCGATCACCGGCGGCGACCTCAACGTCGACTGCTGCGAACCGAAACATCTCGGCGCCCTCATCTCCAAGCTCGAACAGTGCGGAGTCCGCATTGATGTCGGCGAAGACAAAGTCCGCGTCCGGTCCGGCGGCGAGCTCAAAGCTGCCGATATCACCACCGAGGAGTATCCTGGCTTCCCTACTGACATGCAGGCTCAGTACATGGCCTTCGCCACCCAGGCCGAAGGCACCAGCACCGTGATCGAAAACATCTTCGAAAATCGCTTCATGCACGTCCAGGAACTCATCCGCATGGGAGCGAACATCACCATCTCCGGTCGCACCGCTACCGTTCGCGGAAAAAGTGAACTTCAATCCGCCGCCGTCATGTGCTCGGATCTTCGCGCCTCCGCTTCGCTCGTCCTCGCCGCCCTCGTCGCTGACGGCGAGACCATCCTCGACCGCGTCTATCATCTCGATCGTGGCTACGAACACTTCGAAGAGAAGCTTCGCGGCGTAGGCGCCCAGATCCGCCGCATGGGCGACGTCTTCGCCAGAAATAGGCGCGCTTCAGACCAGGTCGCCTCCTAACCACAGGATCGCAGCCTCCCGGTCTGATCAATCACTCAGCCGCAAAATCGCAGCCCGCGTCCAAGGTCACAGGTCCTTGCGGAAAACCCACGCATCCAGGTTTCGGCCATAGAAATCGGCTTTGATCCCGACCCGCCGGTACCCGCTTTTTTCATAAAATCGAATCGCCCCGTCATTTTTCGCGAATGCGTGGAGTCCCATCCAAACCGCTCCGGCCAGTCTCGCTCGCCCTTCTACTTCATTCATCAGCCTGTCGCCAATGCCGCAGCGCCGGTTCTCCGGGCTGACATCCAGCGTCACAACATAGCCGTGCCCCCCAGCCGCCGCCACATCCAGATGCAAGATCACAAAGCCAATGAGCTTGCCTTCCCCGCAATCCTCCGCAATGAGAGTGATCGCCTCCCGTGTCTGTGCGAACTCTCGCATCACCTGCCGGTCGAAACGAAACTGTTCTGCAAAGCAAAGTTCATCCAGTTGAAAAATCGCCGTCAGATCGCCTGGCCGGTATAGTCGAAGTTCGACCTTCGTCCATCCCATGGCAATCCCTTCCAGTAACACCTAAGACCTTAAAAGGAAAATGCGCTCTGCCGAGGTGCGGCAGAGCGCATCCAAGTTCGGCTGTTAGAAAGTAACCTTCGCGGCAAACTGAAGCTGACGAGACGATCCAGCATCACCAATAGCTCCACGCGTCGCGGTAATGGTACCGAAAGTGGTGCTGGTTGGCGACGCCGTCAGAACAGGATTGCCAAAGTTGGCCTGGTTGAATACATCAAACGCATCCGCACGAAGAATGAAATTTACACTCTCCGCAATCCGGGTCGTTTTTTGCAACGAAACGTCGGTATCAGAGAATCCTGGTCCTGTCAGACTGTTGCGCTGCATGGTGCCATAACCGAGCGTCGGTGTAACGAAGTTGCAGCCCGCAGTCACGGTCAGGCAGGAGGTCCCGACGATATATGGAATGCTGAAATTAGCAAGCGCCTTGTGAACGCCAGTTGATGGACGAGCCAGCAGAGTTGGGCGGATATTACCCGAAGCACCGCTGTACGCGGAACCCGTCACGACGTTCAATGGATTTCCGCCCTGGATTTGTGTGACATCCGCAAGCAGCCAGCCCTCTTTCAAACGGTTTCCGTGGAACGGCAGCGTCCAAGTACCGCTGAAAACAAAGTGATGGCGAACATCGAAGTCCGACAAACCGTAACTGCCTGCTGGATTCGTATTATCCTGAACGACGTTTCCAGACTGCGAGTTTTCATCCATCGATTTGGAATAGGTGTAGGTCGTATTGAACTGCAACCCGCCACGAAGCGATTTGCGGAGGGTCAACCACAGAGCATTGTAGTTCGACATACCGACGGAGTCGTTATAGGTGATATTGCTGAGCGCCCTCACACTACCATCCAGCAACTTTGCCGTTGGGAACGGGCGCGTGCCGGTTGTCGCCGTTGGAGAAGCATAAACAAACTGATTGATATTCCTGTTAAGACGCAGATGACGGCCTTGCGAACCGATGTAACCAATCTGTAGAGCAGTGCCCTGGCCGAGATCCTGCTGCACGTTCAGATTGTAAGACTCAATATAGCCGTTCTTGAAGTTCGGGTTGACTGAGCTTGGCGCGAGACTGGACGCAGATGCAATTGAAAAGGCGGTGCCAATGGGTGCGCCCGTGATCTGTAAAGGATTGGACAATGGGGGATTTGAGGCAAGACCGGTCACATTGCTGATGATCGGTTCATCCACCAGATAACCGAAGCCGCCGCGAACAGTCGTCTTTCCTTTGCCCGAGACGTCATAAATAAAACCAAGACGTGGCTCATAGTTGTTGTTCTGCTTGTAGGGCTGATTTACCTGTTGAAATGCGCTCGTCGCAGGATTGAAGGTAATGAACCGATGACCACCTTCAGTAGGAGTTCCGTTCCACTCGTACCGGAGTCCGTACTCCAGGGTGAAGGTCGGCGCCACCTTATAGCTATCCTCCACAAATCCGGCGACCGCACTGATAAAGACCCGGTTGCTAATTGGATTTACCGAATTGGCGGTATAAGTATTTGTGATGCCAGCAATAAAGTTGGCCGTCGTGGTGAAATTAACCGTGCCTGAAGTATTGCTGAAGTTATTACCTTCAAACCGCCGGAACTCACCACCAATTTTGATTGAATGCTTGCCTTTCAAATAGTTGAGTGTGTCGGAAAGCACACCGGTGGTCACAAAGCGCCCCTGAGGAAAACCTGAGGGTCCGCCGAAATTGAGCCCAAGATCCGTCACGCTAATCTGCGGCAAACCGATCGGAGCAACGACGCCGTTCGGAATACCGAAATCGCTCGAGACGGCCCCGAAATTTCCTGTGAAGTTGATCGCGATGCGATTGAATCCTAACCGCGCCTCATTCACAATATTCGGGGTAAATATATGAACATCATTGATTGTCCCGATTTGACGATGTGCTGTGCGGTGATCTCCAAATCCAGCAATAGTGTTGCCCTGGAGATTCGGCTCCGTACGCGCATCCTGCTGCCAGGCGTAATACATGTGCAGACTATTGGCTGCAGAGATATTAAAAAGCCCGTCGCCGCTGTACTGGTCCGTCTTTACGGGGCCAGGAGAAGATCCCGTAGCGACCGCGGTAGTTACTCCACCAGTGGTTGACTCAGCGCCAATAGGAATTAAGCTGATGAGCTTGGCATAGGCTGGCCCTGCTGGACTATTGGCAAATAATGCGCGTTGTGCGAGCGTCGGCACGTTACTTGTCAGCAGAAGAGCCTGCGTCTGTCGCAAACCTTCGTAGCTCAGGAAGAGGAAAGCTTTGTCCTTGAGAATGAATGGGACTGGGCCGCTTAACGCCCCACCGAAGTTATTCCGGATAAACTGGTTTTGGCGGTTCTGCGGTAACGAACCTTTTCGGTTGAAATAGTTACGCGCGTCGAAGTAGTTATTGCGCAGATAATCGAATGCTTCACCGTGATATGTGCTTGTGCCGGAGCGTGTCGCCACATTCACTACAGAACCCGAGCTGCGGCCATACTCAGCGCCGAAGGTGGAATTAATGATTTTGAATTCTGAAGTCGTGTTGATCGACGGCTGAAACGTAATCTGATTCTGAGTCATATCGTTCAGATTGATACCGTTGATCTGGAAGTTGTTAGCGTCTTCGCGGGCGCCACCCGTAATATAGGAGTTCGCCCCCAGGCCACGGCTGGTGCCTGTCAGGAAGCCGTTCGCCGGAGGAACCACGGCTCCAGGCGTCAGGTTCGTCAGATCGAGGAAGTGGCGTCCGTTCAACGGAATGTTCTGCACCGTGTCTTTGTCGATTACCTGTCCCATGGTGATCGTTTGCGAATCAATCAGCGGCGCGGCGCTTCCCTCAACTTGAACCGTCTCCCCGGCAGACTGCACGTTCAGCTTCACGTTGGCGGTTACGGACTGATCCACCTGCAGGGTGACGCTCTTGATCACATTCGTGCCAAACCCGGCCGCAGTCGTCCTGACCTCATAATCACCCGGTTGCAGCGACGGTACGGTATACGCGCCTGCGCTGTCGCTTACTGTCTCTCGTATTATGTTCGTGGCCAGCGAACGCACTTTCACACTCGCGCCGGGTACTACCGCTCCAGTTGGATCGGTCACCGTTCCCGCTAACGTTGCCGTGGATTGGGCCAAGCACGCGCACGCGCTCACCAGCAGCAACACCACAAAACCTAACAATCCATTCGTGAACTTCCGTGAAGCATTCATTCAAGCCTCCTGCACAAACACGCGCGCCTTCCGGATCATCTTCCGGCGGAGCTGCGGTTAAGAAATAGGACTCGTACTCGTTTTTAAGTGTGCAAAGCACACCCGATCGTCCTAAGGTCATCCCGGTGGCCTGGTCTTCGACATGCCCTCATCTAACCTGAGCGGGGCGCAACCAGTTCCACAATTTGAAAGCTCAATGGGTGATATCTAAAATTTCATGCTTCCGGCCTAATGTCAATGTTTACCTGCCATTACAAAAAAGTGTTTTTCGGGTTAATTGTGCGTCCGGACTCCCGAACTCATACGTTCAGACGCAGTTTTTAGTTCCAGTTTTACCCAATGAAACCAGTATCGCAGTTCGTCACCATCACAAGCCCCTTCAATCGCTGAATTGGCCCGGCAGTCACTACCCAATCAAATCCGGCACATGCAAAGTCTGCAACCGGAGTTGCTGCAAGAAAAAATGCGCCGAAATAATGCATTCGCGACATCGATTGTAAAGGCCGTTCTACACTCTTTGAAAAGATACCGAGTAGACGCAGACCATCCCAAAATGTACTGAAAATAATTTATTCAGATAGGTATCGAAGGATGTCACCGGCACCCTCCCGATTTGTCTCTATTTTGTAAATTCCCCTCCGGGGATTACCGAAAACAGGCAATCTACTCTTGAACCTCCTCGCCTATCCAATCTAAGGTGTACAACTATTGCCACATGTTGAACATCCATCCGAGCGGGCTACGATGACAACAAAACGAACGGACTCCTCCATCGGTGGCAAACCGGCGACTCTCAAAATGCTAGCCGATTACCTTAACCTCTCGCCCGCAACCGTGTCCATCGTACTCAACGACTCTCCCGTCGCCGAATCCATTCCCAATCCAACCAAGCAACGTGTCCACGCCGCCGCCGAAAAATTCTCCTACCGCCCCAACCTTCACGCTCGCATGCTGCGGTCCGGCCTCACTAATACCATCGGCGTCATCGTTCCCGAGCTCAGCGAGGGCTACGTCACCGGCGTCATGCTCGGCGTCGAACAGTATCTCCTCCAGGAGGGCTTCCTCTCCTTCATCGTCAGCCACCTCGGCCAGGCCGACCTCCGGGAGGAATATCAGGAACTCCTCATGCGGCGCCGCGTCGATGGCCTTCTTCTCATCAACACCGAACCGTCCTCCAACATACCGCTGCCTCTCGTCGGCGTCTCCGTTCACAGCAAAGCACCCGGCATCACAAATGTCATGCTCGATCACAATCTCGCCGCCCGCATCGCCCTCCAGCATCTTTACGATCTCGGGCACCGCAATATCGCTTTCATGAAGGGGCAGCGCTACTCTCTCGATTCGGAGGCTCGCTGGGAGGCCATGGTTGGGATCGGCCACGAGATCGGCATCGCCGTTCGACCCGAACTTTGCATCTTCCTCCAAAAAAATATCTGGTCGCCCGAGCTCGGCTATTCCCCCGTTTGCGATCTGCTCTCCCGCACCCGTGACTTCACCGCCATCTTCTGCTTCAACGACACCTGCGCCATTGGAGCCGTCCGCGCAATCGAAGATGCCGGTCTCAAATGCCGCAGCGATATATCTGTCATCGGCTTCGACGACATTATCATTGCCGAATACTTTAACCCGCGACTCACGACCGTGCGCCAGCCGCTTTATAAGATGGGGTGGACCGCCGCGCAACTGCTCATCCAGCGCATTCAGTCTCCGGGAGAACCGAATCCAGGCGACGTCTGCTTTGAACCCGAATTGATCGTGAGAGAATCGACCACGGACGTTCCTCACCCCTTTTCACCCCATTCGCCACAGGGCAAACGCTGACAGGACCGCTTTGCAGTCAAATCATCAAAATGCACTCCGGCCCGGCATCCCCGCTGCGAAACCGCTTCGCACGCTGCTTCCCGTCTTTCTATATTTCATTGCAGCCGGCGTTGCCACCGTCATGCTTGGCCCTCTTCTGCCTGCTCTCATCCAGCGCTGGCATATCCAGGACGCACAGGCAGGCACTCTCTTCACAGCCAGCTTCGCCGGCCAGTTCTGTGGAGCCTGGTTCGCCACGCGCAATCTCCGCGTCAGCGTACTCTACGGCTCCGCGATCACCGCCGCGGGATGCGCCGCTATGGCTTGGGCCAACTTTGGCCCGGCACATGTTGCCCTCTTTTGTGTCGGTCTCGGTCTGGGAGCAGGGCTCACTGCCGGCAATGTCATTGCCGGCACCGCAGTCCCCGCTGCCCGGGCGCGTCTCATTGGCCTACTCAACGTTGCCTGGGGACTTGGAGCCATCGCATGCCCTGTTCTGGTGCGTCTGTCTTCTGCAGCCGGCATCCAAGTCTTTTTTTTTGCAGTTGCCATTTGTCTGGCGGTTACGTCACTTATCTCTATCGCCATTCCCCATCCAGAGAAGCCGGCTGAACCAGCCAAAATAGACCAGACGCAGGCGCCGCGAGCAACTTCCATCTCCCCACGCATGCCTCTATCTCCATTACCTCTTTTTGCTTTCGGCGTTGCTGTGTTCCTCTACGTCGGCATAGAAAATTCACTCGGAGGCTGGCTGCCGAGTTATGCCATCCGCACCGACCCCTCTCTCCGCGCTTCGTCGATCGCGGTTTATTTCTGGGGCGCCGAACTCACCGGCCGCATTCTCGTCACTGCGCTCATGTCTCTTTTTGGCGAGTCTGCCCTTTACCGCATCTGTCTCGCCCTCCTCATCCTTGCTCAAATCGCGCTCTGTACCGTCCAACAAATATCCGGCAACGGCGTCATCACCCTCACTGTTCTCACGGCGTTCAGCCTCGCGCCTCTTTACCCTTTGATCATGTCTTTTCTGCTCGCCCGCACAGGAAATCATGCACGGCTTGGCGCACTTTTCGCCACTGCATCTTTTGGCGGAGCCACCCTTCCCTGGCTAACCGGCGTCTTCTCCACCCGTTTTCATGGCCTTCGGGCGGGGCTCATTGTTCCCGCCGCGGGAACCGCTCTCTTGCTCTTACTTTCCTCCACCCTCACCTCCGAATCAGCGTCACAGTCCGGCGGTTAAACGCCTGAGCAGTGCGCTCGCCGTAGCGTCGCGAACTGCCGGCAGAATCGTCTTAAACAAAAGAGGCCAGGCTAAGGCCTGACCTCCCAGTTCTCAATCCTCCCATTGCAAGAACTGAAAGGAGATGGAACTGAGGTGCATGGTTGAAACGATCGACTGTTGCTTCGCCGGTTAGCGAGAAGCAACAAAGTGATCGCGGAGTTGAATCACAGCAATCACAACAAGTGCCGCCATGGATGGTCCAAACAAGAGATACATAAATCCTCCTTCCCCAAGAGAGTTGGCATGACTACAAAAGACAGGTCTGCGAAAGCCGCTCAAACCAATGAGGAAACTCTCATTGATTACTCATGTTTTGTCGTTGCACTCTGGTTAGTAGCAAACCAGATGCCATTGCCTTCGGCAATCGGACAAACCTTTGCTTTGTTGGATTTGCAGCGATTTCAAAGGTTTTAAGCCGGAGAGGATTTGGCAACGGGAGTGCTAATGGCTTGCCCAGTGGACAATTTTTTTCCATTTTGGGATGCAAATCCTGGCACACATCGTCCCAAAAGCGGAAATGGGAATTTCCGCCATCTTTGCATTAAAAATCCCTAAATTGCTGAGGAGAAGATTCCGAGTTAAACCGCAACGGTAAAAGTATCTTCAGTTCGTGTCACTGCGCGATACAGCGTGTCGCGCTCAAACGGCTCGCGCCCCGCCTCGGTAATCAAACGGACCAGATCTGCTCGCCGCATTCCCTGCGGAGTCGTCGCCCCGGCATCGTGGTAGATCTTCTCCTCAATCACCGTGCCATCGATATCGTCCGCGCCGAAGCGCAGCGAGATCTGCGCCATCTTCGGCGACACCATCTGCCAGTAGCTCTTGACGTGCGGAAAGTTGTCCAGCATCAGCCGCCCCACCGCAATCTGCCGCAGGTCGAGCATTCCCGTGGTCTTCGGAATATGCGCGAGCGCCGTATTCTCCGGATGGAACGCCAACGGAATAAAAGTCTGGAATCCCCCCGTCTCATCCTGCAGTTCGCGGAGCTTGACCAGATGATCGACACGGTCTTCGTCGTTCTCCACATGCCCATACAGCATCGTGGCATTGGACCGCAGCCCAATGGTATGCGCCGCCCGCGCCGTCTCCAGCCACTCGCCGCCGTCGATCTTGTGGTCGCAGATAATATGCCGTACCCGATCCGCGAATATCTCCGCCCCACCTCCAGGCATCGAATCTACCCCCGCAGACTTCATTCGTTCAAGCGCCTCCGAAATCGTCATCTTGCCACGTTTCGCAAGAAACGCTACTTCCACCATGGTGAACGCCTTGATATGAACCTTGGGGAACCGTACCTTCAATCCCCGCACCAGATCCATGAAGTACTCAAACGGAAGATCGGGATGCAATCCTCCAACGATGTGAAACTCAGTCACAGCTTCGGTCAGCCCCGTGCCCGCAGTCTCCCACGCCTCTTCGAGCGCCATCGTATATGTGCCCGCATCGCCCCTCTTGCGCCCGAACGCGCACAGTCTGCACGAAGCCACGCAAACATTCGTCGGATTGATATGGCGGTTCACATTGAAGTAAGCCATATTCCCATGCAACCGCTCACGCACCAGATTCGCCATCCAGCCCACTGCCAGGATGTCGCCGCTTCGATACAGCGTCACACCATCGTCAAAGCTCAGACGCTCCGCCTGAGCCACCTTTGCCGCAATTGGCAGCAGGTCCGAATCGTCAGTCTGGAACGGATGTCTCGCGCAGGTAGCGAAGGACTCAAAACTCATATAACAATTCTATTCCTCACCGATTCCCTCACGGGGATTTGAATCACATCTCAATGTTTGGCGAGGTCACTGGAATCGACCATGCGCGGCTGCACTACGATGCCGTCGAACAAAGTAGCGCCCACCAGATGGTCTCCCATCGGCCGCACCAGCCGCAGATGCCAGCCCGTATTCCAGTACTGCACGGCATAATCGGGCAGATGAACCGCAAACGCGATCTGATTCTTATTGTTCGCCGTAATCAGCATGCGCTGCGCAGGCTCATCGTAAAACAGACTGTTCACGTCTCCGATAGGAAGGTTCTTCACAGTGTGCCAGGTTGTGCCCCGATCTTCGGAGATCATCACTCCCTCGCGGCCTGCCACCCAAAGCCCTCCACCATCGTCGACCGCCACCGCCGAGAGCTGCTCCATCGTCACCGGCAGTCTCACCGGCGTCCAGGTTTCTCCCGCGTCGGCCGAAAGCAGAGCGGACCTGAGCGTCGCGGCTATGACCCACGACTTCGCCGCAGCGACAAAATTCCATTGCTGTGTCTCCTGACCGGCGACTAGCCGCCAGCTTTCCCCGGCGGTGACACTGCGCAGCACTCCCTGCGAGGTCGCCGCATAGAGTGAATCCCCGGATCGCGCGATCGCGTTCACATTCGCATCGAAGGTGTATCCGCGAGGCACATCCGTTATTTTTCTCGGCGCCGCCCGGGACGCCCTGCTTACCGGCCGAGCCGCCTTCCCCGCCTTAACCGGCCTGAGGCTATGTGGCTCGCCAAGAGAGACATCGTTTACCCGGTTCCAGGCATCTCCCTGCAGCCGGTAGATGCCGTGCCCGGTGCCGGCCAGCACTGTCCCATCCGATGCCTGTCCCAGGCTGAACACATCCTGTCCATTTAGCCCCGCGCTCTTCTGCGACCAGCTCAGCCCACCGTTGTCGCTGACGAACACCCCGCCCCATTCCTTGTCGTTCACCACGCCGACGTAAATCGTTGCCGGCTGCGCGGCGTCCCCTACATAGGCGGTAATCTGCCGCGCGGAGAATCCGTTGTTCGACGGAGTGAAGGAATATCCCCCATCACTGCTCGCCAGCACGCCGCCGCGCTCGGTCGCCAGCAGAACATGGTTTGTATTCGCGGGATCGACATACACGTCGTTGACGATCACCTCAGGCCCTGTCGTCCGCAGCCAGGTCGAGCCCGAGTCGCCGGTGCGAAACAGGCCCTCGGTAGTGCCGGCAAACACAATGTTCAAATCGCGCGGGTCCTGCATCAACACCCTGGTCCGTCGCGCCGTCGAAGGGATTCCCTGCACCTTCTGAAACTTTTCGCCGCTGTTCTGGCTCTTGTAGATTCCCGAACACGCGCTCAGATACACCACGCTGGGCGCTTTAGGATCCACGATGATCGAAAAGACGTCGGAGTCATCGATAATGCCTTGCTTGATATTGGCCCAGTGCTCGCCGCCGTCAGTCGTCTTCCACGGTAGATGCCAGGTCCCGGCATAGATAACCTGGGGATCGGCCGGATCGATTGCAATCGATTCAACCTCATGGATCTCCTGGCTGCCCTCGGGACTGATAATCCGCCAGTGTTCTCCTCCGTCGGTCGAGCGGTAAACTCCCTTCAACGTTCCCGCAACCATAACCTTCGGGTCCGAGGGCGCCCCTGCCATCGCGCGGATCGATTGCCCGCGCATCTCCGCGTCATCCTGCCAGGTCACGCCGCCGTCGTTGCTGATATAAAGTCCCCCGCCGGTGCTCCCCAGCACCCACCCTCCCACCAGGATGTGCCTGGGATTGGCGCTGTCCACCACGATCGAATCCAGGGCCAGATTATCCCGCCCGCCCACCAGCGCAAGCCGCTTCCAGCTCCCACCCCCGTCGCGCGACTCATAAACCCAGCCCGTCAACGTGCCCAGATATAGATGGGAAGGGTCGCGCGGATCGGCGGCAAAGGAACGCGCGTGCCCGCCGTCAGGCCCAAACGGAAGCCAGTTCACCGCATTCAATCGCAGGCACAATAAGGCTAGAAAAAGGGCGACGCCCGTAATGTGAAATCGATACGATCTCTTCAACGATTCATCCTAAGTTTTAAGTCTAACCTTTTTGCCGCCGGGTTTTGGCACGACAAAATGCAAAGGCTGACTGGGTTGATACCCAGTCAGCCTTTGCGTCCTGTTACCGCGGTTGTCTACTTTCTGCGCGTCCTGGCGGGAGGGGTCCGGGGCTTCGCCTTGACCGCGCTCTCGTCCACCGGCGTCAGACCGGAGGTGCTCAGCGTCGCACCCGAAGGAATCAACGTCGTCGTCACCGTCTTGCCGTTGTCCGAACCGGTGTAGACCGTGATACGGCTGGCGTCGATGCCCTTCTCCGTTACCAGGTAGTCCTTCGCATTGACTGCACGTTCTGCGGCATACTCCGTACCGACCGCCTTCTTGCGCTTGCCGGTCGGAGTCGTTTCGTCGCTGGTAGCATCGCCAACCACAGCCAGCTTCGCATCTGAAGCACTCTGCAGTTTCAGGGCGACATCGTCGAGGCAGGCCTTGCCTTCGTTGTCGACCCGGGTCGGCCGCTTCGCATCCCGCTCGAAGCTGACCGAGCAGAGCGCGCTGGTGGTCGGAGCCGGAGGCGGCGGAGGCGCATTCACCGTAACCGTAGTTGTCGCAGATGCAGTCTGGCCCTTATCGTCAACCACATTGCAGGTCACCGTAATAGTTCCCGGTGCCGCACCCGCCGTGCTCAACGTCGCAGTCGAACCGCCGCCCGAAACAGAACCGGCCGAAGCGCTATAGCTATAGGTCAAAGGACGATTCTGTGGACTCATACCGCTCGCTGTAATGGTCGAGGAATCTCCAGGAGCAACCGTCGAAGGATTCGCCGAGCAGCTCAACGTCGGCGGCTCAAACGCCTTCACGGTATAAGTTGCCGTGCAATCTGCCGATTGTCCAGGTTTCGCACCCTCGGTGACATGACCCTTCGCCGTGTAAGTGCCAGGATTCGCGGTTTTCGTGTCGATGTTGGCCGTCGATGAAGTGCCCGAGATCGTCCCGCCATCGGCCGTCCAGGTATAAGACGCGGTTTTCTTTGGATTCAGATTGGCTGCCGTGCCTGTAACCGTAATGGGGTCGCCGGGGAATACCGTCGCAGGCGAAACTGCGCAGGCATACGTCACCGGAGGAGGAGGAATGATGTGGCCGAAGTGCGCCACGAGTCCGGTGCTTAACTCGGCGCCGCTCAGATTTGTACGGCCGCCCAGAACACCAGAAGTGGGAATTGTGGTCGACGGACCATAGTTCGTATGGATCCAGCGATAGTCCGCCTGAAAGAGCCGCAACGAGAAGCGGTTGTCGAAGAAGGGCAGAGCGTAGTCCATACCACCGCCCGCCGTAAGGGTTGGCCCCCAGCGGTAGGGTTCATGATATGGCGGATTCTCTGAATTCGGACCGCCCAGCTTTCCGGCGCCCACCAGGCCATGAGCAAAGAGCGTGAAGTTCTGCATCGGAGCGCGCACGATTGGGCCGCCGGAGATGCTATACAGACCATCGTTCTTGCCATCCGGATGCAATGCAAAGATCGCCTCGCCGCCGACATACTTGTTCATGTAGTATGCCCCGCTGGCGATGCCGCCCACATCGATCGATGAGTAGGCTATCCCTGCGGGCTTCACCTGCCCGTGAGCTCCAAAATACGAGTACCCCAGAAACACGTCAACTCGCGATGGGTTATTCTCCAGCGGGGCAGATGTATTGGGCGTCTGCGCACTCAGACTTCCTGCTCCAAGGCCAACTGCACATGCAGCCAGCATTAACCGGCTAAAATAGCGAAAAGGGCGATAAACCATTCGAGTTCCTCCACTCAAATTCTTGCGTTAACGAATCTTCAATTCCAAACAGGGATCGTTTCGTTGTTCGATTCCTTTCAGCTTACCGCAGTTGCTACTGCTGCGGACAAAAAAATACGATCCCGAGACTATATTTTCAATAGCTTACCCTGCAAAATTACGCAAATCTCCGAGAGAGCTTCCAGGGGAACCCTTCCAGTAACTAAACCACCTGTGAACAGTAGTTAGCCAAGATTCAGGGTCCTCAGCACTGTTCCTCGTTCCTGTTGGATCTTTTCCTGCAAAAGCGTAATGGCATACAACAACTGCTCCGGCCGCGGCGGGCAGCCGGGAACGTACACGTCCACCGGGATTACCTGGTTCACTCCCTGCAATAACGCATAATTGTTAAACACGCCGCCCGAAGTCGCGCACGCGCCCATCGAGATCACCCACTTAGGCTCCGGCATCTGTTCGTAAAGTCTCCGGATCACGGGAGCCATCTTTTGCGAGACCCGTCCCGCAATGATCATCAGATCGCTCTGTCGCGGCGACGCGCGAAAAACCTCGGCACCGAATCGCGCGATATCGTATCTCGACCCACCCATCGACATCATCTCAATCGCGCAGCACGCCAGACCAAATGTCATCGGCCAGATTGAGTTCTTTCGCACCCAGTTGATTGCCGCGTCCATCGAGGCCAAAACTACGCCCTCCGGCGCCTCGTCTCCCCAACTCACCTCGCGCAGCTTCTCTTGATTCTTCCCGAAGCTGTCCAGGCTGCCAAACAAGTACCGGTCATTTTTCTGCGGTACCGCGGTAGGACGGCCACTGCTCGTAGTCTCATTCGCCGGGGTGGTCATATCTCTACTATAAAACCTGAAAATACCAATGCAACTGGCAAAACCACAAATTTTCCTTGAGTGCCGCGCAACAACCCAATGTCCGGCCATAAGATGCGGGACACACCGCATACCGTTGTCCCTTCCACTCCCCTCTCCTCCACTCTCTCAGCGCGCGTTCTGCTCGATCGCCTCGACCAGCGCGCGCCGCAGCACCCGCTCCTCGTTCCTGTCCAGCTTCCCGCCATTGCGCGTCAGATAAAACACGTCGATCGCCGTCTCTCCCTCCGTATCCACCAGCGCCACCTCGATACTGCATCCATGCGCCGCCAGCGTCAGGCACAGCGCGCGCAGCAGCCCCGTTGTATCCTGCGTCACTACCTCGAGCAGCGTGCTGTGCGACGAAGCCTCATCGTCGAACTCCACCCGCGTCTCCACCTTCACCAGCGGAGCCTTCGGCCTCCCCCGCCGCCGTCCGCTCAGCAGCTTCTCGAGCGAGACCTCTCCCGCCAGCACATCGTGCACGCTCTT
>DATAVY010000267.1:0-11555 GCA_036267495.1 Edaphobacter sp.
GGCTTGTCCTGGATGAGCGGGTAGTGGATGAAGACGAAGGTGGGTTTGTGCTGCTGCAACTCGGCCTCGAACCAGTGAAGCTGCTCTTCGCCGAGCGAGCCGATGCCGGGGTGGAAGTCGGGCGATGTGTTGTCCTGCGTGGAGCCGAGAAAGTTGTTCAGGTGGACGAATTTGTAACCTTTGTAATCCACAGTGTAATAGGGCTTCGTCTTGAACTTGGCTTCGAAGAGGCGATGGCTCATGTCGCGCGAGACTCGCTTGACGTCGTAGTCGTGGTTGCCGAAGCCGAGATGTACGGGCATCTTGAAGCCGTCGGCGATGGCCTTGGCGTTGTCGAGGCGGGTTTTGTTTTTGAAGTAGAAGTCGTAGTCGGTCGAAGGGTAGTTGTGGAAGAAGTCCCCGATGAGGAAGACCTGCTCGATTGCAGGACTCAGGCTGTTGATGAGGTCGCGGGCGGAGGTGAAGCGCGGCGTGGTGACGAGGATGCTCTCGTTGTCTTCGACGCCATTCTCGCTGCCTTTGACGTAGTAGTCGTCGATGATGTGGGTATCGGCGACGAGGGCGAAGTAGAACTTGTCCGGCGAGGCCGTGGCACGAACCTGCTCGGCCCAGAGTTTGCGAGTAAGGAGGCTGCCGAGGGATGCGCCGGCAAGGGTTGCGAATTGGCGACGATCCATTTGCCTGGAGTCCATTTGCCTCGGGTCCATCGAGCGACAGCCTCCTTGTGGTTTGTTAGAAGATAATTTTTCCGGCGAATTGCAGTACGCGTGCCGGAAAGGTGGAG
This sequence comes from Edaphobacter sp., assembly GCA_036267495.1. Classification (GTDB taxonomy): domain Bacteria; phylum Acidobacteriota; class Terriglobia; order Terriglobales; family Acidobacteriaceae; genus Edaphobacter. The sequence continues at coordinate 785 of DATAVY010000267.1, forward strand.
GCAGCGGTTACGACGCCGAAGGTGCTGGAGCCGAAGGTGCTCGACGACGGGAAGGCGTAGTTGGTCTGGTTGAAGATGTTGAACGCCTCGGCGCGGAAGTCGAACGATACTCCTTCCGGATAGAGCGGGAAGTTTTTATGCAGACCGAGATCGAGCTGATAGAACGGGTCGAACCGGACCGAGTTGCGGCCTGCATTGCCGTAGGGATGGTTGGGATCGGGCAAGCTGAATTGAGCCGTGCTCAGGGCAACCAAGCCCTGGTTGCCGGCCGTTCGAGTCCGCTGGCCTTTGGGAAGCACAGCGTTGCCCGGCAGCTGATTGGGCCGCTGATTGAGAATGGTGCTGACCGACTGGAACGAGTTAGGCGAGTAGATGATGTTGACGGGAAGACCGCTGTTCGCGCTGTTGATTGCAGTGATCTGCCATCCGCCAAGCACCTCCTGCATGGCCCAGGGCGCGCTCGCGCCGAACGTGCGGCCCTTTCCATAAGGAAGGTCGTAGACGATGGAGAGGCTGTCGTTCAAGGGCTGGTTGTATCCGGAGGGTCCACGCTCGCCGATGGGATTGGCGAGGTTGATGCGCGAGTTATCCCCGTCGTTGGCGTCGAGATGCCCGCCGGCGTTGTCGAGAGCGCGAGACCAGGTGAAGGAGTTCAACAGGTACAGGCCGTGGCCGCCGCGATGCTCGAGCTTGGTCTGAAGTCCGTTGTAGGAGAGAAAGCCCGCGGGCAGCGTCTCTTCGATGGTGGTGAAGGTGTGAAGAGGACGCCCCTGATTCTGATTGAGCAGGTTGACGCAGCCGGAGGTCGTGTTCGCATTGCAGGTGGCGGTGACCGGGTTGGCCGTGGCCTGGTTGTAGTCGGCGAGGACCTGGAGTTTCACTCCGTGCTCGCCGACATACGAGACCTCGAAGCTGGTGGTGGGTCCAAGCTGACGCTGCACCGTGAGATGGTAGCTCTGGATATAGCCGGTAGGAAGGTCGCGGGGAATGTAACGGGCCTGCGTATTGGCATTGCTGGCTGCCGTGACATTGGCCGGACTGGTAAGTCCGTTGGGATATCCCTGGGTCATGGTACGGAAGCAGGGGGTCGGATTGCTGGGATCGTACCCGGCGCCGGCCTGAGTTGAGGTGCAGACAGGCAAAGTCTTGGCGGTTCCGACGATACCCGGGCTGGCGAACTGCGGAATCTGGTTGACGTTGGTATTGACGATAGCTGGCAGGTTATAGACCAGAAGGTTCTCGCCGCCTTCGCGATTGAACTGCGCATAGTTGATTCCGTAGCCTGCGCGTATCACCGTCTTCGGATCGAGCGAGAAGGCGAAGCCAAGGCGCGGCGCGAAGTCCAGCTTGGCCATGTTGACCAGCGCTCGATTGTAGAGCGAGCCGTTGGAGGCCTGGATGAGAGAGTTGGTGCCGGGATCGAAGTTGGAGAGACGGTTGTCGGATTCCCACTGCGGCGTCCCGAGCTCGTAGCGCAAACCGAGGTTGACGGTAAGGCGCGAGTTGACGCGAATGTCGTCCTGGCCATAGAGATAGTGCATGCGTTGATTGAGATGGACGATGACAAAATTATTGAGCTGATAAGCGCTGCGCGCGCCGAAGAGAAAATCTGTAAGGGCGACAGCTTCTTTGGTCCCTGCGTCCGCAGCGCTGAGCGTGCTGGCCGATGCGCCGGTATAGCTGAAGCCGCCATTGTAGGTGTCCAGACCGAAGGTTGGGTTGAAGTCGTCGATCGTCGTGAAGATGGCCTGGTATTCGTAGCCGACTTTATACGTGCTCCGGCCGCGAATCCATGTGTAGTTGACCTTTGGATTGTAGATGTAGGGATTCTGGAACTGCGGGTTGCTGGTCTGATTGCCGAACTGCGAGTAATTATTGACGCTCTGCGCGTTGAGGCTGCGCGCGACAGTGGGATCCGTGGGCAGGCCGGGGATTCCGTTCATCAGGCTGGGCAGATTCTGGCCGTAAGGAAACTTTCCGCCGTCGGTGCGCGTGAAAGCAAAGCGTGCATCGAGGATCGAGTTCTGATTGAAGATGTGCGTGACGCCGCCGGCGATCTGCTGGTTGAAGATGTTGACATTGCCGTTGCTGTTGCCGCCGGCAGGACCCTGAATGTTAGGCGGTGAGGCGATCTTGCCCTGATGCTGGCTGTAGCGGGCGAAGGCCGTGGTCTTGGCGTTGAAGGTCTGATCGACGCGGACATCGCCCTTGTCGTCGTTGATGGTGTCGGAGGGAAGCGAGGCGTAGTTGTTGGCAAATCCGGCGACGTTGGGCTGAGGTAGCGCGGCCAGGACGCCCTTGGCGAAAGAAGAGACGGACGGATCGCTGAAGGGGACGACACCGTTGGCGTACTTCTGGCCGGTGAGCGGATTGAGCAGCGAGACAGCGGCGCCGTTCGAAGCGAGGAAGGTATAGCCGCCGTTGGTTTTTGCCAACGCGCTGGTGCCGTTTTGATCCGTGGTGGGGACGGTGGCGTTCATGATGGCGTGAACGACCTGCCGGGTACCCTCATAGTCCGCGAAGAAGAAGGTATGGTCTTTCCAGATGGGGCCGCCGAAGGTGCCGCCGAACTGATTGCGGATGAGAACAGGCTTCTGCGGTTTGCCGGTTAATAAGTTGGTCGGCGGGGTGAAGGGACCGATGGCATTGAAGACGGTGTTGCGGAGATAGTCGTAGGCGCGGCCATGAAAATTGTTCGTGCCGCTGCGGATGCTGACGTTGATGACAGCTCCGGCGGAGCGGCCGTACTCGGCGCTGTAGTTATCGGTCTCGACGCGGAACTCGTCGATGGCGTCGGGCGAGGGCGGGATGGCCTGGTTGGAGAAACCCTGGTTGGAGGTTCCATAGGCGTTATTGTCGAGACCATCGAGGAGGAAGTTGTTGAACTCGCTGCGCTGGCCGTTGACGTTGAAGGAGGCGTCGCGGCTGGAGTCGGTGGAGTTCTCAAGCACGTTGCGGCGAACACCGGGGACGAGCGCGGCGAGGTCGGCATAGGCGCGGCCGTTGAGGGGAAGATTTTCAACTTCGCGGGTGCCGATGACCTGGCCGCGTTCGCTGCTTTCGGTCTCGAGGAGCGCGGCAGCAGCGGTGACGGTGACGTTCTCGGTATTGGAGCCGATTTTGAGGGCGACGTCGACACGCTGCCGGGCGTTAACGGTAACGGTAAAGGGCTGGGTGGTACCGGTACTGAAACCGTTGGCCTGGGCGGAGACCTGGTATTGCCCGATCTTGACGTCGGTGAATTCGTAGGCGCCCTGAGCATCGGTCTGGAGGGAGACCTGGGTTTTGGTCTGCTGATTGATGAGGGAGACGGTTGCTCCCGGCACTACGGCTCCTGAGGAATCGCGCACGTAACCCAGGACTGAGGCGGTTTCGAACTGCGCGTACATCGCAAGAGGGCTGACGATGAGAAGACATGCGGATAGAAGGACGAAGATTGTACGTTTCACTTGACTCTCCCGGAAATGAATTCAAAATTCAGGCCGTGTGCTCATGATTGCGAGACACATACGTTACCGCTAACTGTGCTCATCTTACAAGGAGAATGTTTATATCAGATATACCCAGTGTTACGCTGCGAAAAATTGTGCTGTGCAAAAGCGGGCTTCGGGTTCGGCACTCATCATAGCTCCCTGCCGGTACCCGGTGGGGACGCCGTCGAGCGGAATGTTCGCTGCGACGATGGCTGCACTTTATCCAGATCAAGCGAGACCTACTTTGCGGTACCCCCGGCTTGATGACATCGAAACGAGACTCGCCGGCGGAGAGAAGACGCTGGATTTTCCATTTGCCATAAGTGCCCTTCTTAGCTCGGCGGCGCAACGCGATATTTCCAGCCGCCCCGGTCTTCCCAAGCGCGGTTGAGAGTTGCGCTCGGTGTTATGTCAGCGGCGCCGTTCGGTTGCTGAGATAGACGAGTTCGGTTGTTGCGTCCGCACGATCTCTGCGGGCTTGTTCTTGTGTGTTTCAGATGATGAGGCGCGAGTTCCAATTATTGACACTGCGCGCCTGACCAAATACAAACGTTGAAGCGGCGATCCATGCGTTTTCGTCAGCTGCCAAAGGGTGTTCCGAGTGAGCGGATTTCGTTTGGACAATAAAGTGGCCGTGGTGACAGGCGGAGCCAGCGGCATCGGCGAGGCGATTGTCATCCGCTTTGCCGAGTGTGGCGCTGCCGTCCGCATCGTCGATCGAAATGAGAGCGCCGCGCAGGAGACCGCGGAGCGAATCACCCGGCTTGGCGGCGCCGCGACCGCGCATGTGTGCGATGTCTCCGATGCGGCACAGACCCAAGAGGCATTCCGGAAGATCCTGGAGAGTTCTCGAATCGATATCCTCGTCAACAGCGCCGGGGTAGCGCATGTGGGGCGGCTTGAAAACACCAGCGACGAGGATTTCCAACGGATCTTTCGCGTAAACGTGCTGGGGACACATCACGCCATGCAGGAAGCTGTTCGAGCGATGGTGCCCCAGGGCGGCGGCGTGATTCTCAATCTGGTTTCGATCGCCGCCAGTGCCGGTCTGGAAGAGCGTTACGCTTATTCGATGAGCAAAGGCGCGGTGCTTAGCATGACGTATTCGGTTGCACGCGATTATCTGCCGCATAAGATACGCTGCAACTCCATCTCGCCGGCCCGGGTGCACACGCCATTTGTCGACGGCTTTGTGAAAAAGAATTATCCGGGAAAGGAGGCCGAAGCCTTTGCCAGGCTCGCTGCCTTGCAGCCTATCGGCCGCATGGCGCAGCCTTGTGAGGTCGCCAGCCTGGCGCTTTATCTCTGCTCGGACGAGGCATCTTTCATCACCGGAACGGATTACCCGCTGGACGGTGGCTTTTTCAATTTGCACGGATAACCCACGGAGATCGACATGCAAAACTTCAGCCTCAACCGTCGGCAAATGCTTCTCGGAAGCGGAGCTTCTCTCGCCGGACTTGCGCTCACAGGAACAGCCGCGGCAGCAGCGCCCGTGGCTCAGGCCGTTGCGACCTCGGCTCCTCCTGCGGCGGACCAGGTGCGGCGCATGCAGTGGTGGCATGCGGCGAAGTTCGGCATGTTCATTCACTTTGGCGTCTACAGCACCATCGGCAGACACGAGTGGGTAATGGAAGATGAAGCCATTCCCGTCGTCGAATACGCGCCGCACGCGGCTACCTTCGATCCGGTAAAAAACTCCGCGCGCGCATGGGCGAAGCTGGCGAAAGCCGCCGGCATGAAGTACATGGTGATGACCAGCAAGCATCATGAAGGCTTCTGCAACTTCGACAGCAAGCTGACCGATTACTGCGCGGGAAAACAGGGTCCGGGGCGAGATCTCGCGCGGGAATACGTCGAGGCAGCGCGCGCGGAGGGCCTGCGGGTCGGCTTCTATTACTCGCTGATGGACTGGCATCATCCGGACGGCGCACGCTGCGCGACCGACGAGGAAGCGCGCAAGCGATTTGTGGACTATACCCATGGCCTGATCCGCGAGATCATGACCAACTACGGAAAGATCGACGTGCTCTGGTACGACGTCGCCTGGCCGCTCGATGCGAACGGATGGGAGTCCGAGCGCATGAACAAGATGGTCTTCGAGCTGCAGCCAGACATTATCGTGAATAACCGCAACAAGCTGGAGGGAGATTTCTCCACTCCCGAGCAGAGGATTGTCGCGGAGACCGGAGGCCGCGCCTGGGAAAGCTGCATGACCCTGAACGACAGTTGGGGTTATCAGCGCGCGGACGATAACTGGAAGAGTTCGAAGACGATCATTCGCAACCTCATCTCCTGCGTGCGCGACGGCGGCAACTACCTGTTGAATATTGGCCCGAAGCCGGACGGATCGATCCCGGAGGAATCAGTCAAAGTTCTAACCGAGGTCGGCAACTGGATGCAGGCCAACGGCCACACGATCTACCAATCCGACCTATGCCAGGTGCGCCGGTCCAACTACGCCAGCTTCACGCGCATAGGCAACACGCTCTACATGCACGTCCATTTCTGGCCCGGCGAGTATGTCGCGATCTCCGGCCTCAAGACAAAGGTGAAATCCGCAATGCTGCTAAAGACCGGAGCAGCCTTGAAGTTCATGCAGGACGACTTCCGCGTGCGAGTCCTCGACCTGCCGATGAAAGCGCCGGACTTTCCCGTCACCACCATCGCGCTCGAATGCGAGTCCGAACCTACGCAGGATACGGATTACGTCCGCACGAACAAACCGCGCATGGGCGTGTAGCTTTTCTTTCTGTCAGGTGAGCCTGTGAAATGCAGGCGATTCGTCTGCGGCAAGTCGGATATCTACCCCGCCACAGTGACTGGCGCATTACGCGGCTAACAATCATTGGGAGACGCGCAGCAACACGACTCCGTGGGCCGGAATCTTCACGAGGTAAACAGGACCCACGCTGCCGAGATCTTTGTGCTGCCAGAGGTCGCGAGCTTTCACGGCATGATTGAATCCGAGTTGCTTGAAGTCCACCGTAGCGTTCATCGGAGTAGGTTGCCGGTTGAAGATGCCAACCGCCTTCGAGCCGTCGGCCAGCGGACGCATCCAAATTTCGATCGGGCCCGCGGCGCTTACACGGTCTCCCTGCCTTCCGGCACGGTCCTGATCGACCGCGATGACGTCGTGATTGGTGAGCAGGGATATTGTCTCCGGAGTCATAGTCGCGAGATCGTTTCCAGCGAGCAGCGGCGCGGCCAGGATCGCCCACAGACTCATGTGGGTCCGATACTCTTCGGTAGTCATACCGCCATTGCCGACCTCAAGCATGTCGGGATCGTTCCAATGTCCCGGCCCTGCGAAACGCGCCAAGCCGGCCTGGCCAAAACCAATCGTCTCCATGCGAGCATAGTGATCGCTTATGTCGCCGGTGGTGCGCCAGAGATTGCCGCCTACGCTGGCGCCCCACTCCCACACGGCGTCGTCGCCGTATTGGCAGAGGCTGTAGACGATAGGCCGGCCCGTACTGCGCAAGGCATCGCGCATCTTGATGTAGGCATCCACCATGATCTTGTGCGCTGCTTCGGGCGAACTGGCCGCCTTCATCTGGTCGCGCAGGCCGCAGAGATCGTACTTGAGATAGTCGATTCCCCATCCCGCATAGGTTTGGGCATCCTGCCGTTCATGACCGAAGCTGCCTTCGAATTTGGCGCAGGTCTTTGGCCCCGGCGAAGAGTAGATGCCGATCTTCAGACCTTTGCTGTGGACGAAGTCGGCGAGCGCCTTCATGTCGGGAAATTTACTATTCGAATGGATAACGCCGCTGCTGTCGCGCTCACCTTCCCAGGTGTCGTCGATATTGATGTAGATGTAGCCTGCATCGCGCATGCCGCTCGACACCATGGCCTCGGCTTGTGCACGAATGATTGCATCGTCCACCTTATTGTTAAAGTGGTTCCAACTGTTCCAGCCCATGGGCGGCGTGGCGGCAATCTCCTGCGCCGGAAGCGGAGAAATCGTCGAAAAGAGCGCGACAAGAAGAAGCATGCCGGATATGCGAATGAGTTTCATCTGCAGTGATATCTCCAAAGAGCTGAATAGATTGTAAAGGATTCGTCTACGTGTATCCGCTCGATTCTAAGCCTGCTCCGCCTCTCCCGTGAGTTACTTAATATTATCCGGATAAAGGTCGCTGCTATCCTTTCTCGAGCCGCGACGCAAGATACCTGGGGCCGAATTTCTTCCTGCGAATTAACACACTTCCCATGGCAAAGACGAAAGTTATCGACGCCCATCATCATTTATGGCATTACTCTCCTGTCGAATACGGTTGGATCGACGACCGCATGGCTGTCCTTCGCCGCGATTTTCTTCCCGCGGATCTGTCCGTCGAACTTACGGGAGCCGGCGTGGACGGCGCCGTGACAGTCCAGGCCAGACAGACTCTGGAAGAGACACGGTGGCTCCTCGAACTCGCGCAAAGCTGCGAGGCCATTCGCGGTGTCGTGGGATGGGCGCCACTAGCGGCTCCGGATTTTGAGGATTTGATGGCTGAGGTGGTAGAGGACACCAGGCTGGTTGGACTGCGCCATATGGTGCAAGCCGAGCCGAAAGGCTTTCTCGATAGCGCCGGCTTTAATCGCGGCATTCGCACAATGAAAAGATTCGGCCTCGTCTATGACCTGCTTATCCTCGAGAGCCAGCTTGAGGAAGCAATTCGTTTTGTCGATCGCCATCCGCGGCAAACATTTGTTCTCGACCACATCGCAAAACCGAGAATTGCGGGCGGCGCGATCGAGCCCTGGCGCAGCCGAATACGAGAACTCAGCAGACGCGGCAATGTATGCTGCAAGCTTTCCGGCATGGTTACGGAGGATGACTGGCTGCAGTGGTCGATCGAATCGTTGCGGCCTTATTTCGATACGGTGGTGGAAGCGTTTGGGCCCGATCGCCTGATGGCCGGGTCCGATTGGCCAGTGTGTCTCGTTGCGACCAGCTATTCTCGATGGTGGCAGGTGCTTCGCCACTACTTTGCGGATTTCAGCAAGGATGAGCAAGACGCAGTCTTCGGTGCGACCGCAACAGAAATCTATAATCTCGAGTTGTCAAAAAAATGAGGTGCAGATGGAGAGTCACGAAGAACGCTATCGCCGGGCGGCGGAGGAGTCCGCACCTCCACGTCCGAAGACACCTCGGCCGATCGTAATCCTCGGGGCCGGCGGGATTATTCGTGCGGCTCACCTGCCTGCTTATGCCAAGGCAAACTTCCCAGTCATCGCAGTCGCGGACAACGAGCGCGGAAAGGCAGCCGAACTGGCCGAGGAAAAAGGCATTGCCCGCGGCTTCGATTCGGTGGGCGAGGCGGTGCGTTTCGCGCCAGCCGACGTCATCTTCGATATCGCAGTCCCGGCTTCACAGATCATGACCATCCTGCCTCAACTCCCTTCCGGCGCCGCAGTTCTGATTCAGAAGCCGATGGGCGACAATCTCGATGAAGCGAGAGCCATACGCGATCATTGCCGGCAACGCGGGCTGGTCGCTGCGGTTAACTTTCAATTGCGCTATTCACCGAATAACCTAGCCGCCGTCGCACTGCAACAGGCAGGCCTGCTCGGCGAGATTCACGACATGGAAGTACAAGTCCGCACTTATACGCCCTGGAAGTTGTGGAGTTTTCTCACAACCGCACCCCGGCTGGAGATTCTCTACCACAGCATCCATTATCTCGATCTCATTCGCTCGTGGCTCGGCAACCCGCTTGGCGTCTATGCGAAGACCGTCAGGAATCCGCAGACCGGCTCGCTTGCCGCTACGAAATCCTCCATCCTTCTGGATTATGGCGAGTGGAAGCGCGTGTTCGTCGTCACCAATCACGGCCACGACTTTTCTCCAGAGACACATCGCAGCTTCGTGCAATGGGAAGGGAGCGGCGGAGCGATCCGCATGGACATGGGCGTGAATCTCGATTACCCCAAAGGTGTGCCAGATACTCTTGCGTATGCCGAGCGCGCCAGCTCTCAGCCGCAATGGATCAACCTGCCGGTAAAAGGTAATTGGTTTCCCGATGCGTTCGTCGGCAGCATGGGCGCACTGCAGTCCTATGTCGAGGGGTCGATCACCGAGTTGCCGATCGGATTCGAATCAGCCTACGAAACCATGGCTCTCGTCGAAGCGGCTTATCGCTCGAGCGCCCGCCAGGCCGAGCCTTTGCCGCTGTGAAGGTGTTTTAGGCGGTGACGACAGTGCTCTTCTTCACAAAATCCGGATCGATATCGACACCGAATCCAGGGCCCGACGGTACCTGGATCACGCCGTTGCTATCGCTCCTTAGGCTCGACGTCTCGCAGTGATAAGGCAGTTCATTGTTGAACTCCTTGAACTCGTGATACGGACCCGAGTTCGGAATCGCCGAGACGAAGTGCATCATATAGACGTAGCCCAGGCCGGTCGATGAGATGTGCGGAATGCATTGTTTGCCGAAGGCATTCGCCATGCGCGCGACCTGCATGCATCGAATCATGCCGCCAAAATAAAACATGTCCTGCTGAACGATCGACAGTCCGCCATTGGCGACAAGCCAGCGGAAGTTATGTGTGCTTGGCTCCTGCTCTCCTCCGGCGATCGGAATCTCAAGCGCATCGGCGACTGCCTTGGTCTCTTCGTACCAGTCGAAGGGGACAGGCTCCTCGTAGAAAGCGTACTTGTACTCCTGCATCAGCTTGCCGATTGGAATCGCTTCAGCGGCAGTGTACGAACCGTTCGCGTCGGCCGAGATGATCGTCTGATCGCCGAAGGTTTTGCGCACAAGCGGAATGAGTTTTTCGCTTCGCCCCGCCGGAAACTCCGGATGCGACATCCTCCCGCCCAGCTTGAATTTGATTGCCTTCGCATTCGAGATCGCCACATCGCGCTTCAGATGGTCGATCGTCTCTTCGGCGGTGATGCCGCGTTCTCCATTAGCCTGGTACACAGAGATTTTGTTGTTATAAATCTTGTCGCCGATCAACAGGCCAATCGGTCTTTTCGACATCTTGCCGAACATATCCAGAATCGCAAATTCGATCGTCGCAATCGGCACCCAGATCGCAAGACTCTGCGCCTTGTAATTGTTTTCGTAAACCGTGACTTCCGGAATGAGTTGCTCGATGTCGCGCGCATCTTTTCCGATAAAAAACGGGGCGATGTGCTTCACGAACATCGGGTACAACACCTCCATCTGCTGCGCGTTCGAGACAGACATTCCCTCGTGGCCATCCTTCGACCGGACACGGCACAGATACTGCTTCTTGTTATGAAGAAGTTCGACCGACTCGATGATGACCGGATCCGGGAACAACTCGCGCTTGAA
>DATAVY010000268.1:0-21267 GCA_036267495.1 Edaphobacter sp.
TCGATCCCGGCATCGATCACCTGACCACCGTCGACGCCACAAAGAACAAGGCGCAGTTTGAGAGCTTCCTGACCGTGGGTTTCGGAGGCAGCGGCAAAGATCTTGTGAATGCGTGGAAGATCTCGGACCTCGGAGACGAGATCATCGACGGCGTTCTGACCGCGAAGCTCGATCTCGTTCCCAAAGATCCCGCGGTACTTGCCAACTGCACTCACATGACGATCTGGGTCGATCCGGCGCGCGGGATTGAGTTGAAGCAGAGCCTCTACCTTCCCTCCGAGGACTATCGGACGGCGGTCTACACCAATATCAAATACAACCAGAAGATCGACGAAAAGCCGTACCAGATCAAGACCGACAGCAAAACCACGTTCGACCAGCACTAAACCCATCGGCCGCGGCCTCGCGAACACCGCGCAGACTCAGCTCTGCTGTAAGCCGTCGCCGCCGCGTCTTTTCCTCGTGGGAATGAAACACAAACTTCCCCACACGATCAGCAGCGGGAAAAATTCCAGCGTGTAGCGCGGCTCCGAATTGTCCAGGGTCAGCAGAAGAAGACAGCGCAGCAAGATGAAACCTGCCATCGCCGCCGCCAGCGCGCCGTACGGACCCCAGCCGTTCCGTCGCCATCGCCAGAGACCAACCCCTCCCAGGACAAAATAGGCAAGGTTGAGCCCACCGAATTCCGCCGCAAGTAGAGTCATGCCGGGACGTCCTCGCCATCGCCACCACTCCAGCGGAACCTCCAGCATCTCGGCGCGCGGACGAAAGAGCATATTCAGCAGCCGGGCCACAGGCAGTGCGACGTAATAGCGAATAGGGTCATCGTGAATGCGCTGCTCGGCGAGAGTTTCAAACCGGGCATCGAGAGCAGGCGTCGCGTTGTAGTCGCGGTTGTACCTGTTCAAAATAGCTTCCGTGCTGGCGTACTGTGCGTCGGAATCGAACGCGCGAGCCGGCAGATCGGCGATCTCAACCGGCGCGCTGTCATAGTTCCAGTAGACCTCCTCGGTCGAGGCAAAATCGATCGCCCAGGTGCGGTACCAGCGCTGAAATCCAAGCGGCACGTCTTCGCCCGGATCGGTCGCATACCGCGGAGCGAGCGGCTGAACGACGTGAAAGGTGCGCCAGTTCCTCACCGTCCACGGAACCAGTGGAAGCACCACGCAGAGTGCGGCAATCGCAACCGGCACAACCGCCTTCCATCCGGAGCGCACATCGCCTTCCCCGCGCCACGCCATCCAGATCATCGCCGGAACGACCGTCGCGGCAAGCAGCCCCTGCTCCGGCCGCAGCAAAACCGAGTATGCCATCGTCGCGGAACACACCCAGAGCCAGCGATTGAATCCACATCCAGCGCTTCGCCAGCGCTCGAGGCTGTAAAACGTAAGCGCGATCGTGAACAGAGTGAGAACCTCGGTAAGCGGCGCCGCAGTATAAGTCGCCGTAAAGGGACACACAGCCGCAAGCCACAGCGCAGCCATCGCTGCCCGCCGCCCGAAGAAGCGCCCCGCGAGCGCCGCTACCACCAGACAGGTGCCCAGGTCGATCGCGCACTGGACATACATCACCGCGGTGTAATGTTCGAGGCCGAAGACTCGAAAACAGGCCATCAGGAAGAGGGGATAACCCGGCAGCCGGATCAGCGTGGGCACCGGCGGCCCTGCCGAAGTAAAGGCATACACTCCGTGCTGCATCCAGTTCCGCGCAATGTTTCCGTAAAGCAGCGTATCGCCGTCAATTCGCGCCGTATGGCCGATAAACCAAAGGCGCAGCACTAGGCCGGCGGCAACTGCAAGCGCGGCGTAGAGCTCTGTCTTCCACTGTCGTTCCGCCATCTCTTTGCATCATACTGCGGAGGCGGCAGGTCTCCGGAGCTTGCGTTGACTAGGTCCAATCGGCTGCATACGATAAACGTTAGCCGCACGCGCCTGGCGACCCACATTTCCTGATGAACAAACAAGTCTTCTACGACCCGCAACGCAAGCGCTGGAAGCGGCTGCGCCGCATCTTCGACATGCTCGCGCTGCTGGGGCTGGTGCTGGGCAGCGTCTTCGTCGTGGGACTTGTGCGCATGAAGCCGCTGCCCGAGCTTTTCCTGCAGACGCAGAAACGCAACTACAGGGCGCTCGCCAACCAGCCGTTTGCCGGATTCAAGTTCCGCCGCTCGGCGCATCGCAGAACAGACCTCAAGCCAGGCGACGTCCCCTTGAACTCCGGCGAAGGCCTGCGCGCCGCATATTACGTAGAAGACGATCCTGCGAGTTACTCCTCGTTGAAGCAGCACATCAACCAGATCGACCTCTTATTCCCCGAGTGGCTGCACGTCATTACACCGGACGGCAAGGTTATGGCCTATGCCCCCGATAACACTCCCTATCCGCTTATCGATCGCGGCACGGTGCGTCAGGTCGATCGCGAATCCAAAGTCGCCCGCACCGTCGCGGCCAGCCACGTCAATCTCGACATCTTTCCGCTGGTGAACAACTATGATCCGAGAAAGGGTATGTCGGTCCCGGAGATCGGCGGCTTTCTCTCCGACGAAGGGCTGCGAAAGAACTTCATCCAGCAGATCGACGCCTTTCTCGCCGCCAATCCCACCTACCGCGGACTTACTATCGATTTTCAGGAGATTCCAACCGCGGCGCAACCCGGCTTTCAGGCGCTGATCGCCGCGCTGTACGACGATCTTCATCCTCGCAATCTGCACCTCTTCGTGAACACTCCGGTCGACGATCCGGACTGGAATCTGAAGTTCGTCGCGGACCACTCCGATGGCCTGCTGCTGATGAACTACGACGAGCACAACGGCGACGAGCCTGGACCGATCGCCTCGCAGGACTGGTTTCTGAATAACTTGAAGACCGTGTTGAAGACCGTGCCGAAAGAAAAGATCATCTGCTCGCTGGGCAGTTACGGCTACGATTGGACGACGACGCTGCCGGCGTCCGACACAGCGGGTAAGCGCAGCACAAAGAAGAAACAGCCTCCCGTAAAGACGCTGGGGCAGCTGCCTCTCTCTACCCAGGACGCGTGGCAGGAAGCGTCGGATTCCGAATCGCAGATCGACCTCGACGACGACTCCCTGAACGTGCACTTCGCCTACGACGATGTCGACGCGCACGTCCGCCATCAGGTCTGGTTTCTCGATGCAGTCACCATGCTGAATCAGATGCGTGCCGCGCGAACTGTAGGCATCCAGACCTACGCGCTCTGGAAGCTGGGCTCGGAAGACAACTCCATGTGGAAGATCTGGGACCGCCCGATGGTGTCGGATCCAGTCAAAGAACTGGCGCAGGTCGAACCCGGATACGACGTCGATACCGAAGGTGAGGGAGATATTCTGCGGGTCATACGAAAGCCGCAGAACGGCAGGCGCATCGTCACCATGGATGACGACGATTCCGTCCCCGTGGACTATCGCATGATTACGCAGGAGTCGATGGAATCTTATCCACTCTCCTACACCGTGCAGCAGTATGGCTACCATCCGAAGCAGGTCGCGCTAAGTTTCGACGACGGTCCCGACCCTGAATGGACGCCGAAGATCCTCGACATTCTGAAGCACTACAACGTCAAGGGAACGTTCTTCATGATCGGCGAAGTGGCCGAAGACTACATCGGCGTAATGCGGCGCGTCTATCGCGAAGGTCACGAAATCGGCAATCACACCTGGACACATCCGGATATCAGCGAAATTTCAAACCGTCAGGCCGACCTTGAACTGAATCTTACCGAGCGCCTGTTCGCCTCTGAACTTGGCGTTCAGCCGCTTTACTTCCGGCCGCCTTATTCCATCGACCAGGAGCCCGACACCAACGACCAGGCCGCGCCCGTGGAACGGATCGAGGGCCTGGGGTACGTCATCGTCGGCAATAAAATCGACACCAATGACTGGGATGAGCATCCGCGCAAGACCCCCCAGGAGATCATCGACAGCGTCTTCCAGCAGATCAAAGAGATGGAGACCAAGCCGTGGAATCGAGGCTCGATCATTCTTCTCCACGATGGAGGCGGCGACCGCTCCGTCACGGTTGCGACACTTCCAAAACTGATTGAAGCCCTGCGCGCGCGCGGCTACGAGATCGTTCCGGTGTCGGAGCTGGTAGGCAAGACGCGCGCCGAGGTGATGCCGGTCCTGACTCCCCACCAGCGCTGGCAGGCCCGTGCAGACTCGATCACCTTTTTCTTCTACAGCTTCTTTCACTACTTCGTCGTCGGAGTCTTCTTCGTCGGCGACGTCCTGATGAGCGGGCGGCTGATCATCATCGGCATCTTCGCCATAGTCGACCGCCTGCGAACCCGCAAAAACTATGCGACGCCGAGCTATCAGCCCCGCGTCGCGGTCCTGATCCCCGCTTACAACGAAGAAAAAGTTATCGTCCGAACCATCCGTTCGGTCATGATGTCGAACTACAGAAATATCCGCATCATCGTCATCGACGACGGATCGAAGGACAATACTTACCGGGTAGCGCGCGATGCCTACCCGGCCGACATTGCCTCCGGCCGCCTCACTGTTTTGACCAAACCCAATGGAGGCAAGGCCGACGCGCTGAACTATGCGCTCGAAAGAATCGACGAAGAGATCTATGTCGGCATCGACGCGGATGGCGTTATCGCCCATGACGCCATAGCCAACCTCGTGCCTCACTTCGCCAACCCGAAGATCGGCGCCGTCGCCGGCAATGCCAAGGTGGGCAATCGCGTCAATCTGTGGACCCGCTGGCAGGCCCTCGAGTACATCACCAGCCAGAACTTCGAACGGCGCGCCCTGGACCTGTTCGATGTCGTCATGGTCGTCCCGGGCGCCATCGGCGCGTGGCGAACTGCTCCGGTGCAGGACGGCGGCGGCTATCACTCCAGCACCGTCGCCGAAGATGCCGACCTCACCATGAATCTGCTGGAGCAGGGCTACAGTGTGATCTACGAAGACCGGGCGCTCGCGTTCACCGAGGCTCCCGTGAACGCAGACGGCCTGGTCCGGCAGCGCTTCCGCTGGTCCTTCGGGATCCTGCAGGCAATCTACAAACACAAAGGCGCCATCACCAGGCATCTCGCCATGGGTCTCTTTGCGCTGCCCAACATCCTGATCTTCCAGATTCTTCTGCCGCTCGTCTCACCGCTGATCGACGTGATGTTTGTCGCCGGCGTCATCCACTACTTTGTCGACAAACACTTCCACCCCGAGACCACATCGGCCGACAGCCTCTATAAACTTCTCGCCTTCTTCGCCGCCTTCCTCATCATCGACTTCGCCGCCTCCGCGCTGGCGTTCACGCTCGAACGCAAACACCCCGCAAGCAAAGGCGACGGCTGGCTGCTCTTCCACATCTGGATTCAGCGCTTCACCTACCGCCAGCTCTTCTCGGTTGTGCTGTTCAAGACCGTCAAACGCGCCATCGACGGCAAACCCTTCAGTTGGGACAAGCTCGAACGCACGGCCACTATGTCTGAGTCCACGGAAAAACTTACGGAGGTCAAATAGCCCTCCGTCCGCCGCAATCGAATCTATAGGTGATCGCATCCAATTGATCGCCACACATTGTTGTCTATCGCAACTATCTCCAACGCGACGAGAGACCATCACTCGCGCTAGAATCGACCCGCTATGGCTACCGCAAACCTTGCCCCTACCGTTCCGGCTTCCCTGCCGCAGACTCCCTTCGTCAACGAGCCTTTCATCGACTTCGCTCAGCCCGAAAACAAGCGCCTCATGCTGGCCGCGCTCGACGATGTGCGCAGCAAGCTTGGCCGCGAGTACGACCTGATCATCGGCGGCAAGCGTCTGAAGACTGGCGGCAAAATTCTCTCCATGAACCCGGCACACCCGGCCGAGGTGATCGGTGTCCACCAGAAGGCCGGCGCGGAACACGTCGAACCCGCGATGCAGGCCGCGCAGGCCGCCTACCTTACCTGGAGCCGAACCCCGGTGGAGCGCCGCGCAGAGCTGTTGTTTCGCGCAGCCGCGCTCATTCGCGAGCGAAAGTTCGAGTTTTGCGCATGGCTCACGCTCGAGGTCGGCAAGAACTGGGGCGAAGCCGACGCCGACGTGGGCGAGACCATCGATTTTCTGGAGTTCTACGGCCGCGAAGCCTTGCGGCTGCATGAAGCCACCACCCCGATCCAGTTCCCCGGCGAACGCAACCAGCTGCTCTATATCCCGCTCGGTGTAGGCGCGGTAATTCCGCCCTGGAACTTTCCCTTCGCCATCATGGCCGGAATGACCGTCGCTTCGATCGTCTGTGGGAATACCGTGATCCTCAAGCCCTCCGTCGATTCGCCGACGATTGCCGCGAAATTTATGGAGCTTCTAGAAGAGGCCGGACTCCCGGACGGCGTCGTCAACTTCTGTCCCGGCGAAGGCAAATCCTTCGGCAGCGAAATCGTCGCCCACCCACAGACCCGCTTCATCGCCTTCACCGGCTCCAAGGCGGTCGGCCTCGAGATCCACGAGCGCGCCGCTAAAACTCGCCCCGGCCAGATCTTCATCAAACGCACCATCCTCGAGATGGGCGGCAAGGACTCGATCATCGTCGAGCCGGACTGCGATCTGGAGGCCGCACTCGATGGAGTCGTCGCCAGCGCCTTCGGATTCAATGGACAGAAGTGCTCTGCCTGTTCGCGCGCTATCGTCGCAGCCGATATCTACGATGTCTTCTGCGATCGCCTGCAGGAGCGCGTAGCCAAGATCAAAACCGGCGATCCCGCCGACAACGTCTACACCGGCCCGGTAATCAGCGAAAAGGCCTATCGTAAGATCCTCGAGTACCTCGATATTGGCAAAAAAGAGGGCACCGTATTGAACGGCGGCCACGCCATCGGAGATTCGGAGAACGGCTACTACATCGCCCCGACGGTCATCGCGGACGTCGCCCCAACAGCTCGCATCTCCTGCGAAGAGATCTTTGGGCCCGTCCTGGCCGTAGTCAAGTCGCACGGCTTCGACGACGCTCTCGCCATCGCCAACAACACTGAGTACGGCCTCACCGGCGCGATTTATACCAAATCCCGCGAAAAACTCGATCGCGCCCGCGAGGAGTTCCACGTCGGCAATCTCTACTTCAACCGCAAATGCACCGGCGCGATGGTCGGAGCCCATCCCTTCGGCGGCTTCAACATGAGCGGCACCGACTCCAAGGCCGGTGGCCCGGACTACCTCCTGCTCTTCACCCAGGCCAAGAGCGTCGCCGAAAAGCTCGGACACGCCAGCCCGGCAGCGGAAAAGCAATCCGAACAGATGGGCTTGTAAAAGGAAAAGGCGTAACAGTGATCAAAAAGATAAAAGCTGATAAAAAAGACCAGTGACAGAGGACTTTGTATTTACGGAAAGCTGAATTTCAAACTCAGGATTTACGTCACTGAATCTACTTTCCTTATCAGTTCTTATCAGTTTTTATCTTTTTGATCACTGTTACGCTTTGTCTTTTCAGCTAAGCCGTCTTCATCTGAATCATGTGTCCCGCCTTCGCCGCAGCCTCAGCCAGCGCGCGATGGTGAATCGTAAACAGAGCAAGCTCCAGCCGATCCGAAACCCCGCTCTTGTCATAGATACTTCGCAGATAATTCTTGATCACCTGCTCCTTGGTTCCAAGCTGCGTCGCGATGTCCTTGTTCTTGCACCCCTGAACGATCAGCGCCACGATCTGCATCTCCTTGGGCGTCAGCCGGTCGCGTACCCGCGAGCCGACGCTGTCGGCGATCTGCATGGTAGTGACATTGGACCGCTGCACAAAATGCTGCCCCTCGGCCACTCGCCGGATGCAATCCACCAGCACGCTGCCGGGAACATTGCGGCAAACGATACCGTCGAACAGCCCCGCGACGTCCTCCGCAATCTGCTCGGTATTCTCTGAGACCAGGACAACGCGGCTTCCGGCCGATCGTACACGCGCCAGCAGGTCCTTGAGATCCAGCTTCAGACTGGTAGAGATCAGCACCACCGAGCCGCGCAACCCGTCGATCGCAGCGAACAGCTTCGCAGCATCTTCACACTGCGCCACGATACGCATGTCCTCCTCCAGCGCCAGCACCCGTGCCGCACCTGCTCGAAAGATCGCCTGATTGTCAGCGAGAATAAGTCGATTCATGGATATCTTTTTCTCCTGCCGCGAGATAGCGGCCTGCAATCCCTTTATCGGTCGATTGCGGCGGAGAACCTGCAATGTCTCCAATTTGGACAATTCGCCCTCAAAATCAGCCCGGCAGACGCATCCTGCTCATGGAAAACCATATCTTTCTGAACCCTGAAGAGGCTGTCCACAATCGAATGATACGTGGGGTTATGGCGGAAAGTCGCAACAGGGTAGAAGTAGGACGAGACCGGCGAGCCAAGTATAAAAAGCCAGGCAAGTGTAAAAATTAGATATGCCCAAGCCTATTCTGCTAGCCATCGACGACGACACCAGCGTACTGGAGGCAGTGGTCCAGGACCTGCGCCGGCACTACGGCCAGGACTACCGCATCGTTCGCGCCGCCTCAGGAGCAGCCGCGCTCGACATCTGCCGCCAGCTTCAGGAGCGCAAAGACACCGTCGCGCTCTTCCTCTCCGACCAGCGCATGCCCGGAATGACCGGCGTCGACTTCCTCCAGCAGGCACTGACCATCTACCCCAACGCCAAACGCGTCCTCCTCACCGCATATGCCGACACCGAAGCCGCCATTCGCGCCATCAACTCGGCGAAGATTCACTACTACCTCAACAAGCCCTGGGACCCGCCCGAAGAAAAACTCTACCCGGTGCTCGACGATCTGCTTGAAACCTGGAAGCAGGGCTACAAGGCCCCATACGAAGGTATTCGCGTCGTCGGTACCCGCTGGTCCTCAGCAGACCATGACGTTCGCGAGTTCCTTTCGCGCAACCGTGTCCCCTATCAATGGCTCAATCCCGAGCAGCACCCGGAAGCTGTCGACCTGCTCAAAGAGCGCGGCCTGGACGACTCCAAACTCCCGGTCGTCATCTTCGGCGATGGCACCGCCCTCGTCCAACCCACCTCCAGCGATCTGGCTACCAAGCTCGGGATGCCTCGCCAGGCTCAGCAGAAGTTCTACGACATTGTCATCGTAGGCGCTGGTCCTGCCGGCCTCGCGGCAGGCGTCTATGCCGCGTCCGAGGGACTCAGTACGGTCATCATTGAAGGCGAAGCGATTGGGGGGCAGGCCGGTTCCAGCTCCAAAATCGAAAACTACCTTGGCTTTCCCCAGGGTCTTAGCGGGGCCGATCTTGCAGGCCGCGCCTACGTCCAGGCCAATCGTCTCGGAGCTCACTTCCTCGCCCAGCAGGTCACCTGCATCCGCCGCGACAACCAGTACCAGATTGTTCAGTTATCGGACGGCCAGGAGATTACCTGCCACGTCTGCCTCATCGCCACCGGCGTCTCCTACTGCAAGCTCGACATACCCGGCGCCGATCAACTCACCGGCTCCGGAGTCTACTACGGAGCCGCACTCGCCGAAGCCATCTCCTGCGCCGACGAGGTCGTCTACATCGTTGGCGGCGCCAACTCCGCCGGCCAGGCTGCCATGCACTTTTCCCGTTATGCCGGCAAGGTCCATATGCTTGTCCGCGGCGATTCGCTCACCAGGAGCATGTCCAAATACCTCATTGACCAGATCGAAGCCACGCCAAACATCACCGTCGAAACTCGTACAGAGATCGTCTCCATGGATGGCAACGGTCATCTCGAGTGCCTGACCCTCAAAACCCCCAGGGGCGAAGAGAAGCGCCCCGTCTCCTCCCTCTTCATCTTCATCGGAGCCGCTCCCAAGACTGGCTGGCTTCCTAAGGAGATCGCCCTCGACGGCAAAGGATTCATCCTCGCCGGCCCCGACCTGAAGGCGCAGTCCCCGAAG
Organism: Edaphobacter sp.; assembly: GCA_036267495.1. Classification (GTDB taxonomy): domain Bacteria; phylum Acidobacteriota; class Terriglobia; order Terriglobales; family Acidobacteriaceae; genus Edaphobacter. The sequence goes on from DATAVY010000268.1 coordinate 9,853, forward strand.
TCGTGGAGGCTGGATCGGGACCCCTATCTCCTCGAGACCAGTATTCCCGGTATCTTTGTCGCCGGCGATGTACGATTCAATTCCGTTAAACGATGCGCCTCCGCAGTAGGCGAAGGTTCCATCGCAATCCAGTTTGTGCATCAGTATTTAGCTACGCTGTGAAAGGCCCACGAACCACCAACCCAATGAGTGAACAATCCCAGGTCGCGCCAAATGTTGTAGAGAAAATAAGTGAAGAACTATTCGCGGAACTTCGCAAAGTCTCCATCCTGTCGTCCTTGAAGGACGATGGCATTCGCTGTCTCAGCGGCTTCGAGGAGAGATATCTCGCTAAGGACGACTTGCTCGTTCGTCAGGGCGAGGTCGCCCATCACTTCTGGATTCTGTTGAGCGGAGAGCTCCGCCTCGCACAGGCGCGGCCCGACGGGCGCGAGATCGTCATGACCACCATCCCCAGCGGATTCTCCTTCGGAGAAGTTCCTCTGCTCGCGAATATCCCCAATGCCATAAGCATCTACGCCAACGAAGCCTGCCATCTGGTCCAGCTCGACGAAGAGGCCTTCTGGAACCTGATGACCAGCTGCCCTGAGGTCCGCAAGGCAATTCTAGGCAATATGGCGCAGCGCTTCCAGAAGCTGCAGAGTGTCGCAGTACAGCAGGAAAAGATGGCGTCTCTCGGCATCCTTGCCGCGGGCCTGATGCATGAACTCAACAATCCAGGCTCAGCCGCTCGTCGTGCCGCGCAGCAACTGCGAGAGAACCTGATGCGAATGCACGAGCTCTCGGTCAAATTCAAGGAGTGTGATCTGACCAAAGACCAGAAGAACTGCATGGTCGATCTTCAGAAGCAGGCGCTCGCCGTCAGGCAGCCTATCATGATGAACTCTCTCGAACAGAGCGATGCGGAAGAAGCCCTGGCCGAGTGGATGCAATCGGTCAACATCGACAACGCGTGGAAGATGGCGCCGACATTGATATCCATCGGCATGGACGCCAAAGAGCTGGAATGCGCGCGTCAGGAATTCGACGCTCCCATGCTCTCCGACGCGCTGAACTGGCTCGAGGCGATGATCTCCAGCATGCAACTGGTCGGCACCATTGAAGAGAGCATAGGGCGGGTCACGGACCTAGTTAAGGCAGTCAAAACCTACGCCTACGAAGGCAAGGGCCAGAAACAGACCATCAACATCAACGACAGCATCCACGCCACGCTGGTCATTCTCGCGCACAAGCTTCGCGAAAAAGAGATCGTGGTCGAAAAGCACTTTGCTCCCGACCTTCCGCCACTGCACAGCAACTGCTCCGGCCTCAATCAAATCTGGACCAACCTGCTCGACAATGCCATCGACGCCGTCCCCCAGCACGGCCTCATTCGCGTCCGCACCTGGGCGGAGAACAAAAAAGGCCGTCCCGACGCCAGTACTCAGGCCGACCTATGCATCAGCGTCAGCGATAACGGCAGCGGCATCCCGCTCGAGAGCCAATCCCAGATATTCGACCCCTTCTACACCACCAAGCCTGTCGGCGTCGGCACGGGCATCGGTCTCGGCATCGTTCAGCGCATCGTCGAACAGTATGGCGGCGTCATTCGATTCAGCTCCGCGCCCGGCGACACCGAGTTCGTTGTGCGTCTACCCAGCGACCGCGACTAAAACAGTGCCGCCACGCCAACGCATTTGAAAAGCATCTCTCCACGCCACCGCCTATACTCGATCCCCGTCGCGTGTGCCCGGAGACGCTCTCGTCTCCCGCCATCGTATGATGAATCCCAGGAAAACTTCTCAGGAGACCATCGTGAGCCTCACCCCGTTTCACATCGCTTTTCCAGTTGACGATCTCGACGCCGCCCGCACTTTCTATGGAACAACTCTCGGCTGCCCGGAGGGCCGCAGCTCGGCGCAGTGGATCGACTTCGATCTCTTCGGCCACCAGATCGTCGCGCACCTCAAGCCCTCCTCCAACGGCAGCAAGGCTCACCACAATCCGGTCGATGGGCACGACGTTCCCGTTCCGCACTTCGGTGTCGTGCTCCCGATGAACGATTGGCAGACTCTCGCCGAACGCCTCCGCCAGGCCGGAATCCGTTTCATCATCGAACCCTACATCCGTTTCCAGGGCGAAGTGGGCGAGCAGGCCACCATGTTCTTCCTCGATCCTGCCGGTAACGCCCTTGAATTCAAAGCCTTCGCCGATATCGGCCAGCTCTTCGCAAAATAAACAGGTTCTCTTTCCACAGCAAAAAAACTCTCGAATTGTGCCCGGGAAATGTAGCCATGTCTAAATAACACCTGTAAAAGGACTTCCAACAAGACAAACGCTTTACTATATCGTTATTGTTGATTTAGACTTTCTGCGACCTGAAAAGCTGATCTTTCCCGTCACGGCCAGTCCGCCGCCTATCCAGATTCGCTTGTTTCACAGATTCGTCGTCTCAAGGATTCAAAGGAGCATTGATGCCATCTTCCCTGCTGTCCCAGACTCTCCGCACAACTGCATCAATTGCCGCTGTCCTCGCCCTGGCTTCTCTGGGGTCTCCCGCCATTCTCGCCCAGAGCAAGCCGAACTCATCGAAGCCCGACGCCGCGAAGATGCCCTGGACGAACAAGGCTCTCTCTCCCGATCAGCGTGCCGATCTCGTCGTTGGCCAGATGACTCTCGACGAGAAGATCCAGATGGTGCACGGCACCGGATGGGGCGTGCTCCGCGCCGGCGCTCCGATTTCCCCGCATTCGAACTTCGGCGCAGGCTTCATGGCCGGCATCGATCGCCTCGGCATTCCCGGCATCGACCTTGCCGACTCCGCCGTCGGCATCCGCATGGCCGCCTACCAGAGCCGTTACGCAACCCTGCTTCCTTCGACCCTCGGCGCCGCGGCGAGCTGGGACCCGGACGGAGCTCTCCTCTATGGATCGGTCATCGGCCGTGAACTGCGCGCGCAGGGCTTCAACATGTCCATCGGCGGCGGCGTGGACATCACTCGCGAACCTCGCAACGGCCGCAACTTCGAGTACGCCGGCGAAGATCCGCTCCTTGCCGGGACCATGACCGGCAATGTCGAAAAAGGCGTTCTCTCCCAGCAGGTGATGAGCGACATCAAACACTACGCCTTCAACGATCAGGAGACCGGACGCACCGTCGTCAACGTTCTCCTGGACAGGAAAGCCATGCGCGAATCCGACCTGCTCGCCTTCGAAATAGCAATCGGTATCGCCAATCCATCCGGCGTCATGTGCTCCTACAATCTCGTCGAAAGCAACTACGCCTGCGAGAACGACTACCTCCTCAACCAGGTCCTCAAGAAAGACTTCAACTTCAAGGGCTGGGTACTCTCCGACTGGGGGGCGACCCACAGCAGCGCCAAAGCCGCCAACAGCGGCCTCGACCAGGACATGCCCGGCGACGACAACTTCTTCAGCGAGCCGCTCAAAAAAGCCGTAGAAGACGGCCAGGTCTCCACCGCGCGCCTTAATGACATGGTCCATCGCATCCTGCGCAGCATGTTCGCCGCCGGCGTCATCGACAATCCTCCCATCCGCACCGTCGTCGATCCCTTCCGCGGACGCGACGACGCCCAGCACATCGCCGAAGAGAGCAGCGTCCTGCTAAGAAACTCCGGAGGCATCCTGCCCCTCCAGTCATCGCCATCGAACTCCCTCGCCCTGATCGGATCGCACGCCGATGTAGGCGTCCTCTCCGGCGGCGGCTCCGCACAGGTCGACGCACCCGGCGGCAACGCGGCCAATCCGCGCCCCGGTGGCTCCGTATGGGGCGAGCCCATCTACTTCCCTTCCTCCCCGCTCAAAAATATTCAGGCGAAATCTCCGCAGGCCTCCGTCAAATATGCCGATGGCAGAGACATCGCCGCCGCCGTCCAGCTCGCGAAAGCATCCACCACAGCCATCGTTTTCGCCAATCAGCCCATGCATGAAGGCATGGACGCTCCAACGCTCTCGCTGCCTGACAATCAGGACGCCCTCATCGAAGCCGTGGCTGCTGCCAACCCCAACACTCTCGTTGTGCTTGAAACGGGCGGTCCAGTCACCATGCCCTGGATCGATCGCGTCAAAGGCGTCGTTGAGATGTGGTATCCCGGCATCGGCGGCGCGCAGGCGCTGGCCAACATTCTCTTCGGCGACGTCAATCCCTCTGGCAAACTTCCTGTCACCTTTGCCAAAGACGACGCGCAGCTTCCTCACCCCATCGTACCCGGCCTCGAAGGTGTCTCCCCCACTGCGCGTGGCCGCGAGCTCAAAGTCAAACCTTTCGACGTGAACTACACCGAAGGAGCCAAAGTCGGTTACAAATGGTTTGAAGCCACTAACAAACAGCCGCTCTTTCCCTTCGGCTTCGGTCTCTCCTACACCACCTACGCTTACTCCGGCCTCACTGTCGATGACGCGCAACACACAGTCCGCTTCACCGTTCGCAACACCGGCAAACGCGAGGGCGCCGAGATCGCCGAAGTCTACGTCGCTCTTCCCTCCGCCGCCAAAGAAAACTACAAGCGCCTCGCCGCATGGCAGCGGGTAACCCTCGCACCCGGCGAATCGAAGGACGTCACCCTGACCTTGAATCCGCTCACACTCTCCGTCTTCAATACCGGCCAGAACGGATGGCAGCTCCTTCCCGGCGACTACAACGTGATGGCGGGCCCATCCTCCAGTGAGACGCCGCTAAAAGCAACGCTGCACATCCATCCGTAGTCTCTCAACGCATCTGAAATCTGAGCCTGCCGTGCGAAAATAGCGGCAGGCTTTCTCTTTGCGAGAGACAAGGTCGCCGCAGCCTTCTATGCCTTCCCGACTCATCATCAACGCGGACGACTTCGGTCTCACTCCCGGCGTCAATCGCGCCATCGCCGAGCTTCACCACGCAGCAGCCCTCACCTCCGCCACCCTCATGGCCACCGGTCCAGCCTTCGACGACGCGGTCGCCACTGCCCACGCCAACCCCACGCTCGGCGTAGGCTGCCACATCGTCCTCACCGACGGCGTCCCCGTTTCACCGCCCGAAACTATTCCCACGCTCCTCGGCCCCGACCGCAAAACCTTTCGCCCGTCGCTCATCGACTTCGTTCAGGCCCTCCTGCGCGGCAGGATCAGCACCGGCGACATCGAACGCGAAGCAGCCGCCCAGATCCGGAAACTTCAGTGCGCCGGCATCCAGGTCACCCACCTCGACAGCCACAAACACACCCACCTCTTCCCTCCTGTTCTTCATCCCCTGCTACGCGTCGCAGAGCAACACTCCATCCGCGCCATCCGCCATCCCTTTGAACAATCCTGGAGCCTCGCCCTCGGCCACGGCAATCGCACTCGCCGCCTTCAGGTAAAGCTCCTTGGCAATCTTAAGACCCGATTCGAACGCCAGCCTCAAATTCGCAACGCACAAGTCCTCACCACCGACGGAACCATCGGCATCTCCGCTACCGGCAACCTCTACAATCAAACCCTCCACGAAATCCTGTACGCCATCCCCACCGAGGGCGTATACGAGCTCTGCTGTCATCCCGGCTACAACGACCCCGATCTCGACCGCATCACCACCCGCCTCCGCACCCATCGCGACATCGAGCGCAATGCCCTTCTCTCCGAAATTCCTGCGCTGACCCTGCATCCAAATGCCCCCCGGCTCATCCACTATGGGGAACTCGCAGTCAACGAAACGCAACAATTCACACCAGTCCCATGACAAACAGCGTCCAATAGACCGCCGCTCCCGTCCAACATAACAACGAACAACCAGCAACCGACAACTGGCCTCTATGAAGATCGGCATCACCTGTTATCCCACCTACGGCGGCAGCGGAGTAGTCGCCACGGAGCTCGGCATCGAACTCGCCGCCCGCGGTCACGAGATCCATTTCATCACCTACTCGCAGCCCTTTCGCCTTACTGGCCGCGAAGCCAATATCTACTTCCACGAAGTCGCCGTCTCCAATTACCCGCTCTTCGAACATCCACCCTACGATCTCGCCCTCGCCACCCGAATGGCTGAGGTTGCCGAGTTCTACTCGCTCGACCTCCTCCACGTCCACTACGCCATCCCGCATTCCGTCAGCGCGCTGCTCGCCCGCCAGATGCTCGCCTCCCGTGGAATTCAGCTCCCCTTCATCACCACCCTCCACGGCACTGACATCACGCTCGTCGGCCTCGATCGCTCTTACCTGCCCATCACAAAATTCGGCATCGAACAGTCCGACGGCGTCACCGCCATCTCCACCTATCTCCGCAACCGCACCCACGATGCCTTCAACATCGATACCGAGATCGAAGTCATCCGCAACTTCGTCAACTGCGACGTCTACATCCGCAATCCGGATCTCATCGCCGCAATGCGGCCACGCTTCGCCGAGCCGAACGAGCGCCTCCTCGTCCACCTCTCTAACTTTCGCCCGGTCAAGCGCATTCAGGATGTCGTCGAAGTCTTCGCCCGCGTCGCCCACGCCATGCCCGCGCGGCTTCTCCTCATCGGCGATGGCCCCGACCGCAGCGTCGCCGAATACCTCGCCCGCGAACGCAATGTTCAGGATCTCATCCACTTCGTCGGCAAGCAGGACAACGTCCACGAGCTCCTCCCGCTCGCCGACCTCATGCTCCTGCCCAGCGAGATGGAATCCTTCGGCCTCGCCGCCCTCGAAGCCATGGCGTGCAGTGTACCCACCATCGCCACCCGCGTCGGCGGCGTCCCCGAGCTCATCCGTAACTCAGGAGATGACGGCGACAACGGTCTCCTCTTCGAAGTAGGCGACACCAACTCCATGTCCGAAGCCGCCATCAGCCTGCTCAGCGACGAAGACCGCCTCCAGACCATGGCCCGCGCCGCACGCAAAACCGCGCAGGACCACTTCTGCTCCTCCCGCGTTATTCCCCTCTACGAGGACTACTACGACCGCGTCATCACCCGCACCAGCGCTCATCCGTCCTGACCCGCGATCCCATCCTCACGCCCGCGTCATCGCCCGCGCCCCCGCTTCAGCATCCAATATCGGCATCGCAAAGCGGTGTCCTGTTATTCGACCAATGGCCTGGGGCTGGGACCACGAGCAGGCACATCAGTTCCGTCATTCAAGACAGAGTTCGTCCTCCTGCTCCAGCCCCAGCAGGAGCCCTTGAAACTCTGCCATCGTCTCCGTACGGTGCGCCTCGGCGAACTCCCTTGCTTCTGCCTCGCTCACCTCCGGAAAAAACCGCCGGTACAGCTCGACCCTCTGCGACTCCGCCGCCTCGCCCATGAATAGCTTGTAATCGATCCGTCCCGGCCTCAGCAGCGCCGGATCGAGAGCCTCAACATGGTTCGTCGTCATCACGAACACCACGTTGTCTGGGGCATGAAAGCCATCCATCACATTAAGCAAGCCGGAAAGCGTAACGCCGAGACCCTCCGGAGTCGCGTTCTTCCCGTCCTGCGCAAGCCGGTTCTTCCCGTCCACGGCGTTCGCATCCGGCCTCCGGCCGCCGGCCCGCATACAGTCGATGTCTTCGAACAGGATCATCGAATGCTCCGGCACATCGTTCATCGCGCTCTTCAGCGACTTATCATTGAACTCCGTCAGGTTCACGACATAGATCGACATCCCGAAACGCGCCGACAACCCCGACACCAGCGACGTCTTACCCGTCCCCGGAGGACCATACAGCAGGTAACCGCGGTGATACGGCACGCCTAACCGCCGGTACCGCTGCCGCGAGGCCCGGAACCTCTCGAGATCCTGAATCAGGTGCTCCTTCTCCCCCGCCTTCAGAATTACCGATTCCAGCAACCGCGGCGAATAGGCCTGCACGCAAGTCCAATAGTCGTCCCATACATACAGATACGACGCCGTCTTCTGTTTCCGGCGATGACAGGCCACGACCTCATCGACAAATCGCCGCAGGAAGATCTGCTTCCGCCCAATCGTCTGAAAGGTCAGCGACTCCACTCTCCGTTCGCTGCGAGTCTTGGTCTCCTCGCTTCGGTAGATCCATACCCAGAAGGGCCGGCCCGCATACCAGAACAGGTGACGGCCCGGCGCCGGCAGCAGCGCCATCTCAGCGCCGCGCAGCGTCGTATCCAGATCCACGCGGCGAATCCGCTTCAGAAATGCCTGCTCCAGAAACCACTCCTTCACCCACTGAAAGGCCGCATCGTCGTCCTTCACTGTGATCATCATCGTGTTTTGGTGCACAAGCCAGGACCAAAGATCTGCAGGCAGCGCACGCAGGTACGCGCCCACGCTGCCGATGACCATCAACAATAGACCGCCTGTCGCGAACTGGTTCTGACCCCTCAGGATGTGTTTAATAATTTCGAACATGGAAATGCTTTCTACCCGGGCGCGCCGGGAAAGGCGACAAACGCAACTCGGCCACAAAGCTTGCAGCAATCCAGACAGAAAAATACTCGGCTGGAGTAACTCAGCTTGTAAGTCGATATAGAACGAGTAACACGGCACTTAGTCTCAATGAGACAGCAAGCCAGGTCATCGACAGCGATTTAGTTGTATGGGATCGAGACGTCGGAATCGCTTAACGCGAAGGAAATGACGCCCCGCAACGGTTCCAATTCATTGGCTTCCGCTGCCCAGCAAACGGGTTATAAATAAGAACTCGCAATACAGGCGTCCTTTCATGTAAGAGTCTGTTAGAAGATATCACACGATATTTCAACCACAACTTATTATTTTATTTTTTTTGCGGACTTATCTGGTGGTCAGCAGGCTTAGGCGGGTTGTGAGCTTACGAGGAGTTCTAGGAACGTGTCATCGCCCGCACCGCATCCTGCACCAGATGACTGATTGCCTCTGCCGCCGCACCCCCGATCGGCCCCCACGCCTCCGCCTCGGCATCCAATATCGGCATCAATAACGTCACCCTCGTGCCGCGTCCCGGACGACTATTAATCTCCACGCTCGCAAGCTCTCCATACAACACCCCCATCCGTTCCCGCACATTGCGAACCCCGATCCCGGTCCCCGGTCTCACCAGTCCGCTCACCGGCGAAGCATTGTCGTGCTCCGGAGCCATCCCAACTCCATCATCCTCCACCTCCACCATCAGCCGTCCTTCTTCGGTGATCCGGCTCCGCAGCGTCACCGTGCCCCCACTGATCCGCGGCTCCAATCCATGCTTGATGCTGTTCTCGATCAGCGGCTGCAGCAGCATCCCGGGCACGACAATGTCCAGCGTCTCCTCGGCAATCTCCTTCACCACCTTCAGCTTGTTGCCGAACCGCACCACCTCGATATCAAGATAGTCATCCGTAAACTGCAGCTCGTCGCTCAACGGATGAAACGCCTCGCGGTCCTTCAGCAAAACCCGCAGAATATTCGCCAGCTTCACGATCATCTCCCGCGCCAGCTCCGGCTGCGAACGCACCAGCGACGTAATCGAGTTCAGCGTATTGAACAGAAAATGCGGATTGATCTGCCGCTGCAGCGCATCCAGCCTTGCCTCCAGCAAGAGTCTCCCCTGCTCCTCCAGCTTTCGCTCCACCCGGATTGCATTCCAGATCTTCAGTGGAATCCCCAATACGATAGGCGCCGTCGCACAGATCGCCAGCTCCACCCAGAACTCGCGCGAGTACAGCTCAAAGAAATACCTTGGATAAAACATCGACAGCATGCTCGTGCCGAACTGCATTCCAAACACCAGCAGCAACAAAAGAATTTGCCTGTCCAGCTTCGGCCGCCGCAGGTTTCGTGTCACCCACCGGTAGATGCTTAGGTCGATCATCGGCGAAAACGACCACACATCCTCCGGATTCGTAAACCGCCCAAACGTTCCGGCGATTGCCGCCACTAGCAGATTCACCGGCAGCGCCCAGTACTCGTGGTGCAATAGCGCTGGAATGGCCAGAGCCGCTCCGCCAGCCATCGCCGCCAGAGGTCCCACCAGAATCCCCAGCAGAATCGTTGTTTCAAACGAAAGATCGGCCGCCAGAAAGTTCGGCACCGTCGTCCGAATCCAGACACCCAGCGTCAGCGGCGCACAAATAATCGCGACCAGCCAGACTGTCTGCTTCGGCGTCCGATGCGGCATCAGCAACAGATTTTTGAACCGCGTCGATCGCGCCAGCGAACTCGATACCGCCGCCGCCACGCCCAGCTCCACCAGCAGCGTAATCAGAATCAGCTTGGGATCGGTCTGTCTCACACCACTACTTTACCCCCGCAAAGCCCGGTCACGGATCACGCGGATAGACACGAATAAAAACATTTCGCCGCGATCCGTCCGCTCCTATCCTGGTCCGTTCCCTCCATTTACCTTCCCTAAATCCCATTTGTGTCCAATCCGTGCCCATCCGCGTCAATCCGCGGTCGCCCGCATCTAATCGGCATGAGCACCAAAACGTATAATCGGGCCATGCCGTTCGCCAGCATGACCAAAGTAGCCGAGGCCGACTTCCCCACTCGCTGGGGGCAGTTCCGCATCCTCGGCTTCGAGGGCATCGTCGAAAACCCAGCTCCCTGCAACGACAACATCCCTCCGCCCGCCATCCGCACCGAATCCGCCGTGGCCCTCGTCATGGGCGACATCCACGCGCCCGCGGCAAACGGTAAGCCGGCTGCCCCCATCGTTCGCATCCACTCCCAGTGCCTCACCGGCGACGTCTTTCATTCCCTCCGCTGCGACTGTCGCCAGCAGTTCGAGCTCGCCATGCTCGCCATCACCGACGCCGGCGCCGGCATCCTCCTCTACGAGCAGCAGGAAGGCCGCGGCATCGGCCTCATGGCCAAACTCCGCGCCTATGAACTCCAGGACAACGGCCTCGACACCATCGAAGCCAATCTCGAGCTCGGCTACGAAGCCGACTGCCGCCACTTCGAGCTCCCCGCCGCCATCCTCAAGCAGATGGGCGTCGGCTCCGTCCGCCTCATCACCAACAACCCCGCAAAGGTCGAAGCCCTCGAACTGGCCGGCATCGAAGTCGTCGAGCGCATCTCCGCCGAAGTCCCCGCCGAACCCACCAACGAACGCTACCTCAAGACCAAGCGCGAAAAAATGGGACACCTCGTCAGCTAGCCCGCCGCTGATACTATCGCGCAACAAGCGTTCGAGGGCCTCATCGTGCCCGCATCAAAGTGCATTCAGAATGACGCTTCGATCTACCTGTTTGTGGCGCGCAATCTCCCGCAGAATCCCATTCAGCGTTCCGATCCGTAATACCTTGTGGGCAGGAACGGCAATGCGATGCGGCTGTGGGCTTTGAGTCTCAAGAACGATATGGCTAACCCACTTGATTGATTTTAACGTAGTCCCATCGCCGGCAGAGATGGTCGGCGAGTTCCTGTCCAGTCAGGTTGCGAGGCAGCTTCATGCGATAGCAAGCACTTCGTCACGAACCATGTGCATGCGAAGACTCGCAGGCTTCGGGCTCTCGAAATAGAAAGCCTCAACGGCCTCTTGAACATTCGCACGCAACTCGTCCCAGGTA
>DATAVY010000269.1:0-12614 GCA_036267495.1 Edaphobacter sp.
TCTCGTCTCCGAGGTCCGAGATCTTCCACGCATTCACAAGATCTTTGCCGCTGCCTCCGAAACCCACGGTCAGGAAGCTCTCAAACTGCGCCTTGTTCTTTGTGGCGTCGACGGTGGTCAGGTGATCGATGCCGGGATCGAAGAGACGCAGAACGCCGTTGCGGAACTCGACCAGTTTGACGGAAGGAGTTACGAGCTTCGCGCCCATCACCGTCGACCCACCTTGTCTCTTGAAGTAGATGGTGCCGGTCTGGGTGGTTGTTTCCTTTACAACTCGTTCGTAGGTGTCCCAGCGAAAGTCGGCTTCCGCGGATTGGAACTTGAGGCTCGCGGCGTCCATCTGTCGCAGAACCTCATCGAGATGGCCGGGCTTCGGCTGGGCGTGCAGCGAGATGGACGTCATTACAACGAGGAATGCGCCAGACAGAAGCGATACGGCGATGCGGCGGCGGAGGGTCACCATAGAAACAGCGATCATAAGTCGAGTGCTCCCGATAGTAGGATGCGCTTGCGGAACCCGGTGTTAGCGGAGAACCCAGGCGTTGTAGGCGATCACCTTGTGTTGTGCGTCGTAGACGGGTTCGTAGCTCTGGAGCGAGACCTCGCCGGAGATCGGTTCAATGACACGCAGAATGGCGGTGCGGCGTTCGTCATCGGTCTGCGCGCCGCTCAGGTCATCGGCGCGGATCTGATACATGAAACGGCTGCCGCCGCTGCTGGTTGGCCCGGCCTCTTTGACGAGCACCTCGGTCGCGTGCAGCGCAACCGTTTCGACTGGTTTGTCGTTGTAGTCGATGAAGTGCGGCGAGAGGAACATGAAGAGAAGGATCGCCGTCACCATCACATCGTAGTGAAAACTGCCACGCTCATAGGACCAGAAGATATAGTTGCGGATCATTTTGAACATGGCTTAGCTCCTGCCCGATTGTCTGCCGATGATGGTATCGCCGTTCATGTAGGAAATCAGCGCCTCGGGAACTTTGATGCTGCCGTCGGCCTGCTGGTAATTTTCGAGAATGGCGAGATAGGTGCGGCCAACCGCCAGGCCGCTGCCGTTGAGGGTATGGAGGAAGTCGCTTTTTTTCGCTCCGGCGGGGCGATATCGGATATTCGCCCGCCGTGCCTGGAAGGCTTCGAAGTTGGAACACGATGAGATTTCGCGGTAGAGATTTTGTCCAGGCAACCAGACTTCGAGGTCGTAGGTCTTGGACGATGCGAAGCCCATGTCGCCGGTACAGAGAAGCATGCGGCGGTACGGCAGGCCAAGTCGTTCGAGGACAGTCTCGGCGTGACGAGTGAGGGCTTCGTGCTCGGTGTTTGAGTCTTCGGGTTTGACAAACTTCACCAGCTCCACCTTCTGGAACTGATGCTGGCGGATCATGCCGCGAACGTCTTTGCCATAGGAGCCGGCTTCGGAGCGGAAGCACGGGGTATAGGCGCAGTAGGAGACGGGAAGCTGAGACTCGTCGAGAGTCTCGTCGCGGAAGAGATTAGTGACGGGAACCTCTGCCGTGGGGATGAGCCAATGGTCGCTGTCCTGATAGTCGCCGGGCTGGTAGGGATCTTTGTCGTTGCAGTGGAAGAGGTCTTCGGCAAACTTGGGAAGCTGGCCGGTGCCGAAGAGAGACTTCGAGTTGACCATGTAGGGCGGCAGGACCTCGGTGTAGCCGTGTTCACGGGTGTGCAGGTCGAGCATGAAGTTGGCGAGGGCGCGTTCGAGACGCGCTCCCTGACCGAAGTGAACGACGAAGCGTGAGCCCGAGATTTTGGCGGCGCGGTCGAAGTCGAGAATGCCGAGAGCCTCGCCAAGCTCCCAGTGCGGTTTGGCGGGGAAGTCGAACTTTGGCTGCTCGCCCCAGATCTTTTCTTCGCGGTTACCGTGCTCATCCTTGCCGACGGGGACGCTGTCCTGCGGCAGGTTGGGAAGAGTCTGCATGATCTCGCGCAGACGCTCGTCCGCAGCAGCTGCTATCGTTTCGAGAGATTCGACCTGGGATTTAAGTATGCGCGTTTGCTCAGTCTGGGCGGTTGCGTCTGCGCCTTCGCGGCGCAGCTTCGCAATCTCTTCGGTCAGCTTGTTGCGCTGGGCCTTCAGGGTTTCAACCTGGGTGATGGCCTCACGCCGTTCGCGATCAATTACTGCAAAATCTCCGAGCACTACTGCGGGATCCATGCCGCGAGCGCGCAGTTTTTCTTCGACAAGAGCCAGATTGGCCCGCACAAACGCCAAATCGATCATTGATCTCATTCTAGCGTCTCTCGTTGAAAAAAGGAGGCGGCTGCGCCAGCTAAAGGAAATGCGTTTACCCTTGTAGGGATGGCAAAACTTACTGCTGTTTTCCTGTGTCTAGCGTCGTTTATCTCCGGAGCATTGGCTGCGCGTGCCGATGTCTACCATGCAAAGCCGAAGCTGGTTGTAGTTCTGGTGATCGACCAGTTTCGCGGCGACTATCTGGAACGCTATCGCGGCGACTTCAAGACGGCGAATGGCTTCAACCTGTTTTTGAAGCGCGGAGCGTACTTCACCGACTGCTACTACGACTATGCCAACACTATGACCGCCCCTGGTCATTCCACGATTGGAACGGGCGCGTATTCCAATGGACACGGCATCGCGCTGAACGAGTGGTGGGATCTGAAGCGTTCGACAAAGCAAACCGTGACGTCGGTCGAAGATGAGCGTTACGCGGTTGTGGGGGACTCCTCGTCGAAAGAGACGGGCGCTTCGCCGCGCAATGAGATGGCGTCGACGCTGGGTGATGAGGTGGTGCTTGCGACGCAGGGCAAGTCGAAGTTGTTTGGAGTTTCCATGAAGGACCGTGCAGCCATCCTGACCTCCGGACATGCGTCGAACGGCGCGTTCTGGCTGGATCATGCGAGCGGCAAATTCGTTACGTCGACGTACTGGGAGATGCAATTGCCGCCCTGGGCGAAGGCCTTCAACGACAGCGGGCGGGCGGAGCAGGCTCTTCGCGAGGCAGACGCCAAGCCTGGGGATTTCTATGAGGAAGTCGGCAAGTCTCCCGCGTCGGTGTCGTACCTGCTGGATTTTGCGAAAGCTCTGGTTGCTGGGGAACAGATGGGCCGGCACGATGTGACCGATGTGCTGACGATCAGCATCTCGTCTACGGACATTCTCGGCCATGCTGTTGGACCGGATGCTCCCGAACAGCGCGCCATGATCGATGCCGTCGATGTCGATTTGAACGGTTTTTTCTTGTGGCTGGGTCAACACGTCGATGGTGGAATGAGCAATGTCTGGGTCGCGTTGACGGGGGACCACGGCGTTGCGCCGGTGCCGGCAGTGGCGGCCAAGCTGGGTATGCCGGCTGCTACATTCGACCTGGAGAAGCTTGCCGCCGCGGTGAACGGCCGGCTGAACGAACGCTTCTCGCCGGGCAAGCAGACGCAATACATCATGAAGAGCGAGCTGCCTTATCTGACGCTCGATCCGAGGCCCTTTGTTGCGGAGAAGGTGAACGAAGCGGAGGCGGAGGCGGCAGTCGTGGAGATGTTGCCGGACGCGCTCGAGTCGACGCTGCCGCCGGCGCCCGAGGGTGTCAGCCAGACGAGATTGCCGCCGCGTCCCATGATCTGGCGCAGCTATACGCGGGTGCAGATGGCAGCGGGCCAGCTTCCAGCGACAGAGGAGGGCAGGTTGATTCTGCACAGCTACTCGCCCAACGGGGGATGGTACGTAATGATCTCGCCGGGCATGTACGAGCTGGCGAGCGCAAAGGGGACGAATCACTTTACCCCCTACTCCTACGACCGGCATGTTCCGTTGGCGTTCTTCGGTTCGCCGTTTGTGCCGGGAACGTACCATGACCGCGTCGCGCCGGTGGATCTTGCCGCGACCTTTGCGTCGCTTCTGCAGGTGAACCAGCCTTCGGCCTGCGTGGGTCATGTACTGACGGAGGCGATCAGACCCGAAAGGAATTCCCTGAAGACAGGCGCCGACGGGAAAGCGGGACAGTGACCTCGCGCAGCAAAAACCCGGCAGGTAAAGGTCCGGATATGCGAGTCACCGTGGCCGGTGTCGAATTCCGTTCGCCAGTGATTGCGGCGAGCGGCACCTTCGGCTATGGGGTGGAGTTTGAGGATGTAGTTTCGCTGGACCGCATCGGCGGCTTCGTCACGAAGGGTCTGTCGCGAGAGCCGATGACCGGCAATCCCGCTCCCCGCCTCATCGAGACTGCGGCGGGCATGATCAATGCGATCGGGCTGCAGAACATGGGGGTGCGCGCCTTTGTTTCGGAGAAGCTGCCGAAGCTGCGGGGGATAAGCGGAACGGTTCTGATTGCAAATATTTTTGGTTTCACCATCGGAGATTGCCTTGAAGTGATCAAGGAGCTGAACGATGCGCCGGATATCGCGATGTACGAGCTGAATGTGAGCTGCCCGAATACAAGCCACGGGGGAATGGTCTTCGGGACCGATCCGCCACAGCTGTGGGAGCTGGTGGCGCGATCGAAGGCCGCGGCGCGACGGCCTCTGATGGTCAAGCTTTCCCCCAACGTGACCGACATCGGCTTGATGGCTCGGGTTGCGGAAGACGGCGGAGCCGATGCGGTCTCGCTGGTCAACACCTTTGTCGCGTTGGCCATCGATGTGGAGACGCGCCGTCCGCGAATCGCGAATATCACCGGCGGACTTTCAGGGCCGGCGATCAAGCCGATTGCGCTTCGCATGGTGCATGAAGTTTCGAAGGCAGTGAAGATTCCCGTCGTCGGCATGGGCGGCATAGTGCGAGCCGAGGATGCGGCGGAGTTCATGATGGCGGGCGCGACGGCGGTGCAGGTGGGGACGGCGAGTTATGCCGATCCGCGCGCAGTTGAAAATATCGCGAACGGCCTGAAGCGATGGTGCGCGGCACACAATGTGGCGGAGGTCCGCTCGCTGACTGGCTCGGCGCTGCTGTGACGCCGGACTCTCTGCGGTTTTTTAGTGGCTTAGAATAAGCAGTGATGATTGAATCCAGCGTTGCTTCCTCAGCCCCTTCTCAAGACCTTCGCCCCATTCGCCGCGCTTTACTTTCGGTCACCGACAAGACGGGTCTGGTTGAGTTTGCCCGGGTGCTGGCTTCCTTTGCGGTTGACTTGGTCTCGACTGGCGGCACGGCGCGTACTCTGCGCGAAGCCGGCCTTCAAGTGCGCGATATCAGCGACATGACCGGATTTCCCGAGATGCTCGATGGACGCGTGAAGACGCTGCACCCGAAGGTCCACGGCGGCATACTGCACATTCGCGATAACGCCGGGCATCTGGCCTCGGTTGCCGAACATGACATCGAGCCGATCGACATGGTGGTGGTGAATTTGTATGCGTTCGAAAAGACGTCGCAGCGTCCCGGCGTCGCCTTTGCGGACGTGATCGAAAACATCGACATCGGCGGACCTTCGATGGTGCGCTCTGCGGCGAAAAACTTCTCCGACGTAGCGATTGTGACTTCGGTCGGGGACTATTCTTCGCTGGCCAAAGAGTTGATGGCAAACTCGGGCAGCCTGGGCAGAGCGACGCGCTGGCGATTGGCCAAAACGGCCTTCGCCGTTACCGCGGCCTACGATGCCGGAATCGCGACGGCGCTTGAAAGTATCGAAACACCCGGCGGCCCGGCGGTCTTTCTGCAAGAGCGGCTGCCGGAGACGGTTCGTGTCATCGATCCGCTGCTGCAGACACTTCGTTACGGAGAAAATCCGCACCAGAAGGCGGCGCTCTACACCGACGGGAGCGGCAAAGGCGTTGCCAACGCCAAGCAGTTACAAGGCAAGGAGCTGAGTTACAACAACATCGTCGACCTCGATGCCTGTTGGGAGCTGGTCAGCGAATTCGACGAGCCGGCCGTCGTCATCATCAAACACACCAATCCCTGCGGAGCCTCAACCGGCGCCACGATACTGGAGGCTTATCGGCGCGCGCTTGAGGCCGATCCAGTCTCCGCGTTTGGAGGAGTGATCGGGATTAATCGTGAGGTGGATGCTGCGGCGGCTGAGGAGATTGCGAAGCTCTTCGTCGAAGCCATTGTTGCGCCGTCGTTCACAGCAGAGGCGGTCGGACGTTTTTCCGCAAAGAAGAATCTTCGGCTGATCGAAATCTCTCCCGCTGAAACACCGCGAATCCTCAAACAGGTCTCAGGCGGTCTTCTGGTGCAGGATGCAGACCGTCTGCGCATCGGCGAAGCAGAGCTCAAGATCATGACCCAGCGCAAGCCGACCCCGGAGGAGACGCGTGCTCTGCTGTTCGCCTGGAGAGTATGCAAACACGTCAAATCGAATGCGATCGTCTATGCGCGCTTCAACGAGGGGCACGGCCAGACGGTGGGAGTTGGAGCAGGCCAGATGAGCCGTGTCGATGCCGCGCGGTTTGGCGCAATGAAGGCGATTCTTCCGCTGATAGGTACTGTCGCCGCTTCGGACGCCTTTTTCCCATTTCCCGATGGACTGGAAACCATCGCCGAGGCAGGCGCCAGGGCGGTCATTCAGCCGGGAGGGTCAGTCCGCGATGCGGAGGTGATCGAGGCCGCCAACCGGCTTGGCGTAGCCATGGCGTTTACCGGTGTCCGGCACTTCCGGCACGGATAAATGCTGCCTTTTGGCGGAAATGGCGGATATAATGGCACTCAGGCTGTGCCAATGGCGAGTCTGGCCGACTGCATCCAATCTGCAGATGGCATCGTCTAACTGTTGTCTGGCTTCGTACCCGCTTTCGGCTACTTATTCCGTCGGCACAGGAAAATACCACTCATGACTTTGCTCTCACGTGCCACTTCCTTTCGTTATCTTGGCTTGACTTCGATTGCCGCTCTTCTTTTTGCGGCGCAAACCATGGCGGCACAGGCCCCTGCGGCAACTACTCCGGCACCCGCTGCAACCACCGCGCCGGACCGGGCTTCCTCGTACTATCACTACGGGCTGGCTCGTCTCTACGAGGACATGGCGGTGAATGCCGGCCGCTCAGACTACGCAACCCAGGCGGTGGAGCAGTACAAACTGGCGCTCGATGCCGATCCGAACTCCCGCCTGCTGCAGGATGGCCTGGCCGACCTCTATTTCAAGATCGGCCGCATCCGCGAGGCTGTTACCGCTGCGCAGGATCAGGTCGGCAAGCACGCGGACGACGTCGAAGCGCACAGCCTGCTGGGCAAGGTCTACCTGCGTTCGCTGGGAGACATGCAGAGTCCGCAGTCTGGCCAGATGCTGAAGCTGGCAATCGGCGAATACGAAACGCTCGCCCGGTTGAAGCCGGACGATATAGAGACTCATCTTCTGCTGGGACAGCTTTATGGCCTGAATCACGATTCGGCAAAGGCTGAGGCGCAGTTCAAACTGGCGCAGGGAATCGATTCCAATTCGGAGGAGGTCGCGCTCAACATGGCGCGGCTGTACAGCGAGCAGGGAGATGCGAAGCGCGCCGCCGACGTGCTCAGCGGCATTCCGGTGGACGATCGTTCGCCACGCATCGAGTTCGCGCTGGGTGCCAGCTATGAGCAGCTGAAAAAGAATAAGGACGCGGTTGCCGCCTATCATCGCGCGCTCGACATGGACCCCGACAACGTCGACACGGAACGCGCTCTCGCGAATGCGCTGATGAACGACGGGCAGTTAGACGAGGCGTTAAAGGTGCTGAACGCGGTGGTCACGGCGGAGCCGCAGGATGCGCAGTCGCAGATTCGCATCTCCGAGATACAGCGCAGGCAGGGTCAATATGACGATGCGCTCAAGACGCTGGAGAAGGCCAAGCCGCTGGCGCCGGACATGCTCGAATTGAGCTACAACGAAGCGCTCATCTACGATTCGCTGGGCCGCTACGACGACGCCATCGGCGTGTTGACCAAGCTGGTGTCGGACACCGCACATCCCGATGGAAAGTATTCCGATGCCGAAAAGACCAATCGCTCGTATTTCCTCGATCGAATGGCGATCATCTATCGCGAACAAAACAAGACCGCGGAGGCAGTCGCTGCCTACAAGCAGTTGATGACGCTTGGCGGCGACTACGTCAAGAACGGCTACTCCGGACAGGTCGACGCTTACCGCGATGCGCACCAGTGGAAAGAGGCTACAGCCGTGGCTGCTGAAGCGGCGAAGGCGTTGCCCAGCGATCACTCAGTTCAGTTGATGTACGCCGGTCAGCTAGCGGATACGGGTCAGATCGACCAGGGCGTTGCGCTGGCGAAGGCGCAGCTTGCCGCAACCGTCGGTACGCCGGACGAGCGCGACTCGCACCTGGCGCTGGCCACCGTCTACACCCGCTTGAAGCGCTGGCAGGAGGCGTCGTCCGAGTTGGACAAGGCAGGAGCGCTCGCCGCTAAACCAGACGAAAAGCTTTATGTCTACTTCCTGCGAGGCTCGCTTTACGATCGTCAGAAGATGTACGACGAGGCCGAAGCGGAGTTTCGCAAAGCTCTCGACATCGATCCGCAGAATCCGACGGTGCTCAACTATCTCGGCTACATGCTCGCCGACCGCGGCGTCCGGCTTCCCGAAGCCCTTTCGCTGATTCGCAAGGCAGTCGAGCTCGACCCGCAGAACTACGCCTTCCTCGATTCGCTGGGCTGGGTCTACTTTAAATCCGGCCAGTATGCGCTGGCCGAAGAGAACCTGCGCAAGGCAAATGAGCGAAGCAACACCGACCCGACTGTTCACGATCATCTCGGAGAGGTCTACGAGAAGACCGGCAATCTGAAGATGGCCGTCGCCCAGTGGGAACGATCGATGACCGACTATGCGAGTTCCTTGCCTGCGGACGCCGATCCAGCCGACGTCGCCAAGGTGCAGCATAAGCTCGAGAACGCCCGGGTGAAGCTAGCCAAGGTCTCCGCGAAATAAACCGCAACACCTCTGCCGTTACACTTGAATCTGACTATGGCAATCGATCTCCATCGATGTGCGGTCGCCGGAGAGTCGGATGATCTTCTTGTCGCCCGCGTCTACCCCGCGCCGCCGCGGAGTTCGCGCACGGCCTTCCAGCGCGATCGCGAACGCATCGTGCAGGCTCGTGCGTTCCGCCGGCTCGCAGGGAAGACGCAGGTGTTTACCAGCCGCGCCTCCGATCATTTCCGCAGCCGGCTCACTCACACGATTGAAGTCGCGCAGATCGCCCGCGCCACTGCCGCTTCGCTTGGCTTGAATGAAGATCTTGCCGAGACCCTTGCGCTGGTTCACGACATCGGCCATCCGCCCTTCGGACATGCCGGCGAGCGAGCGCTGGATCAATGCCTGGTCCGTCACGGCCGGCGCTTCGACCACAATCTCCACGCCTTGCGCATCGTCGCTCATTTTGAGCAGCGGTACGCCGCACATCGCGGGCTAAACCTGACCCTCGGCATTCGCGAGGGCATCATCAAACACTCCCGCGACTACACCGCAGACGAGCACCCGGAGCTGGCCGCCTATTTTCTCGATCGGCGGCCGCCGCTTGAGGCGCAGTTGATCGACCTTGCCGACGAGATCGCCTATCTCACCGCGGATCTCGACGATGGCGTGGAGTCGGGACTGCTCGAGATCGGTCATATCCGCGAACACATCGATATCCTGGGACGCTGCTATCGCAAGGTTGAGAGCGAGCACGCCGGGGTCGATGAGAAGTATCTGTTCAATGAAGCGCTGCAGTTAATGCAGAACATCCTCACCGACGATCTGATCGAGACGACGGGACGCGCGGTACTGGCGGCCGGAGCCGAAACTCTCGACGACGTTCGCCGGCATCCGGGGCGGCTGGCGCTCTTCTCTCCGCAGGCCGAAGCGGAACGTCAGCAGGAGAAGCGCTATCTTTACGACGTTCTCTACACCTGCGGCCCGCTCGAAACCGAGCACGATAAAGCGGAAGAGGTGGTGACGGCGCTCTTCGATCATTGGATCAACGATCCGGAGGAGCTGCCGTTGAGCCACTTTGAAGAAGTGGAGAACGAGGGACTGGCCCGCGTCGTCGCGGACTATATCGCCGGCATGACCGACAGCTTCATTCTCCTGCAATATGCGAGGGTCAAAAGAGCAGTCCGCTTTTGAAGTCAACGATTTTTTTGAAAAGGATAGCTCTGCGATGGCGTAGAATTCCAGCCACATGAGCTTCAGCCCTGCCAATATCACGGCCCTTATCATCGCCGCCAGCTTCGCGGCCGGCCTGAATATCTATGCCACGGTGTTGACGCTGGGCATTCTTGCCCGCACCCAGTGGGTGGCGCTGCCTGCCGGTCTCGAGTCGCTCGGACACACCTGGGTTCTGGTCGTCTGCGGCATCATGTTCGCGATGGAGTTTGTCGCGGACAAGATTCCTGTCTTCGATGTGGCGTGGAACGCGCTCCATACCGTCGTTCGCGTGCCGATTGCGGCTCTGGTTGCGTATCACGCCAGTTCGCAGATGACGCCGCAGATGCAGATTCTGGCGACAGCCATCGGAGCGGTCGTGGCATTGGCTGCGCACAGCTCGAAGACGGCGCTGCGGGCTGCCGTGACGCCGAGCCCGGAACCTGTCACCAACATTGCGTTGAGTTCGTCGGAGGACGTCGCCGCGATCGGTCTCACCTGGTTTGCCACTCATCATCCGCTGAGCGCGGCTTTGATTGCGCTCATTCTCTTGTCGGCCGCGATCCTTGCTGCTCGGAGCCTTTTGCGGGCGGTCCAAAAGCCGCTTAGGAAGATCTTTCGCCCTGATTTGGAGCCGGAGAATGCGCCGCCTGAGGCACTGGAATAGGAACATCGCATAAGAGTAAATTGCGATCTCTCCCGGCATGTCTCAGCAAAAGCTGGGCGAGGCGATGATATTCTAGCCAGAATCAGGAACGAGGCGCCCAGCTTTTCATGTCCAACCCAGACGCTCCCCCGAACAATCTCTTAAACAATCCACAGAACGATCCCACCTTCGAATCCGCCACAGACGCTGCTGAATCTTCCCAATCGTTCGATACGATTCTTTCGCAGTTTGAGCGCAGCCATTCCAGGCGTTCAGGAGAGGGCGGACGCCAGATCTCGGGCACAGTGATTGCAGTTTCAGCCGAATTCGTCTTCGTCGACATTGGCTATAAGACCGAGGGCGTTCTTCCCGCGTCGCTATTCGAGAATTCGAAAGAGACGGTTGCGCCGGGCGACAAGCTGCAGGTTTCCGTCAAGGGGCGCAACGAGGAGGGCTACTACGAGCTCTCGCGGCTGCGGGTCGAACAACCCAAAGATTGGACTGCGCTGGAAAAAGCCTTTGAAGAGAGGACCGTCATCATCGGAACCGTCACCGCTCTCGTCAAAGGCGGCTTTTCCGTCGATGTGGGCGTACGGGCGTTCATGCCGGGCTCGCGCAGCGGCGCGCGCGATGCCGCCGAGATGGAAAGCCTCGTAGGACAGGAGATTCGTTGCCGCATCATCAAGCTCGATTCCACCGAAGAGGACGTAGTTGTCGATCGCCGCGCGGTTGCTGAAGAAGAAGATCGCTCGACGAAGGAACGCCGTTACTCCGAAATAAGCGAAGGCGATATCGTCTCCGGAACCGTGCGCAGCCTCACCGACTATGGAGCGTTCGTCGACATCGGCGGAGTCGACGGCCTGCTGCACATCAGCGACATCGCATGGAGCCGCATTGAAAAACCCGCCGACGTGTTGACCGTAGGCCAGCAGATCGACGCCAAGGTGCTGAAGGTCGAACCGGCGGGCAAACGCATCTCGCTCGGCTTGAAACAGCTTCAGCCGCATCCCTGGGACGCTGTCGCAGGGAAGTACGCCGCCGGCGAACGCGTGCGCGGCAAGGTGACGCGCGTCACCGACTTTGGCGCGTTCGTCGAATTGGAGCAGGGCATCGAAGGCATGGTCCATCTCTCCGAGATGTCATGGGCGAAAAAGGTAAGAAAACCAGGCAATATGGTGAAGCCCGGCGACGTCGTCGAGGTCATGATTCTCGGTGTGAATGCCGCCGAACGGCGCATGTCGCTGGGACTTAAGCAGACCCTCGGCGATCCCTGGACTGAGGCTCCCGCGAAGTTTGCCGTAGGCTCCCAGGTAGAAGGGCCGGTGACGAGCTTCACTAAGTTTGGCGCTTTTGTGCAACTTGCCGACGGAATCGAGGGCATGATTCACGTCAGCGAGATCAGCGCGGAGAAGCGGATCGAGCGGCCCCAGGATGTGCTTCGAGCAGGCCAGATAGTAAAAGCAAAGGTCCTCGACGTCGACAAAGAGAAGCGGCAGATCAAGTTGAGCATGAAGCAGCTTGTGCCGACTGGACTGGATGAATATATCGCCGAGCGCAAATTGGGTGAGGTAGTCACGGGTCGGTTGATTGACATCTCAGGCGATCACGGAACGGTGGAGTTAGGCGAAGGAATTCATGCCGACGCACGCCTGGTGCTGGCAGCAGAGACCAAGGAACAGACACAGACCAATGCCTTCGACCTTTCCTCCCTGAGTTCGATGCTTGCGAACAAATGGAAGAATGGTCCTTCTCCTGGCGAAGCCAAAGCGGACCCGGTTCGTACAGGGCAGATTCGAAGCTTCCGCATCACGCTGGTTGACCGAGGCGCGAAGAAGATCAAAGTGCAATTGATATAGTTACTTTGACTTCGGTTCTTCGGACAATAAGTCTGCAACAAAAGCGGCACATGTTTCGTCCAATCGCTATTGCGTCCGTGATATAGT
>DATAVY010000270.1:0-32758 GCA_036267495.1 Edaphobacter sp.
GCGGCGCCGCATTGCTTGAGAACGTCGCGCATCTCCGGGAAAGAGAGTTGGGTGTTGAAACCTGGGATGGTCTCGAGCTTGTCTAACGTTCCACCCGTATGACCGAGGCTGCGCCCGCTGATCATGGGCACGACGATTCCCGGGACTCCGTCGGAGCCAGGATGAGCGAGGCCTGCCGCGGCGAGGATGGGGGCGATGAGGAGGGATGTTTTGTCGCCTACGCCGCCGGTGGAGTGTTTGTCGATAGTGAAGGTGTGGAGCGGCTTGGCGTCGAAGGTCTCGCCCGAGTAACGCATGGCGGAGGTGAGAACGGCGAGCTCGTGAGTATTGAGACCGCGCTGGAAGACGGCCATTAGAAAGCTGGCGATCTGCGCATCGGTGACGAGCTGCTTTTCCGGCGTGCGCTCGACGACGGCGCGGATGAAGGCCTCGATTTCGCCATCGCTGAGGATGTGGCCGTCGCGTTTGTGCAGGATAACGTCGATGGGATGGATAGACATGTCAGTTCTCAGTTGTCAGCCGAAAAGCCGCGGGGAGAAGTTCAACGATGGTCGCTTGAGAGATGGCCCCTTTTTCGCCCGGGAAGAAGACGACAGTGTCAGGTGTGCTGAATTCGTGGATAGTCTGGCGGCAGGCTCCGCAGGGCTGGCTGGCAGTGTCGTTGAGATTGGTGACGGCAATGGCGCGAATGGAAATCCCGGGCCCGTGGAAGCTGATGGCGGCAGCGATAGCGGCCTGTTCGGCGCAGACGGTGAGGCGGTAGGAGGCGTTTTCGACGTTGCACCCGGTGACGATGGTACCGTCGGTGAGCAGGACAGCGGCGCCGACGCGGAAGTGGCTGTAGGGAGCATAGGCGTGGTGAGCTACGGCAATGGCGCGCTGCTGCAACTCCGCGGCCTGATTGGCACTGAGCGGGGCGGATTTCGGAGACATGTGAGTGAGGCTACCGGGTAGGTGGGGACGATAGCAAGTCGTGTCCGGCTAATGGTTAAGAGGTCGCGCCCGATATAGAGAGATGTGGATGAGCTGACCAAAGAGTTTCTCGCGGAGAGCCAGGAAGGGCTCGACCGTATGGAGCGCTGCCTGACGGACCTGGAGACGCGGCCTGGCGATGCCGGATTGCTGGGGGAGATCTTTCGCGCTGTCCATACGATCAAAGGGACGACGGGATTTCTGGGCTTCGACCGGCTGGAGAAGCTCGCACACGCGGGAGAGCATCTTCTGGGCTCGTTGCGCGACGGCAGACTGGTGGTGACTTCTGATTTGATCAGCGGGC
The DNA here is from genome assembly GCA_036267495.1 of Edaphobacter sp. Lineage (GTDB taxonomy): Bacteria > Acidobacteriota > Terriglobia > Terriglobales > Acidobacteriaceae > Edaphobacter. The sequence continues at coordinate 1,277 of DATAVY010000270.1, forward strand.
TGCTGCGTTTGATGGATGGATTACGCGCGATTCTGGCACTGATCGAGGAGACAGGCGGCGAAGGGACGCGGTCGGGTGACGAAGACGGCGAATTGATTGCGGAGCTGGCTTTGTTGAACGGAGAGATGCCGCCCGAAGACATTGATCCGAATCTGTTACATGCTGTTGTCGATGTTGGCGAGACGGTTGCCATTGTTCCGGCTGCGGAAGACGCTTCAAAGATTTCCGGTATGTCATCGCCTCCCGCTTCGGCAGCTGGGAACAGCGAGAGATCTGCGGCGGGAAACGACAAGACGCTGCGGATCGATGTCGATATCTTGAACCGCATGATGAACCTGGTAGGCGAGCTGGTGTTGACGCGCAACCAGATGCTGCAGAGCGACAGGGCGGCGGCGAATTTTCCTGAACTGGCGCGCCGGCTCGACAGCGTAACGGCAGACCTGCGCGAGACTGTGATGCAGGCCAGGATGCAGCCGGTGGGAAATCTGTTTGGCAAGTTTCCCAGAATGGTGCGGGACCTGGCGAGGACCTGTAGCCGCGACGTTCGGCTCGAATACACAGGCCAGGAGACAGGTCTTGACAAGAGCCTGCTGGAAGCGATCAAGGATCCTTTGACCCACGCGGTGAGGAATGCAGTCGATCATGGAATCGAAGCGCCGGCAGATCGGGTGCTGGCGGGCAAGCCGGCGCAGGGCTGCGTCCGGCTGAGGGCGTTTCATCAAGCCGGATCGGTAGTGATTGAAGTTGCCGACGATGGCACCGGAATTGCGACAGAACGGGTGCTGGCGAAGGCGATTGAGCGGAATCTAATAAATGCCGAACAGGCCGCGGGGATGTCGGAGCGGGAGACGCTGCAACTCATCTTTCTGCCCGGCTTTTCGACGGCGGCGGCGGTGACAACGGTTTCAGGGCGCGGCGTGGGCATGGATGTGGTCCGCGCGAATGTAGAGAAGGTCGGCGGCAGCGTCGAGGTCGAATCGCGCCGGGGAGAAGGCACCACGCTGCGGTTGCGTGTTCCGCTGACGCTGGCGATCGTCCCGTCGCTTGTAGTGCGCAGCGGTGGGCAGAGCTTCGCACTCCCGCAGAGCGCGCTTGTGGAGCTGGTGGACATTCCGCAGCGGGAGTATGCGCGCGTGGTGCAGCAGATAGGTTCGGCGGAGCTATACCGGCTGCGGGATCGCCTGCTGCCGATGGTCTGGCTGGACCGGCTGCTTGACCTCGGGACGAATCATGCTGAACCATCGCACGGCCACTACATGGCCGTGCTCGAAGCGGATGGATGCCGCTATGGTCTGGTGGTCGACGACCTGATGTCGCCGGAGGAGATTGTGGTGAAACCGCTCTCCCCGGTGCTGCGCGAGATTGGCTTGTTCTCGGGAGCGACGGTGCTCGGCAACGGCACGCTGGCCTTGATTCTCGATATTGGCGCAACTGCCGCACGTGCCGGGGTCAAGCCGATTGAGGAAGAGAATACGGAAACCGGCGTCGGGAAGGCAGCGATTCCGGAAGCGGCCAGCGAATCGTTTCTGATCTATGAGGATCGCGCGCGGGAAAGGGCGGCGCTACCGCTGAACATGGTGGAACGAATTGAAAGTGTGGCGCTGGAACGGATTGAATATGTGGGAGGGCGGCCGTTGCTGCAATATCGCGGAGAGCTTCTGGCGTTAAAAGACCAGGGCAACGTCCTGCCGGAGTTGGAAGCCGCGCGAGAGCAGGGAAGCGAAGCGCAGGCGACAGTGTTGATCTGCGGCGGTTCGGGTTTTGGGCATGAACGGAGAGTGGGAATCGTCGTGAGGCAGGTGCTCGATGTCTCTGCCGGCACTCTGATTGAACGCAATGCCGGCGGCGAGGAACAGTTGGAGCTCGCATTGGTAAAGGAAAAGTTGACGCTGATTCGCCGTGAGTTCGACGTGAGTCCAAAGACTGCGTGGCAGGAGGTCGCATGAAGATCGAAGGCTGCAACAACGCTGATGAGGTTCAGGAAAAGGATGCCGTGTCTCTCTGTTCGCTCTTTGCGGGGGAAGAGACCTTCGGCATCGACACGAGAAAAATCCGCGAAGTGCTCGGGGAGAGCGGGTTCGAGCGCGTTCCCATGTCGCCGGAGTTTATCGCGGGAGTTGTGCCGTATCGCGGTGAGGTGTTGACGGCAGTAAATCTCCGGGCGCTCCTGGGAATGGAAGCGTCTTCTGGAGCGTGCTGTGTGCTGGTGATCGAGGACGACGAAGCCGCGGAGCGTTTCGGTCTCGTGGTGGATTCAGTAGGCGGTGTGGTCACGGTGAGCCGGCGGGCGCTCGAAACCAATCCCTGCACGCTGGGGGCACGAGGCAAATGGCTGTTTGACGGAGCCTACAAGATGGACGGCGGCCTGATGGTGCGGCTCAACCCGCAGAGGCTATGTCCGTCGCGACTGTCGGAGACGGGATTGTTTCGGAAGAGCGCGAATGGAGGTACAGATGCGAGCCCTGATCGTCGATGATTCTAGTTTTATCCGCGAGTATCTGCGCTACCTGCTGAGCCAGATGGATGTCGTGTGTGAAGAGGCCGTAGACGGCAGCGATGCATTGACGGTTCTGGCAGCGAGAGAGACGTTCGACCTGATGCTGCTCGATCTCAACATGCCGGTGATGAATGGGCTGGAGTGCGTGAAGGCGCTGCGTGAAGCGAGGCTCGGTCCGCAGATGAAGGTGATGATGGTGACGACGGAAGCCGATCACTCGTTCATCGCCACGGCCTTGAACAACGGGGCGGATGAGTTTTTGATGAAGCCGTTTACCCCGGAGAGCCTTCGGGAAAAGATGCTTCTGCTCGGCGTGCTTGCGGCCTGACAAGATTGCAAAGGAATTCGGACATGGGTACTTCAAAGAAACGGCCGCTTCGGATCCTTGCCGCGGATGACTCCGCGGTGATGCGAAGCATTCTGTGGAAGCTGTTTTTGATGCATGCGGAAGACAGGTCGAGCGAGCTGCCGCGAATGGAGTTGTGCGGAATCGCCCGCGATGGCGTGGAGTGCCTTGAACTGATGAGGCAGCAATGCCCCGATGTTCTTGTGCTGGACCTCGAGATGCCGAGGATGAATGGCCTGGACGTGCTGGATCGATTACGGACGGAAAATCCTGAGCTGCCGGTGATCATGTGCAGCGCCTATACCGAGCATGGCGCGAGATCGACGCTGGAGGCATTGGGACGCGGCGCCTCTGATTATGTGATGAAGCCCTCGCAGCAGCAGGATTTTGCCGCAGCGATGCAGTCGCTTTCACAGCAGCTGCTTCCTCGCATCGTCGCGCTGGCGAAAAATGCAAGCGGAGGCATTGAAAAGACGGATCGAAATCTCTTGCCGGACCCGCTGAACGAAAAGGCGGGCCACGCTTCGACGGCGATATCTTCTACCATCGAAGTTGTGGTGATCGGGTTGTCCACTGGCGGTCCCTTGGCGCTGGAACAACTATTGCCGAAGCTGCCTAAGGATTTTCCTGTGCCTGTGCTGATTGTGCAGCATATGCCGAAGTTGTTTACCGGGGCCCTGGCGGAACGGCTGGACAATTGTTGCGCGCTGCGTGTCGAGCAGGCCTATGACAATGCGGTAATTCGTCCCGGAACCGTCTGGCTCGCCCCTGGTGACGCGCACATGGAAGTGGCCCCGCGCCGCGCGATGATGAGCGATGGCGATCGAGGCGAGGCGCACAGCAGCAGAGTCCGGCTGCACCAGCAGGAGCCGCTCAATCACTGCAGGCCGTCGGTCGATTATCTATTTCTTTCGGCTGCGAGAATGTATGGCGCGGGTACGCTTGCGCTGGTGATGACTGGAATGGGCGCAGACGGCCTGAATGGAGCGCGCGCAGTGCACCAGGGCGGCGGAGTAGTGCTGGCGCAGGACGAGGCTACCTCGGCGGTTTGGGGCATGCCAGGCCGGGTCACTGAAGCGGGCATCGCGAGCCTGACGCTCCCGCTGTGGGGTATTGCGAGCGCTCTAAAACAGAGAGTAGGTGCGGGACGCCGGACGAAACCGGATTCTGCGGCCCCTGTACCGGCGGCAGCTCCGCGGCGAGAGATGATCCATGGCCTGCTCTGATTCGGACTACGAGTATCTTCGCGGACTCGTGATGGCGCAATCGGCGAACCTGATCGATCCATCGCGCAATGCCTTGTTTGACGCGAGGCTCACGCCGATCGCGCGCCAATCGGGAGCGGCGAATCTGCAAGACCTGGTCGGCATGTTGAAGGCGGGCAAACCTGCTCACCTGCACCGCGCGGTGGCTGAGGCCATGACTGTCAATGAGACCAGCTTTTTTCGCGATATGACGCCCTTTGACGTGCTTCGGGAGGTAATCTTTCCCCAGTTGATCGAATCGCGAATGGAAAAACGCCAGTTGCGGATATGGAGCGCGGCGAGCTCAACCGGGCAGGAAGCATACAGCCTGGCCATGTCTATCACGGAATACTTCCCCGACCTTGCGCAATGGGACGTCAGAATCATCGGCACTGACATTTCACGGCATGTGGTGGACTACGCACAAAAGGGCAGGTACCGCCGGCTCGAAATCAACCGTGGCCTGCCTGCGCGGATGCTGTTGAAGTATATGGTGCGCGATGGAGAAGAGTGGGAGTTGACTCCCAGGATTCGATCCATGTGCGAGTTTCGCTATGCCAACTTGTGCGCCCCAGTGCCGCAGTTGCCGATGTTCGATCTGGTGCTGCTGAGAAATGTGTTGCTGTATTTTTCCCAGCATGACCGGCGGGCGCTCTTCGGTGAAATCCATCGCAAGATGTCGCCTGGCGGGTATCTGCTGCTGGGCAACGCGGAACAGGCTGAGGATTCCACTAATCTCTTTGAGGTGGAGTTCGCCGCGAACTGCTATTTTTACCGGCCTGTGAGCGGTATCTAAAATTCTCTGAGACCGCGGAGTTGGGACTTCGAGCTCTTGGCGTGCATCCTATAGGGCATCGCAGCTATGCTGCTGAGACGCAGTTATGCTGCTGAGACCCAGAGGGATTCATGCCGCGAGCTCCTGAAGCGAAGATCGGCGCCAGTGTCGCAGCCGAAGCGGCGCTGGCGCTCTTTCATCCGATTACGGCAAAGTGGTTTCGAGCTGTCTTCGATGCCCCGACTGCCCCGCAGGTTGAGGGGTGGCCGGCAATTGCACGTGGGGAGTCGACGCTGATCCTGGCGCCAACGGGTACCGGCAAAACGCTCACGGCATTTCTGTGGTGCCTCGATCGATTGATGATGCAGACCGCGTCTGGGGCGGAGCGCGGTTGCCGGGTCGTGTACCTTTCGCCGCTGAAAGCGCTGGCAGCCGACGTTGAACGCAATCTCCGATCTCCTTTGGTGGGGATCGCCAATATGGCAAAGCGCGAAGGCATGGATGTGCGAATGCCGGAGATCAGCGTACGCACGGGAGACACGTCGCCGAAGGAGCGGGCGCGGTTCCGCAAGCATCCTGGGGACATTTTGATCACGACGCCGGAGAGTTTGTATCTGCTCTTGACCTCGGAGGCGGGCGAGGGGCTCAGGACGGTCGAAACCGTGATTGTGGATGAGATCCACGCGCTGGTGCCGAGCAAGCGCGGTGCGCACATGGCTTTGTCGCTGGAGCGGCTGGAAGCTCTAACCGGAAGACGGCTGCAGCGAATTGGACTGTCGGCGACGCAGAGGCCGCTGGAGGAGGTGGCTCGGTTTTTGGGCGGAACGGAATCCTCAGTCGAAGATTCTATAACTTCGGCTATTACAACAATGCCGACTGATTCGGAACGTCTCGATGAGATTGCCGGTGTGCCGATGAGCGCAGCCAGCGATGATGGCGTCAAACCCGATGCGGGAGCAAATGCTCCGCGGTACAGGCCGGTAACGGTGGTGAATGCCGGCGCCAGGAAGTTGCTGGAACTGAGGGTGGAAGTCCCGGTTGAGGACATGGCCCGGCTTGGCGAGATTCAAGAGCAGCCAAGCGGACCGGCTTCGCAGGGACCGAAGAGGACTTCGATCTGGCAGTCGATCCACCCGCGTTTGCTGGAGATTATCCAAGGGCGAACGTCGACGCTGATCTTCGTAAATGCGCGGCGCATTGCGGAGCGACTGGCCGGCGCGTTGAATGAGCTTGCCGGTGAGCCGATTGCGAGGGCGCACCATGGTTCGCTTGCAGCTACGCAACGAACCGAGATTGAAGAGCTGTTGAAGGCGGGAAAGATCAAGGCGCTGGTGGCGACTTCGTCGCTGGAACTGGGAATCGACATGGGCGCTATCGACCTGGTGATTCAGATTGAAGCTCCTCCCTCGGTGGCAAGCGGGATGCAGCGGATCGGCAGGGCGGGGCATCATGTAGGCGCGCCCTCGCATGGAATTATCTTTCCGAAGTATCGCGCCGATTTAATTGCATGCGCGGCGGTGACGCGGGCGATGCATGAGGGGCATGTAGAGTCGACGCGATTCTTGCGTAATCCGCTCGATGTGCTGGCCCAGCAGATGGTGGCCGTGATTGCGCATCCTCCGCTGAGCGTCACCGATGCGGAGCGAAGGGCAAATCACAAGACGGATGAAGAAGAGAGCCCGGGCATCAGTTACGCTGCTCTGTTTGCCCTGGTGCGTGGAGCGGCTCCGTTTGCAGGTTTGAGTCAAAGCGTTTTTGACGGAGTGCTGGACATGCTGGCCGGGCGTTATCCGTCGGACGAATTTGCCGATTTGCGGCCGCGGATTACATGGGACCGTACGAGGAACTGGATCACGCCGCGGACTGGAGTGAAACGGATTGCGATTTTGAACGGAGGGACGATCCCGGATCGAGGTACGTATGGGGTCTTCCTCGCCGGAGAGAGAAGCAAGCCGGTACGGGTTGGCGAGTTGGATGAAGAGATGGTCTTCGAGAGCAGAAACGGGGATACGTTCATCCTGGGAGCTTCGACCTGGAGGATCGATGAGATTACGCATGACCGCGTGCTGGTGACGCCGGCTCCGGGCGAGGCGGGCAAGATGCCGTTCTGGCACGGAGACCAGGCAGGGCGGCCGCTTGAGTTTGGGAGAAGGATCGGGGCCTTGGTCAGGCAGTTGCGGGATGCTCCCCGCAGCGTCGCCATGACACAGCTGACAACGGAGCATGATCTGGAGCCGGGAGCGGCAGAGAATGCGCTGCGTTATCTGGCCGATCAGGAGCTGGCCACCGTTGCGGTTCCAGATGACCGAAACATCGTGATCGAACGCGTGCGGGATGAACTCGGAGATTGGCGAGTCTGTGTGTTGACGCCGTTTGGAAGCAGGGTGCATGCTCCCTGGGCCATGGCCTCGACGGCAAAGCTGCGTGCTACGTCCGGGTATGAGGTTGAGACAATGTGGTCGGAGGATGGATTCGTGCTTCGCTTTCCGGAGACCGAGGACGCACCTGCGGTCGATCCGATTCTGCTGGAGCCGGAGGAGGCGGCGGAGCTGGTCCTGCGGCAGTTGGGGTCGACGGCGCTGTTTGCTGCGAAGTTCAGAGAGAGCGCGGCGCGAGCGTTGCTATTGCCGCGAAGAAGGGCTGACGGGCGAACTCCACTGTGGCAACAGAGAAAGCGGGCGTATGACCTGTTGAGCGTCGCGAGCCAGTATGCTTCGTTTCCTATCGTGCTTGAGGCGTACAGAGAGTGTCTCCGCGACGTATTCGACATGCCGGCGCTGATGGAGACGCTGAGGAATATAGGCAACCGTTCGCTTCGGGTCCATACGGTGGATTCAAGGACGCCTTCACCATTTGCTTCGGCGCTGTTGTTCAGCTATGTGGCGAACTATATCTACGATGGCGATGCTCCACTGGCGGAGAGGCGTGCTCAGGCGCTTTCGATCGACCAGGACCAGTTGCGCGAGTTGATGGGAGACGCTGATCTTCGCGAGCTGCTGGACATTCATGCCATTGAAGAGACCGAAGAACAGTTGCAATGTATTGCCGAAACGTATCGCGCGCGAAATATGGATGGCGTGCATGACCTTTTGCTTCGGCTCGGTGATCTGACGCGTACGGAACTGCGGTTGCGATGTGTCACTGAAGAGGTTGCAGATACAGTTGGAAAGCTGATGCGAGCGCGGCGGGTGCTGGAGGTTGGAGTCGCCGGTGAGAAACGGCTGATTGCCGTAGAGGATGCGGCGCGGTATCGCGATGCGCTAGGCGTGCCGCTGCCCCCGGGTCTGCCGGCAGCATTTTTACAGGAAGCGCCGAATGCTTTGCTTGATCTGGTGAGACGATTTGCACGAACCCATGGGCCGTTCACGACGAAAGACGCGGCCGCACGATTCGCTCTGCCCGTGGAAGCTATTGAGTCGGTACTGCAGGGGTTGGTGCAGAGCGGAAAGGTAGTGGAGGGTGGTTTTCGGCCCGGCGGCATTCATCGCGAGTGGTGCGACAACGAGGTGCTGCGCGCGATCCGGCGACGATCGCTGGCTCGGCTGCGAAAGGAAGTTGAGCCGGTGGAACAGAGGACGCTGGCAAGATTGTTCACACGATGGCAAGGAGTGGTGCAGCCCCGGCGAGGACTGGATGCGCTGCTGGATGTGATCGAAAATCTGCAAGGCGCTCCGCTGCCAGCTTCGATTCTGGAGACGGAGATTCTGCCCGCGCGGCTATTGGGGTATAAAGCTTCCGATCTGGATACATTGATTGCGGCGGGTGAAGTGGTGTGGGTGGGCATGGATCCGATTGGAGAGAGAGATGGAAGGATCGGCCTCTACCTTGCAGAGAGACTTTCTGCTCTGTGGCCGATTGCTTCGCAGCAGCCGGCCCCGCGACTTGCGCGGGATAACGACAGGAAGAGCGTCGCTGCCCCGACTGAGGCAAGTCGAGAGACCGAGATCATTGCATACCTGCGGAGGCATGGCGCTTCATTTTTTCAGGACCTGCATGATGGTGTGGGTGGAGGATATCCAGGAGAGACGCTGGAGGCACTCTGGAATCTAGTTTGGAAGGGGCTGCTGACCAACGATGGAATGGCAGCGCTGCGTGCCTATTGCGAGAGGCCTGCGAGCAGCAGTTCGCGGAAACCGGCGCGACGAGTGAATCAGCAGGCGGTCTTTCGCTCGCGGCGGACGATTCCGCCAACTGGGCAGGGGCGATGGGCGCTGAATGGCGCGGCATTTGCGGAGGAGAGGTCGGCTACCGAGTGGAGTCATGCGATCGCGCAGCAGTTGTTGACGCGCTACGGCGTGGTGTTTCGCGAGACGGCGCATGCAGAGAATCTTCCCGGAGGATTTTCGGCTATCTATGACGTGATGAAGGCGCTGGAGGAAAGCGGAAAGATTCGGCGTGGATATTTTGCAGCGGATTTAGGGGCGACGCAGTTCGCTATGCCGGCGGCGGTGGATCTGTTGCGTTCGCTGCGGATACAACAGGAACCGGAACGAGTCGAGATGCTGCAGCTCGCGGCGACTGATCCGGCGAATCCTTACGGCGCATTAATGCGATGGCCTGCCGCACCGGATGAGGGTTCCTCGCTGACGCGAAGCGTAGGGGCGAGAGTGATTCTTTACGATGGTGCGCTGGTGGCTTATCTCCGGCGCGGGAACCCGAACCTCCAGGTGTTTTTGCCGGACGAGGAGCCGCAACGATCGCACGTGATACGCAGACTTGCCGAGTTTCTGGTTCAACGAGTGCAGGGCGACCGCGGAGAAGAGGACGCCGGACGGACAGGGATGTTGATCTCCATGGTGAACGGCGTTGCGGTAGCAGAGAGTGTGATGGCTCGCTCGCTACTCGATGCAGGATTCGCGGCGGGGGCGATGGGATTCAATGTTCGAAGAAACCTGCCGCCGTTGCACGGGCAAAAGAGTGGGGTACGGCCGAATGCCTGAGGGGGACACAATCTATCGAGCGGCACGGGCGCTGCAGAAGGCGATCGGCGGCAAGATGGTTACCGCGTTTGAGACAGGGTTGGCGAAGCTGGCGCGCGTGGATGACGATACGCCGCTTGCCGGCCGAGTCGTGGAGAAGGTGGAGTCGCGGGGGAAGTGGTGCCTTATTTATTTTTCGGGCGATCTGATTCTCGTGACGCATATGTTGATGAATGGAAGCTGGCATCTGTATCGCACGGGAGAACGGTGGCAGATGCCGCGGACGCGGATGCGCGTGGTGATTCGAACAGCCGAGTGGGAGGCCGTAGGGTTCAATGTTCCAGTGGCCGAGTTTCATACAGCGCGCAGTTTGGCGAGAAGCAGCCAGGTACCCAAGCTGGGGCCGGACATTTTGTCGGAGAGTTTTTCAGTCGAAAATGGCCTGGCGAGGCTGGCCGCCTATGCGCGGGATAATCCTGATGCGGAGATTGCAGTTGTGCTGCTGAATCAGCAGGTGCTGGCGGGTTTGGGAAATGTATATAAAAGCGAAGTAGCGTTTGCGGCTGGGGTAAGTCCCTTTCGCGCGATGTGCACGATCACGCCACGCGAGATGGAGTTGATGGTGGATGCCGCGCAGCGCTACATGAAGGCAAACGTGGTGGATGGAAAGGGCGACGGAATTGTGACGTACTCCGGCAACCGGCGGACCACACGCGCGATGGATCGTGAGGAGAGGCTGTGGGTCTATCGCCGGCAGGGACAGGAGTGCCGAAGATGCGGAGCGGTTGTGATGATGCGCAAACAGGGGACGCAGGCGCGGTCGACCTACTGGTGTCCGGATTGTCAACCCTGGGTGGGCGAGACGGCTGCACCGGTCGGAAGGACACGCGCTTAGCAGACGGTGCTATTGCGGAGGGGGCGGCTGCGGCTCGGGCTGCTTGTTTTTGTCTTTGTCTTTGCCGCCACCGAAGATCTTCTGGAAGAAGTTCTTCTTCTTGGGTTGAGCAGGCGGCTGCGTGGTGTCGGGTGCGTTGCCGTCGCGGGGGGTGTTGGGCGCCTGACGGACGATGGGAGCACCGGTCGTGGATGGTGCCGCGGGGGCGGGATGGCTGGCGTCGGGCGTGGCCGACTTGTTGCCGCCGATGCCGAAGAGTTTCTGGATGAAGTTTTGTGGATTCTCGCCCATCTGGCTGCAGGTGTTGACCGGCGCAGTGCCGTCGAGGAAGGCGACGTAGAAGCTGTTGCTGGGACAAGTGGAGTCGACCAGGAGGTTCGAGGCCTTATCGATGTGGGCGGTGGTGACGCCTTCGGGCGCGGCGAAGGGTTTTACGTCGGAGTACTGCGGAAGCTGGATCGCACGCTTCATGAACTCGGTCCAGATGGGCGCGGCAGCATGGGCGCCTTCGATCTTGATGTCGGTGTAATCGTCGTTGCCGACCCAGACGATGCAGATGAGGTTCGAGGTGTAGCCGGCGAACCAGGCGTCGTGGCTGGTTCCTGTCTTACCGGCGGCTGGTGCACTGAAGCCGTGCCCGCGGACCGCGCCGGCAGCCGTGCCGTAGTTCAAGGCCCCTTCGAGCAGCGATTGCGTGAGGTAGGCGGAGCGGGGATCGAGAACCTGCTTGCCCTCGGAAGAGAAGTCGGAGACGATGTCGCCATTCGTGTTGCGAACCGAGGCGAGCATCCATGGGGTGAGGTGGACGCCATTGTTGGCGAAGATCGTGTAGGCGCCGGCCATGTCGATCGGCGTCGCGTCATAGGCCCCGATCGAAACCGATGGAGTGCCGCGAGCGGAGGTGACCCCGGCAGCGCGGCCGAGAGCGGCGACGTTGTCGAAGCCGACCATCTGGCCCAGTTGGATAGTGGCGTTGTTCAGCGAGTGGGCCAGCGCATAGGCAGCGATGACCTCGCCGCGGAAGTCGCCTTCGAAGTTGTTAGGCGTGTAGGTCTGGCGGCCGTTGTCGAAGGTGAAGGTGGTGGGCACGTCCTGAAGTTTCGTGAGCGCGGTGAAGACGCCTTCGTCACCGAGGGACATGCCATTGAGGCTGGTGTTGTAGGCCGCGGCGTAGACAAAAGGTTTGAAGATGGAGCCAGTAGGGCGTTTGGAGACGGCGTGATTGACCTGCGAAACGCCGTAGTTGCGGCCGCCGACCAGCGCGAGAATCTGTCCGGTATGCGGATTGAGTGCGATCAGCGCGACTTGCGGATAGGTAATCGGTTTGGGCTGCTGGCCTTTGGGCGTCTTGTGTTGCTTGCGGACGATCTCATCTACGTTACGCATCCCAACCTCAACCGCATCGGAGGCAACCTGCTCGAGATCGGGATCGAGCGAGGTGTATATGCGGAGATTCTGATGCGATAGGTCCTGATCGCCGATGCGCTGAACCAACTGGTCGTGGACGAGGTCGACGAAGTAGGGAGCCTCGCTGGCGTCGATGTTGGGAGGCGCCAGACGGAGAGGCTCGGCTTTAGCCTTCTCTGCCTGAGCCGGGGTGATGGCCCTGGTTTCGACCATAGAGTCGAGGACGACATTACGTCGCTCCATGGCTCGCTCTGGGTGGCGATAAGGATTGCGATAGCTGGGGTTCTGCAGCAGACCCGCAAGCGTTGCGCACTGCGCCAGGTCGAGCTGGCCCAGGCTCTTGCCGAAGAATACCTGCGAGGCTTCGCCGAATCCATTAATCTCGTAGCTGCCGCGGTGCCCGAGATTCATCTCGTTGGCGTACATGGTGAAGATCTGCTGCTTATTGAATCGACCCTCGAGCTGCAGCGTGATGAGGGCCTCGATCATCTTCCGCTTGTATCGCTTCTCCGGGGAGAGAAATAGATTTTTCGCGAGCTGTTGGGTGAGCGTTGAGCCGCCGCAGTTTAAACGGCGGGACAGGATGTCCTGAACCGCGCACTTGGCGGTGCGGAGATAGTTGATGCCGCCATGGTTGAAGAAGTCGCGGTCTTCAATCGCAATAACGGCCTGTACCATCTGGGGCGGGATGTCTTTGTAAGTGACAAGACGGCGCTTGGTGCGGTTCTTGTCTTCGGAGAGCGCGGTGATCAGTTGCGGCTCAAGTTCGTAGGCGCTGAGAACGACACCGTTTTCGGCGGTGATGCTCTGCACCGTGCCGCCGCTCGTATTGATGGTGGCCCCGTCGGTGTTGTGGTAGCTCTCCGGGCCGGGCTTGATGAAGATATTGTCGCCGTTGAGCTGATAGGTCCCAAGCTGCGAATTGCTGTTATAGCCGGCCTGGCGAAGGTCCGCGGCAATCGCGCTTGCCGAAAGCTTCTGGCCCTCACGAATCTCGCGCGGCGCGGCGTAGATCTGCGACACGCTGGCAAAGATTGGGCCGGAGGCGATACGGTCATCCACCACGTGCTGGTAGTGGTAGTAGAAGTAGCCGAAGACAGAAGCGCCAATTACCAGAACGCCAAGTAACGATACCACTGCGATTTGGAACACGCGAGAGTGCACCAACCGCGAAACCCGGGCGGCGGCCTTTGTGTTGTTACCGTATTTGAGTTTTACCGGCATCGGGTCAGAGCCTGGGGACCAACGTGCAGGTGCCAGCTATAGGGTTGGACGTGTTTGGGGCCGCGAGGTTCATTGGGGAGGGTTTCGATCAGTGGCGTCTAGTTTAGCTTGGCCAATCAGATTGGAAAGATAAGAGGCGACCTGATCGATAAGATGTTCCTGATTCGTTAACTTGAGCCGATCGACTAGCTCAACTTTGCCTTCAGCTACTCCGCGCCCGATATTGATTCGGTAAGGGATGCCGACCAGATCAGCGTCCTTGAACTTTACGCCTGCCCGTTCGTCGCGATCATCCAGTATCACGTCGATGCCTGCGGCTTCGAGATCGGCGGCGACTTTTTCCCCGGCCGCCAGCAGAGCTGGATCGCCGACATTGGTAATCGTGACAACAGCTTCGAAGGGTGCGATAGCAGGAGGCAGGGCATAGCTCTGGCCCTCGTTTGCCGCGGCGGAGGATTCAATGGCAGCGGTGAGAATCCGTTCAATACCGATCCCGTAGCAACCCATGACCGGCATTACCTCTTTTCCTTCGCGATTGAGAACCGACGCGCCCATCGACTTCGTGTACCTGTTGCCGAGCTTGAAGATGTGTCCGACCTCGACCGCTTTGCCGATCTTGAGCGGTTTGCCGCAAGCGACATCCAGATCGCCTTCATTGACGTTGCGGATATCGGCGGCGCGCGTCCAGGTGAAGTCGCGGCCCGGCACGATGTTGCGGTAGTGGTAGTCCATCTTGTTGGCGCCGCCAACCATGTTCTTTCGCCCTTCGAGTCCCTGATCGATGACGACAAAGGCGGCGCGCGGATCGCCTTTGTCCGCGGGAAGAACTTTGAGGCCGATCGGACCGAGATAGCCGGCGGGACCCTCGAAATAGAGAGCAAGTTCCTCGGCGACCATGGTGCGCAGCTCGGACACATACGCGACAGCCATCAACTTGGTCTCGTTGACGAAATGGTCTCCTCGGAGGAACGCGATAACCGGGACCTCAACGATCTTGCCGGTCCCATCTTTTTTCTTGCCCATGTAGGCGACGGTCTTAATGTCCGAAGCAGGAGAGATGTTGAAGAACTCCGCAACGTCTGCGATGGCGCCTTTGCCGGGCGTATGGACCAGCTCCGGCATGCCGTCGCCCGTCGGCTCCATCTCGGTGACGGGAAAAAGCTGCGAAGTGGCCTTCTCCATATTTGCCGCGTAGCCGCTTTCGGCGCAGCTTACGATGAGGTCTTCGCCGGCCTCGGTGTAGACCATAAATTCCTGCGACTGCGAACCCCCCATCGCGCCCGAGTCCGCCTCGACCGCAACGAACTGAAGGCCGCAGCGGGTGAAGATGCGGCGATAGGTCTCATCCTGCTTGTTATAGGAGACGTCGAGACCCGCGTCGTCGATATCGAAGGAGTAGGCGTCCTTCATCAGGAACTGGCGGACGCGTAGCAAACCGGACCTGGGCCGAGGCTCGTCGCGGAACTTGGTCTGGATCTGGTACCAGATCTGGGGAAGCTGTTTGTAGCTGCGCAGCTCCTTGCGGGCAATGTCGGTGACGATCTCCTCGTGGGTCATCGCGAGGCAGAGCTCGGCGCCCTTTCGGTCCTTGAGCCTGAACATGTTATCGCCCATGCCGGACCACCGGCCGCTGGCCTCCCAGAGCTCTTTTGGATTGAGGGCCGGCAGGTAGAACTCCTGGCCGATACGGTCCATCTCCTCGCGCACGATTCCGATAATCTTGTTAATCGAGCGATTGCCGAGGAACAGGTAGCTGTAGATTCCTGCGCCGAGCTGGCGAATATAGCCGGCTCGGAGGAGGAGCTTGTGGCTGGCGACTTCAGCGTCTGCAGGCGCCTCACGGAGGGTCGGAATAAAGAGCTGGGACCAGCGATGCATGGGCAAAAAGGGCACTTTCCCGCCCGCCGCGGTGAGATGCGCAGGCTGTTGGGGGATGATTCATTCTAACTGGGAAGCTGTCTGGAAACACGATTCGCCCTGGCTGCAAGAAAATTCATGGCCATTCTTGTAAGAGCTTGTTCAGCGTTTTGTTATATGTGCGGCGGACGACATACTTTGCTCCCTAAAAAGAGTACCGTCGTCCTAATCGCATAAGCCCGCCCCTCGTTCCGTGGGCAACAGCCTTTGCGGCCAGAGGATGCTCTCGCCTAAAGGAAGCTTTCGTTGCCTACTCGACGCACGACAACAGATTCGACAATCCGCTTTCGCAACTCCGTCCTGGCCCAGTTGCCGGACGAGGAGTACGCGGCTCTGGCGCGGTTTTTAGTGCCGGTCGATCTGCCCCTCGGTATGCAACTTTCAGAGCCCAACCATCCTATTGAATATATGTACTTTCTCAACAGCGGTCTGATCTCAACCGATGCGTTGACCGAAAAGGGAGAATCCGTTGAAGTCGGAGTCATTGGACGGGAAGGGTTCTCCGGCCTTCCCGCTCTGCTTAATCAGCCGCAGATGTGTCATGCCGTCGTCATCCAGGGAATCGGCGAGGGAGTGCGGATTCGCAGCTCGGCCGTCCGCGAGGTCTTCCTCAAGGGAGGCATGCTCCGCCGAATCGTGCACGCCTTCACTTATCTGCAATTTGTCCAGGTAACCCAGTCGGTTCTGTGCAACCGGATGCACGAGGTGGATGCCAGGCTAGCGCGCTGGCTGCTCACCTCGGCCGATCGGATGGAATCGGAGTCTCTCAACCTCACCCAGGAGTTCCTCGCGCAGATGCTTGGCGTGCAGCGGTCGACCGTAACCGTGGCAGCTGGAGAGCTGCAACGTGCAGGCATGATCGATTACAGCCGTGGAAAGATCAATATTCTGAATCGCGCCGCGCTGACTAGGACCGCTTGTGAGTGTTATCGAATTGTCTCTTCCTCCTATAAAAGCATTTTGACGGCAAATCCGGATGGTTCGCTGACTTACGTCATGCAGTAGACAGAACTCTTCCTGCCTTGTTTGCTAAAGTCAACGCACGGACGTGCCCGGAGAAGGGCAGAACGTCCATCGCGACAATAAACCCTGCCCACCCGCAAGAATGACCTTTTCGTTGAGGTTGCTATGGCTAAAATTCTATTGGCTGGCCATGATCTCCGTTTGCTGGAAACCCGGGCGGCAGTATTGAAAAAGACTGGCGCGGCGGTCGCATATTATGCCGGCCCCAATGTGCTCGAGGTCGTTCGATCCCAGGCGCCGGACCTCGTCGTCCTGTGTCATTCCCTGGGACGGGTAGAGGCAGAGAATCTGGCGGGTAACATCCATGCATGTTGCCCGAGAGCCAAAATACTCCTGGTGGTCTCTCAGGGATCCGAAGAAAAATCAGCTTCGGACAGATGGTTCGACGCCAAGATTCTTCCCGAGCCGCTAAGGTTGATCCGGAGAGCCGCCGAGTTGCTGGCCGCTCCGTCGTATGACTATGAGATTGCCCACCCTCAGGTGCCGGTGACACGCTGAATTCCTGTAGATGCCGGTGAAGGCAGTTGTTCTGAAAGCCGAAACCCATCCTCCGTTGCGAGGCCGCCTCTCCATCAATTGAGTTGCAGCGCCCACAGATCGTGGAGATGGACGACTCCTTCGACCCGGCTACCCGTACCGACGACGATCAGCGAAGTGATCTTCCTCTCCTCCATCAGCGCCAGCGCCGACGATGCCAGCGCTCCCCCATCGATGGTCAGAGGCTGGCGGTTCATGATCTCGCCTGCCGTATGCTCCAGTGCGTGGGAGCCATCGCGCTCCAGCAGCCGGCGAAGATCGCCATCGGAGATCATGCCCGCCAGGCCGCCATCCTCGAGAACAGTCGTCATGCCGAGTTTCTTGCGCGACATCTCATAGATGACCTGCGTCATCGGCGTCGAAGGCGCGACCTGCGGCAACGCATCGCCCGTATGCATCAGCTCCCGGACACGGGCTAGGCGCCTGCCGATACGTCCTCCCGGGTGCAGGTCTGCGAAATCCTCCGCCTTCCATCCGCGGCGGCGGCTTACCTCCAGCGCCAGTGCATCCCCCAATGCCAGCATCACCGTTGTCGACGCGGTAGGCGCCAGGTTCAGCGGGCATGCTTCGGCCGACACTCCGGTATCGAGAAAGATCTCGCTCGCCTGCGCCAGGGTAGAGCTGCGGCAGCCGCAGATGGCGATCAGCCTGACGTTGATGCGTTTCAGTGTAGGTAACAGCCGCAGCAACTCCTCCGTCTCCCCGCTGTAGGAAAGCGCCAGAACAGTATCGCCCGGCCTAAGCATGCCCAGGTCACCGTGAATAGCCTCGGCCGCATGCAGGAAATGGGCCTGCGTGCCGGTGGAGCGGAGCGTCGCGGCGATCTTGCGTGCGATGATTCCGCTCTTGCCGATTCCGGTGATGACAATTCTGCCTTCACCCCCGACGGACTGAATCAGCAGATCGATTGCCCGCGTGAAGGGCTCGAGCATCGTGCTGTCGAGGCGAAGGGCCAGCTCATTGAGAGCCGCTGCTTCGACGCGTACGAACTCCGATGGACGCAGAGAATCGGATGGACTGGCGGGTTTACTGGGCATAAGGCCTGGACCATGTCGATGCTAGCAGAGTGGCAGTGCGATACTCGCCCCCGACGAAGAGTAAAGACTGCTTCCTCAACCTTCCCATCGTTCGCCCAGGCTTTACGTCTAAACTATAAAGGGTACGATGTGGCGCTGTTATGCGCCCGGAAGGATGTCGAACGTGAAGCGGAACGGATTGGTCTTTGCGGTGATGGTCGTTGGAATCGCGCTTCTGTTGTGGGCGGGATGGCATAACCTGCGGGAGCGTCGCCTGGCAATGCAGAAGGCAGAAGAAAACCATGTCGTTCTTACGCCGGCAAATCCCGGCGACACAGCCGAGTCCGATACCGATCTTGAAGCCCCGAAGATGGTAGGCAAGGTAGCTCCCGGATTCACCCTGGCCACGCTCGATGGAAAAAAAGTATCGCTCAGCGACTACAAAGGACGGCCTGTACTGGTGAACTTCTGGGGAACCTGGTGCGGGCCGTGCAAGATTGAGATGCCCTGGTTCGAGGAGTTTCGCAAGCAATATGCGGCACAGGGATTTGAGATTCTCGGCCTCACTGACGACGTGGACGCCGGCAACGAAGCCATCGCGAAGGTCGTGAAGAAGACAGGCGTGACCTATCCCATCCTGTTGACCGACGGAAAGGTGCAGAAGGCGTACGGCGGATTGGATTATTTGCCGGTTTCGTTCTATATCGATAAAACCGGCGTGGTGGTCGAGCAGACCGCGGGTCTTGGCGGTAAGGACGAGATCGAGGCGCATATCAAGAAGACAATCGCATCGGGAGCGACGCCGTCCGCGGGAGGGCAGTGATGCGTCTGCGAGCTTTTTTCGCTGCATGGCTTATCGCATTGCCCGGACTCGCGGTTCCCGCCCAGCAGATTGGCAATCTCGATTCGCCACCGCCGAAGACGAAGTCCTATGTTCTCTACGCGGCCGAGCCGCAGGTCATTGCGGCAGGGAAGCGGAGTGTGCTGGAGCTGAATTTCCGCGTGGTGGACGGCTTCCATGTGAACTCGCACACGCCGAAGTCGGATCTGCTGCTTCCGACTCTGATCTCGTTTCAGCTCGCCGCCGGCGTGAAGGCGGAAGCTGTCGAATACCCTGCCGGGCAGTCCTATAGTTTCAGCTTCGACCCCACAGAAAAACTGGATGTGTACTCCGGCGCATTCACCGTCAAGCTGCCGGTGGTCGCTCAGGCCGGCCAGCACACTGTTGCTGGAAACCTGCGCTATCAGGCTTGCGATCACGCCGCTTGTTATCCGCCCAGGAGCCTGCCTGTATCGGTGATCTTTACCGCAAGATAGCCGTCAGCGATCCGCGAACGACAAAGACTGCTGTTAGCAGTTTCGGTACGCCTGCCTGTTGTTGCGATGGCATGATGGCATCATCAAAGACACTCGACACACAGGAGCGGACAGACAGGATGGAAGAATTTCGAAGGCTCACAAGGCTGCCGGCATATGTGTTCAACATCACCAGCGAGTTGAAGGCGGCGGCGCGCAGACGCGGCGAAGACATCATCGACTTCGGGATGGGCAATCCCGATGGCGCCACTCCGAAGCACGTCGTCGATAAGTTGATTGAGGCGGCACAACGTACCGCAACCCATCGCTATTCGCTGTCCCGTGGCGTTCCGCGGCTGCGCAAGGCCATCTGCAACTGGTATAAGACCCGGTACAACGTCGACCTCGACGCCGAGACCGAAGCGATCGTCACCATCGGGTCCAAGGAAGGCATCGCGCACCTTTGCCTGGCGGTGCTTGACGACGAGGACACGGTCGCCGTGCCCAACCCGAGCTACCCTATCCACATCTTCGGGCCGGTGATCGCCGGTTCGAAGGTGCAGAGCATCGCGATGGATGGAAGCACGGCAGAGGCAATGCTCGAGCGGCTCGAGCACGATCTTCCACGCATGCAGCCGCGGCCGAAGCTGCTGATCCTGAACTTTCCCGCAAACCCGACAACCCAATGCGTGGATCTCGCTTTCTTTGAAAAGCTCGTGGCGCTATGTCGGAACCTCGGGATCTACATCGTTCACGATCTCGCCTACGCCGACCTTGTCTTCGACGGTTACCGCGCACCCAGCGTGCTGGAGGTTTCAGGGGCAAAGGAAATTGCCGTCGAATTTTTTACTCTTTCGAAGAGTTACAACATGCCGGGATGGCGCGTCGGGTTCATGGTCGGCAATCCCATCCTGGTTGCAGCGCTCGGCAGGATCAAAAGCTACTTCGACTACGGCACGTTCACCCCAATTCAGGTGGCTGCGATCTCCGCCCTGGAAGGGCCGCAGGAGTGTGTCGCCGAAATTCGCGACATCTACAGAAGCCGCCGCGATGTGCTGGTGCCCGGCCTGAACAAGCTTGGGTGGCCTGTCGAACTGCCGCGGGCCACAATGTTCGCCTGGGCAAAGATTCCTGAGCGATATCGCTCGCTTGGTTCGGTAGAGTTCTCCAAGAAGCTCCTGCTCGAGGCGAGAGTTGCCGTCAGCCCGGGCGTCGGGTTCGGCGAGCACGGCGATGGACACGTGCGCTTTTCGTTGATCGAGAATGAAGAGCGAACGCGGCAGGCTCTGCGCGGGATCAAACAAATGTTCAAAGATAGCTGAGGCGCACAATGCGCAACGACTCCATAACGAACCGAAAGCCAGCAGTTGTCACTGTGGTGGCGGTATTTCTTTTCTTTGCCTCCGTCGTGGCATGGATCACCGGAACGTCGCTGTTGTTTCCGCGCCCATTCTGGCAGAAGATGTGGGACCTCAATCGACCCGCCTATATTGCGTTCAGCAGCTTCGGGAAGGTGTCCGGCATCTTGCTGGTAGCGCTCGGAGCGGGAACGGGTGCCGCTGGAATAGGGTTGTTGAAAGGTAAAGAGTGGTGCTGGTGGTTTGCCGTTGTTTTGTTCGCCATCAATGGCATTGGCGATTTGGTGACGTTGTTTTTGACGCACGACCTGATACGCGGAGGCTCGGGCGTCTTGATCGCCATCATCTTTCTCTTTTGCCTTACCCGGCTTCAAGTGAAACGATATTGCGGCGTCATACCGGCACTAAACGGCCAATCGCGCTGATCTTGCGTCATTAGCTTTTTGCATTCGGCCAACCTCTTCTGCGCGTCCAAAAAGCGACGCTGCCGATCGAGCGAACGCGCCCTGCCGAAAACAACCATGCTTTTGAGAAGCGGTGGAGACCTCGTGCTCCCGATAAGAATCGCGCGAAGCAACATGAAATTTTCTTTAACCGCCCACTGCTTCTCCACACCCAACTCTTCAAAGCAAAGTCGGCGAGCACGGCGACGGACACCTACGCTTCTCGTTGATCGAGAAGGAAGAGCGAACGCGGCAGGCTCTGCGCGGGATCAAACAAATGTTCAAGGCAAGATAGTGCCTTTCCTATCGAAGAATTTTGAAGTTGTGGCGGATTCGAATCTGCGGAATGAGAGACCTCTTTGGGCTATAATTCCCCCGTTCCCGGAGAGACTCTATGCTGCCCAGGCTGCTCGCTATTGCGTTGCTGACATTTGGATCGGTTTTTTCAGTGCAGGCACAAGGCCGCGGAGGTTCCGGTGGCGGTGCTCCCCCGAATCCCAACGCCGAAATGTCCAGTGGCGTAGGCAAGTATGCCCACTGGGATCAACTCGCAGCGCACCAGCGCGGCAGCCTCTATTTCGCGGGCAAGGTGGTTATCGCAGGCAGCCCTCTGCCCTGGGATCCCATTCCCGTCGTCGTGATGTGCAATGGCGCGATCCGCTACAACACGCATACTGACTCCAGCGGTGCATTCGAGATTGAAGCGGCCGCAAAAGAGAGTGAAGTGTCGCCGGGAATATCGAAATCGAACCGGCTGACTCCGGCGCAGTTGATCGGCTGTAACGTTCATGCAGCTCTCGAAGGCTTCCAATCGGCCACACTGACAATACAGAACCGTTCGATCGTGGATAACCCCGACCTCGGCACAATTTCCTTGCATCTCGACGAGAAGGCGACAGGCTTTGCCATCAGCACAGCCACCGCATCGGCACCGAAGGACGCGCTGAAATACTACGATAAGGCTCGCTCGGAGGCGGCCGGCCGGCATCTGGACAGCGCGCAGCGCGATCTCGAAAAGGCGGTCCAGGCCTATCCTCAGTTTGCCGAAGCCTGGTATCAACTCGGCAAGATCGACGAAGCATTGAAGCCGCAGAACGCGGCCACAGCCTATGCGAAGGCCGCAGCCGCCGATCCTCTCTTTACTCCTCCGTACGAGCACATCGCCGAGCTGGCCGCGCAGCAGAAGAATTGGCAGGACGTGGTCGACGCGACCGATCACGCATTGAAACTTAATCCTGCCGGCACGCCTGCCCTCTGGTATTTCAGCGCCGTGGGCAACTACAACCTGGGCAACCGGGCTACTGCGGAGACCAGCGCGAACACCTCGTTAGCTATGGACCCCAATCACGTCGCACCTAATACGGAACAGTTGCTCGCCGTAATGCTGGCCGCCAAGGGCAACTACGCCGGGGCCCTGGAGCATCTGCGAAGCTGTCTGTCCTATTCTTCTCCGGGACCGAACGCAGACCTGATGAAACAG
This sequence comes from Edaphobacter sp., assembly GCA_036267495.1. Taxonomy (GTDB): domain Bacteria; phylum Acidobacteriota; class Terriglobia; order Terriglobales; family Acidobacteriaceae; genus Edaphobacter. The sequence goes on from DATAVY010000270.1 coordinate 23,654, forward strand.
CAGATTGCCCAGCTCGAGAAGTTGGTGCCCCACTCGTCGAATTAATTCCCGCTTCTCTTTTTAGCGAGCCGGGGGTGCTTAGCGAGCCGGGGGTGAACGACGCCGAACTATTTCTTCTGCTCCGCCATCTTCTTCTGAGTCTCCAGGAAGCGACGCAGCCGATCGAGCGAACGCGCCTTGCCGAAAACAACCATGCTCTCCAGAAGCGGTGGAGACATCGTGCTCCCGGTAATGATTGCGCGAAGCAACATGAAGTTCTCTTTCACTGCCCACTGCTTCTCCGCACCCAGCTCTTTCAACGCAAATTCGAGCGTCTCTTTTGTCCATTCGGTCGCTTCGAGGATCGCGAGCTGCTCTGCGGCGAACCCCAGAGTCTCTTCGAGAGTGCGCTTCCTGGGAACGAACACCTCGGGTGTGGGGACAATGTCGTCGGCAAAAAAGAAATGAGTCAGGTTGCCAAACTCACCGAGCGTTTCGACGCGGGTCTGGACTAGGGACGCGATCTGGCCCAGATAGGCATCGCTCAAAATAGTAGACCGGAGCGCAGAATAAAAATCATCCGGCGCGAGAGCGCGAATGTACTCGCCATTAAGCCACTTCAGTTTTGTGAGGTCGAAGACGGGGCCGCCGAGACGGATATTTTTGACCTCGAAACGCTCCACCATCTCAGCCAGAGAAAATTTTTCCGCAATCGGGCCTGAGCTCTCCGGCATTCCGCCGCCCATCAGACTGAGGAAATTGATCATCGCCTCGGGAAGGAAACCGGCCTGGCGATAATAGATGAGGGACACGGGATTTTTTCGCTTCGAGATCTTTGACTTGTCCAGATTGCGAAGCAATGGCATATGCCAGAAGCGCGGCAGTTGCCAACCGAAGGCGCGGTAGAGCAGCACGTGCTTTGGAGTCGAGGAGATCCATTCCTCTGCGCGAATGACGTCCGTGATCCGCATCAGGTGATCGTCGACAACGTTGGCCAGGTGATAGGTAGGAAAGCCGTCGGACTTCATCAGCACCTGATCGTCGATGTTGGAGTGCTCGAAGGTAATATCTCCGCGAAGTTCGTCGCGAAATGTCGTCGAAGTCGTCGCATCGCCGGCGTGTGGAGGAACCGCCATGCGGACCACGAAGGGTTTGCCCGCGGCGAGATTGGCCTCCGCCTCTTCCGCCGTCAGATGCCGGCAGGTCCAGGAGTAGCGTGGCGGAAGCTTCGCCGCTATCTGCTGTTTGCGTGCGGCCTCGAGTTCTTCAGCGGTGCAGAAACAGCGGTACGCCGTTCCATTGGCGAGCAGCAGGTCGCAATGCTCGCGATAGATCTGCGTGCGTTCGGACTGGCGATAAGGCCCATATGGTCCGCCGACGTCCGGGCCCTCATCCCATGCGAGGCCAAGCCAACGCAGAGAGTTGAAAATCTCCCGCTCCGAAGTCGCGACGAACCGCGCGCGATCGGTATCTTCGATGCGCAGCACAAAGGCTCCGCCGCGCTGCCGGGCGAAGATGTAGTTGATGAGCCCGATGTAAGCAGTGCCGACGTGAGGGTCGCCGGTCGGGCTGGGCGCGATGCGGACACGCACGGCGGCTTCGGAGATGTTCAAACTATTTGTCATAAGAGCCAAACTTCGATGCTAGCAGAGACCGCGGTGATGCAAACACCGCTCTTATACCTCAGCGAATCGGGCTGATCTCACCGCCGCGGACAGCTCTCGCAACGCCTCTTCTGTCTCGTCCCAGCCGATGCAGGCGTCGGTAATGCTTTGTCCATAGACCAGGTCTTTCCCGGCAACCAGCTTCTGCGCCCCTGCCACCAGATTGCTCTCGATCATCACGCCGATGATGCGTCTGTCGCCGTCCGCGATCTGACCCGCGACATCGTGGCAAACTGCAGATTGACGAGTGTGGTCCTTGTTGCTGTTGGCATGGCTGCAATCGATCATCACCTGCGGCCGAATGCCGGCTTTCTCCATCTGTCTGCACGTCTCTTCGACCGACGCCGCATCATAGTTCACGGTCTGCCGTCCGCCGCGCAGAATAAGATGGCAGTCCTGATTTCCTTTGGTAACGAAGATCGCGGTCTGCCCATGTTTGGTGTGACCCAGAAAGTTATGCGACTGACCGGCGGAAAGAATCGCTTCAATCGCGATCTGCACGTTCCCGGAGGTCCCGTTCTTGAAGCCCGCAGGACAGGAAAGTCCAGACACAAGCTCGCGATGCACCTGGCTCTCGGTAGTGCGTGCTCCAATCGCTCCCCAGCTGACCAGGCTCGAGACATACTGCGGGGAGATCATGTCCAGAAATTCAGTGCCGGCGGGCACCTCCATCTCAGCCAGGTCGAGCAGAAGATGCCGGGCCTTACGCAGGCCGTCATTAATCCGAAACGACTCGTCGAGGTAAGGATCGTTGATCAGACCCTTCCAACCAAGTGTGGTCCGAGGCTTTTCAAAGTACACGCGCATTACGATGCAGAGGTCTCTGGAAAACTCGGCAATCGCACCCTTCAGCAATCGCGCATACTCTCTTGCCGCCGCAGTGTCATGAATCGAGCAGGGGCCGACGACGACAAGCAGGCGGCTGTCGTTGCCGTGGAGAATATCGACGATCTCGGAGCGAGCCTTGAAGACAGTTGCCGACGCTTTTTCGGTGATCGGCAACTCCTCTTCGAGAAAAACCGGCGGCAGCACGACCTTAGTCCAGGTTATTCGAAGGTCATCAGTGGGATAGAGCACAGGTTTCATTATGTTTGACTGAGTCGAAGAAACAGTGGAACCGCACTCGATTGTGCGCCCGCGATCCCCTCTTTATCTTATAGCCTGCGAGCCAGCTATCGAAACCGCGCGCATGACACCTCGTCGCAGCGAGTCACACGCGAACAGCAGCAGCAATTCTTCGCAGTTCAGGCAGCAGCATCCCCAGCGGAGTCGCCTCGGCGCTGCTTCGACCCAGCGCAAAATATGCCTTGCGGTACAGACCATAGAGCTCGTTGTATACCGCGACCGCTTCCGCCTGCGGCGAGTAGCTGCGGTAGGGAAGACAAACCGCGGTTTGTGCCTCTTCGATTGTGTCGAACGCACCCGCCGCAAGCAGCGCAAAGATTCCAGAGCCAAGGCTGGTCGGCGTTCCATCCGGTACCAGCACCGGCTTGCCCAGAACGTTCGCATACACCTGGTTGAGCACGCTGTTGCTTTGTGGAATGCCGCCGGCGTTGATCACACGCTCCACCGGCACGCCATGTTCCGCCATGCGCTCAAGAATGATGCGGGTGTGGAATGCCGTCCCCTCGATCGCCGCGAAGAGCTCGTCCTGTGCGGTATGCAGCAGGTTCCAGCCGAACGTGACACCGCCCAGCTCAGGGTTGACCAGCACCGTGCGGTCGCCGTTATCCCAACTGAGACGCAGCAGCCCGGTTTGCCCCGCGCGATAGTGTTCCAACCCATTCGCAAGCTCCCGCACCTTCACTCCTGCGCGGCGTCCGATTGCTTCGAAGATGTCGCCCGTCGCCGACAATCCTGCCTCGATTCCCGTGTAGCCAGGATGCACGCTGCCGGGAACGACGCCGCAGACGCCGGGCACCAGCTCAGTCTTCTTCGCCATTGCGATGATGCACGTCGAAGTGCCGACGACGTTCACTACATCGCCCTCGCGGCATCCTGCGCCGATCGCATCCCAGTGCGCGTCGAACGCTCCTACTGGAATCGATATCCCAGCCCTCAAGCCCATCTCTGCTGCCCATTTCGCGGAAAGCCTTCCCGCTACTGAATCGGAGGTCAGGTATTCGCCGCCGATCTTGTCGCGGATTCCGTCGAACAACGGGTCTACCTTCGACAGAAACGACTGGGAAGGCAGGCCATTCCATTTAGGGTTCCACATCCATTTGTGCCCCATGGCGCAGATGCTTCGCTTTACCTTCGAAGGATCGGTAACGCCGGCCAAAGTTGCCGCCGCCATATCGCAATGCTCGATCGCAGTGGCGAAGCGTCCACGTTTTTCCGGATTATGCCGCAGCCAATGCAGCAGTTTCGCGAAACCCCATTCATGCGAATAGGTGTCGCCGCACCAGTGGATCGCCTCGAGATCTTCAGCCAGCGCAAGCTCCGTGATTCGTCTGGCTTCTTCATGAGCCCGGTGATCGCACCACAGGTAATAATCGTCCAGCGGCTGCATCGACGCATCGACCGGAATCACGCTGGACCCTGTCGTATCGAGCGCAATAGCCGAGACGTCCTGCCCATCCACCTGAGCCTCCTCAAGCACCTTGCGACTGGCGCCCGCGAGCGCCCGCATATGGTCCGCATGCGACTGCGTCGCGTAATCCGGATCGTCGCGTCTTCGCGCCAGAGGATAGTCTGCTGAAGCTGTGCCAAGTCGTCCGCGCGCGCTGTCGAGCAGGGTTACCCGTACGCTGAGCGTTCCAAAATCAACTCCTGCAACTATTGCCAAGGTAAACTCCCACGGATCGCGCTATCGATGGATACCAGACCAGCCGCACCAGAATACCGGAATCCGTCGAGCGTCAAAGAGCCGGCTCTCTGGAATCGATCTGCGGCAGTGTCGTGAGAATTAAGTTGTTTGCTCCACAGGCTAAAATGAAAGATGTAGCTGCGTCAGTTTTCACATTCACCGCAAAACGGGAAATAAGAGAGGCAACTCCAAGTGAAGGCATTGGTAAAGAGCCGCGAAGAACGCGGCCTGTGGCTCGAGGACGTCCCCGAGCCCGAGATGGGCATCAACGACGTCAAGATCCGAGTCCTCGCCACCGGCATCTGCGGCACTGACCTTCACATCTACGAATGGGACGCATGGGCCCGCTCCACCATCAAAAAAGGCCTTACTATCGGGCACGAGTTTGTCGGCGAGGTCGTCGCCACCGGTTCCAACGTTACCGACATTCCCATCGGACAACTGGTAAGCGGCGAAGGCCACGTTGTCTGCGGACGCTGCCGCAACTGCCTCGCCGGCCGGCGCCATCTCTGCGCCCACACCCTCGGCGTCGGCGTCAATCGCAACGGAGCCTTCGCCGAGTTTGTCGTCCTGCCCATGTCCAACATCTGGATCCACAGTCCAGGCGTGCCCCACGAGATCGCCGCCATCTTCGATCCGCTCGGCAACGCTGTCCACACCGCGCTTGCCTTCCCGGTCCTCGGTGAAGACGTTCTCGTTACAGGCGCCGGTCCCATCGGCATCATGGCCGCCGCCGTGGCTCGTCACGCCGGAGCGCGCCACGTTGTCATCTCCGATCCCAACGAGTACCGCCGCAAACTCGCCGAAAAAGTAGGCGTTACTCTCGCAGTCGATCCTCGCGCCGCTCCCCTTCAAAGCGTCCAGCAGCAGCTGCATATGCAGGAAGGCTTCGATGTTGGCCTCGAAATGTCAGGCAACCCGAATGCTTTTCGCGATATGCTCGCCAACATGAGCCACGGCGCAAAGATCGCCATGCTCGGTATTCCGTCCGAGGACATCTCGATCGACTGGAACCAGGTCGTCTTCAACCAGCTCACCATCCGCGGCATATATGGCCGCGAGATGTATGAGACCTGGTACAAAATGACCGTCATGCTTCAGAGCGGCCTCGATATCTCCGGCGTCATCACACATCGGCTGAACTGGCGCGACTTCGAAGAAGGCTTCACCGTCATGCGCTCGGGAAACTCCGGCAAGGTCATCCTCGACTGGCGCGACGTAGCCTGATTGGCGCTAGATTGACGATTAGGTTTTGCCGAAAATTCGCCGCATCGCACGCCCCGGTAAGGAATGCCAAATCCGTTTGCCTTGCATGGGCGTAACCTTATTAGGAAAATCGCATCCAACAGTAGAAGACACAGCACCAGCAACTCGACCAAGCGCACGTTCAAACCTTACAGGGTCAGGAATGGAACCAAGCGACTGCGAAATGCCCGGGCGACCCCTCCCTCATGCCTCCCCGCGTCCGCCCGACAGTCTCTTCGAGGGCTGCTCCTGGTTCTACGCCCTCTGTCGCGAGTACCTCTTCCGCGATCATACCCAGGAGATCGCCCGCGCTCTCTTTCCCGCCGACGGCCCGTCTCCCGGCACTCATGTTCTCGAACTCGGCTGCGGCCCCGGTTTTTATGCCTGTCGCCTCTCGCAGGAGTATCCCCAGATTCACACGACCGGCGTGGATCTCTCGCGTCGACTCATCGCCAGGGCCAAATCCCGCGCAGCCAGCCGCAGCCTCCACAACTGCACCTTCGCTCACGGTGACGCGCACGCTCTCCCCGATCCATCCAACTCCATCGACGCCGTCGTCGTCTCCCGTCTCTTCCTCATCGTCGCAAACCGGGAAGCCATCCTCAGCGAAATATTCCGCGTTCTCCGCCCTGGCGGCCGATGTTTTATCGCCGAACCCACCTCGGGCTTCCGCACTCGCATTCCGCTCAGCTGTATGTGGTTGCTCTCCAAGCTGACCAGCACGCCGGCGGGAAAATATCGCGAACCCCGCCAGGCCGACGTCATGAGCGCGGATGGTTTCTCCACCCTCATTCGCTCCCAGCCCTGGAATGTTGTCGGCCTCAACTACGATGGCTGGTACCAATACGCCGTCTGCGAAAAAGCGTCTGCCGATGTTGCAACGCTGCCTCACGAAGAACAAGCCGCCGGCTGGAGTGCGGCCTAGCCAATGTCCGCTTCGGCGATGTCCTATCCCATCCTCGATCCCGCGACCTCTCTCGCCGCGCGTGCCGGTCAATGTGCTCTCGCCGTCATGGCAAAGGCCCCGCGTCCCGGCAAAGTCAAAACCCGTCTCTCGCCGCCGTTGACCCTCGATCAATCCGCCGCTATCAACATCTGCTTCCTCCGCGATACCGCCGAAAATATCGCCGCCGTCGCGGCATCCAAATCCGCCGCCGGAATCATCTCCTATACTCCCATCGGCGACGAAGCCCTCTTCGACAATCTTCTCCCTTCAAATTTCGCGCTTATTCCACAGCGCGGCGATGGTTTCGGCGAACGCCTGCTCGCCACCGCCGAAGACCTCCTCGCCTGTGGCTATGGCAGCGTCTGCCTCATCGACTCCGACTCGCCCACCGTCCCTGTCGCTGCCTTCCATCAGGCCATCGCCGAACTCGCAAAGCCCGGCGACCGTATCGTCCTCGGCCCATCGCACGACGGCGGTTACTATCTCATCGGCCTCAAGCGCGCCCATCCCGAACCCTTCTCCAACATCGCCTGGAGCACCTCGACAGTCTGCGCCGAAACCGTCGCCGCCGCACGATCCGCAGGCATCGAAGCCATCATCCTGCCCCTCTGGTACGACGTCGATGACGCCGCAACCCTGGCCATCCTCACCCGCGAGCTTCTCGACAACACTCCGCCGCCCTTCGCCACCATCCCCGGTTACCCCGCCCGGCATACTTACGCTTTTCTCCGCACGCTCAATCAGCAGGGAAGCAGCTGCCAATGACCACCCTGACCAATCCAACGATGAATCCCCAAACCGGGATCGCGCGCGCAAGGACGCATTGGAGCATAGCGCGTCCCTGGCAGACCAACGCCGCGCTGCTCCTCATCGGCATCGCGCTCTTCTTCCTCACCCGCCAGCTTGTCAGCGAATACGACCACTTCACCATCGGCTTCTCCGGCGTCTCCGGCTGGTCTGCGATCCTGTATCTCGCCGCGACCTTCCTCATCCTCACCCAGCCGGTCGACCGTTTCACCCTCCCCATCATTCTTGCCGTCGCCATCGCCTGCCGTCTCGCCAGTCTCTTCGCCGAGCCTTACCTCTCCACCGACATCTACCGCTATGTCTGGGATGGCATCGTCCAGCACGCCCACATCAGCCCCTACCGCTACGTTCCCGGCAGCCCGGCCCTGGCCTTTCTCCGCGCCCCTCATCAGGACATCTTCGACAACATCAATCGCCGCGACTACGCCCACACCATCTACCCTCCGGCCGCGCAGGCGCTCTTCTATCTCATCACCTGGATATCCCCCACCGTCACCTTCATGAAGACCGCAATGGTCTTGTTCGAAGGCGTCACGATGTACGCGCTCGTCACGCTTCTGCACTCTCTGAACCTGCGCCGCGAGCAGGCGCTTCTCTACGCCTGGTGCCCTCTCGTCATCTGGGAGATCGCCGGCTCCGGCCATCTCGACTCTGCCGCAATCGCCTTCATCGCTCTCGCGCTGCTCGCCCGCTATCGCAACCAACCCGTCCTCACCGGACTTTTTCTCGCCATCGCAATCCTTCTCAAGTTCTATCCCCTCGTCTTGCTGCCGGCGCTCTATCGTCGCGGTGACTTCAAGATGCCCGCAACGGTTGCGGTGGTCATCGCTCTCGGATACGCGGCGTATTCCAGCGTAGGCATGCTGGTCTTCGGATTTCTTGGCGGCTACGTCAAGGAAGAGGGAATGGCGACGGGTAGCCGATATTTTCTCCTCGAGCTCGCTCAGAAAATTCCCGGCCTGCATAACCTCTCCACCACCGTCTACTATCTCTTTTGCGCCGCAGTCTTCACCCCGATTCTCTGGTGGTGCTGGCGAGTCGCAAGCCAGCAAGGAAGCGAAGGTCATCGGCCACCCACAAATTCGGGCGTCCCATCTCCGGCAGTTGCGAACATTGGTTCTCGTAGATCCTCGACTCTCTATCTCCGCCAGGCCTTCGCCCTCGCCGCCACCCTGATGTTCCTCTTCTCCCCGCACTACGCCTGGTACATCCTCTGGTTGGTCCCGTTCTTCACCCTTATGCCGAACCTCCCCATCCTCACCTACCTCCTTTGCTTCTTCTATCTCTACACCACCGCGCTCGCCGAACCCGGCCCAAAGATGTTTCTGGCCAACGAGATTCTCTACGCCGCGGTTCTCGCAGCAGTCATACTTCAATTAACCTTCAAGCGCTGGCCCATTCACCGCATCCTCTTCGTCCAACCTGTACGAATAAGCGAGTCACTATGAGCACACTTCTCCCCATCCTCCCGTCCAGTGACCTCCGCGATAACGAGGACAAACTCAGCCTCGCCGCCCAGCAGGCCGAGGAGGAAAAGAATCGTATGCGCCGTTACTTCGAAAAACCCGAGGCGCAGCTCAACTCCATCGCTCAGCACGAACCTGTCTGCCTCTATCTCGAAACCACCAATCGCTGCAATCTCCTCTGCACCACCT
>DATAVY010000271.1:0-8860 GCA_036267495.1 Edaphobacter sp.
TAGGCCAGCGAAGCGAAGTTCAGTAGGTTCGGTGAAATGATGTGCGTGTACTGTACGCGCATCGCCCGGTTCTCCTGCCGTTGAAAGTCTCCGGAACTGAACGGACCTCCGGTTGTGGTGCCGACCTGCCAGGGACCGCCGACGTTCACAATCGGCAGGGTCCACCAGTTGAACGACGACACGAGGTGATCCTTCTGCGTCAGGTTGAAATCGACCTTTACATCCAGGTGTTCATTGATGGTCGAGGGAACCCCGACAAACGCGGGAAAGTTGTTCTTGACGTTATCGTTGGTTGGGACATAGTCCTTCTGGTACGTGCTCACCACCTGCTTAGCAATACTGCTGAAGCGGGAAGACGGTATCGAATTGCCAGTGAATGGGGTATAGCAGGTGCTTCCGCCGATGACCTCCGCCGTGGAAGGATCAAAGATCTGTCCAACGACATACGGCATTCCGGTGCAGGGATTCATAACCGGATTGCCATTGGGATCGTTAATCGGTGAGCCCAGCAGAGCACTGAAGTTGCCGTCGAGAAAAGCCGTAGTGGGAACTGTCACCTGGTTTTGCGCATACTGCAATTGCTGCTGCTTGTAGCGCTCGAAGTCGCCGAACGCGAAAATGCGGTTCTTCCAGATAGGACCGCCGGAACTGACGCCCCAGTCCTTGAAATTGTCAGCGGGGCGTCCGTAAGCCGCATGGCACGCCTTGTCGCCGGCAGCGCACTGAGACTGGAAGTAATTGCTGTCCCATGCGTTCGCGTTCAGGTCGGTGTTGGCCAGAAAGCCGTAGGCGCTACCGTGATACCGGTTGGTACCCGACTTCAGTTCCATGATCAGCACGCCGCCGCCGGTACCACCCGCTTCCGCGGAGATACCGCTTGTTTGGACCTGCATCTCCTGGACCGCTTCCATTCCGATCACCTGCACGAATCCCTGCAGGCCCCCCGATGCATCCGTACCATCAACAATCACGTTTTTCGTGCTGTCCTGCGACCCTGCGATATGTCCCGAATAGTTGCCGCCCGTGGTGGTCGGAACCACGCTGTAAGCAAAGATAGTGACATCGCGCCCGCCGCTCACATCGAGGGGCAGGTCCGTCATCGCCTTCGCGGCGAGGTTCGTTGAGATTGTCGGATTTTCTGTTTCAGCCAACGGAACGTCGGCCGCCACTTCGATGGTCTGCTGTTCGGAGCCAATCTTCATCTTGATGTCGATGCCTATTGCCTGACCGATCTGCAACTGGATCCCATTGCGCTCAATTGCGTCGAATCCTTTGTGCTCGAATCGGAGCGAATAGTGGCCCACGGGCAGGTTGGGAACGTTGTATATACCGAGATCGTTGGAGACACCGTCAACCTGACGGCCAGTCTCCACGCTGGTAGCCGTCACCTTCACCCCCGCAATCACGGCTCCTGAGGGATCGGTAATCGTTCCATTGATGGTGGCAACATCGACTTGTGCAGATGCGGGCAACATGAGTGCCAAGAGCATCAGCAGCAGGGGCATGAAGCGTAATTTCAAAATCCAGGCCATCAATTGTCTCCATTCAAGATCGTCGGTTTCGCTGGCCTCCCAGCAATCCGACCGCGACTCGCAGCGCTCGGGCCGGAAAGTTCCGCGCGGAGGAGCTTTGCGGCTGCTTTGACCGGCAATCCAAACCTGCGTTTCCATACTTGTACATCTGTCTAGACAGGTTGTCAATATGATTGCCAACTTATTTAAGGCGCGATATCACTGCCTTCGTATCTTTCGCTTCGGGAGTTCAACGCAGGAGCCTTCGATAGCCGCGTTCTGAGCCGGCGCGAGTTCACGGGCTCTGATCCGGGCGGACCAGCAATGCAACCGCTGCCACGATTGTCCCTTCAGAAATTTCTGTGGGTGGCGGCGCTGAATAGCGTTGCGAACTGCGAATCGGGGGGCCTTCACGCCATACCTTTACCGGACCGGAGAAGATCTACTCGGTAACGGATGCGTAGACCTTAAGGACGGCACGATACCGGTCTCCGCGATAGAGGGATCGCGCCGCCTCAATAGGCTTGCCGTCGGCGCTGCGCAGAATGCGGGAGATAACAAGCAGACTCGAACGAACCCGGATATCCAGCAGCTCCGCCTCGTTGCGATTGGCTGCCCGTGCTTCAAGAATTTCGTCGGCGTTGTCGATCGCGACTCGATAGCGATCTCGCAGCGTCTGGTACAAGGAAGCTGTTATGAAATTGACCTTGTCGATTCCTGGGAACCGCTCCAGCGAAAGGCTTCCCTCTTCGATCGCCACCGGCACATGGTCGGCATAACGCAGCCGCACCAGCCGGAAGATGCGAGCTCCGGGTTCGATCTGCAGCCGCGAAGCGGTCTCGTCGTCCGCCGTCAACGAGCTGGATTCGAGAACCCGCGACGACGCTTTCATGCCCAGGGAGCGCATCTCGGCCGTGAATCCCGCAAGGTGCGCGATGTCCTTCTCCACCTTGGGCTGCGTCACGAATGTGCCGCGCCCTTTCTGACCGTCGGCGTAGCCTTGGCTCTTCAGCGATTGGAGCGCCTGCCGCGTCGTCATGCGGCTCACTCCGTATACGCGCGCCAACTCTTCCTCGCTGGGGACCGGATCACCTGCCCGGAGCTGCCCGGATTGGATCATCTTCAACAGGTGGCTCTGAATTTGAAAATAGAGGGGCGTGAAGCTGGTCTTGTCGAGCGGCTCAAACTGTAACCTGCCCGGCTCCCGCTCGTGCGCGGTCGTCCCGTTGAGATTTTCGTTCCGCACACCATTCCGTACCATCATTCCTCCTGCGCGCAAGCCCGGCTGTCTTAACCCGCCCTGCTCAAAACTACGATTGCTACCAACAGAATAACGAGACCCGAATACATCCATCCACGCGCCCGGCGGGGAGCCTGTCGCCACTCACCCAAGGCAAGCCCGATCACGTTCGCCAGCACCAGGCCCGTCGCGAGGCTGAGGGGCCATCCGATTGCGGTACCCAGGGCACCCAGCCTCGGAGCCGCAGCCCCGTATACAAATACGCTTCCGCCCCACAACAACGCCATCAAAACCGTGAGTGTATATAGCCTAGCAACTCCCGGCTTTCGAAATCCCGAAAAGCTTCGGTTCTTACGAAACAGATAGGCACAGAAACCCAGGTTCGGCAGCAGGCCCGCGCCCAACATGATCAGCCAGATCAAATTGGCGCTCGAAAAATCGCTTAATCCCGCCGCCCGCCCTGCCTGCGCAATCGGTTGCGCCAGGCTGAAGCCGATATTGAAGACTCCCGAAAAGACCCCGGCGCCCGTAGCCAGGAGCAATCCCACCCTGATCGACCGCGCCTGCCCCACCAGGTTGCCGCGATCCGCGCTGATTCCCGCAGCCTTTTCGCGCATATGCCCGGCCCACCCGCAGAGGGCAATTGCGAAAACCTGAATTGCAACGCCGAGCATGATCATCTGCCCCGTCCGCTGCATCAGCTTCTCAGGGTGCAGAAGCAGCATGGGCATAAACGAGCCGAGTGCGGAACTGATGGCCAGCACCAGCGTGTTCGCCAGCGAGATGCCGATTGCGCTCACGCTTTGGCCGAACATGATCGCTCCGAAACCCCAGGCGAAACCGGTCGCCAGCGCGATCGCGATCGCTGACCCGGGCACGTGGGAGAGCACTCCCCAGCTTTGCGGAGCAACCAGCGAAATAATGCAGATAGGCATGACCAGGCAGGCAAACGTGATGAAGATAGACCACACGTTCTCCCATTGCCACTTTCCCAAGAAGCGCATCGGTAGCGTGAAACTGCCGTTCATCAAGCCGGAGACAACGGCCAGCATTGCCCCAATCGCGACGGTTTCCTTCATGGTCTGAATTCCTCTTCAGGGCGGCCGGATAAAATTTGTCGTGGCGAATTGTTGCAGGTTGCACTGTAGCTAGGTAGACTATACAACATACCTGCTGTACACATACAATCCATTTTGTCTGGATTGTGGACCGGCGGTACAAGGATTCATCTCACATGCAGAGCATTCAGGATCTCCTCAGAGGCGCTCTGGTAGTCTCCTGCCAGGCCGCTCCCGGCAACCCCCTCGACGACACCGAGGCCATCCGACGTATGTGCCTCGCCGTGCTGGAGAACGGCGCACGTGGCCTGCGTCTCAACAGCCCGGAACATATTGAGGCGCTCCGTCGCCATACGGCAGTACCGATCATCGGAATCCAGAAGCGCTACCGGGATGGCGAACTCTTCATCACTCCCGACTTCGAGTCGGCTGTCAGGCTTGCTGCAGCGGGCGCATCCATTATTGCCCTCGATTGCACCCGCAGCACGAAGGATCGCGTGTGGTCCCCCGACACCTCCTGGAAAACACTGATCGAACGGATTCATCGCGAGTTGAAGCTGCCCGTGATGGCGGACATCGCTACGCTCGACGAAGCCCGCGCCGCGGCCGCAGCTGGCGCGGATTTCATCGGAACCACCCTGAATGGATATACCGAGGAAACTCGCGACGTACATTCCTTCGACTGGAACCTGCTCTCGTCTCTGATACAGGAACTATCGGTTCCCATCATCGCCGAGGGCCACATATCGGACCCGGATTTGGCGCGGCGCGCGATCTCAGCCGGCGCATGGTGCGTCGTCGCCGGCTCCGCAATCACCCGCCCTGGTGTAATCACTGCGAAATTCGTACAGGCGATGACTAAGGTCGAGCGGAAATCAGCTGTCATCGGCGTGGACATTGGAGGCACGGCCATAAAGGCAGCCCTCGTTCACGGCGATGGCAGCATCGAGTTTCCCGCAAAGGTCCCCACCGATGCGAGCAAGGGGAGAGCCGCTATCGCCGCCGGTTTGATAAAAGCCATCAGCGCGGTCCTCGATTCCGCGTGCAGCTCCGGCAAAACTCCCGAGGCCATCGGAATTGCCAGCGCCGGCGCCATCGACTCGGAAACCGGCTCTGTCTTCGCCGCCACCGACAACCTTCCTGGCTGGACCGGTTTCAACCTCTCCGCCTTCGGCGAAGAAAACTTCAAGCTCCCGACCTTCGTCGCCAATGATGCACATGCGGCCGTTTTGGCAGAGATGCACTTCGGAGCAGCCAGGACGCTGTCCGATTTCGTCGCCATCACGGTGGGAACCGGAATTGGCGGTGGCATCGTGGTCGGCCGCAAGTTGCTCGCCGGACAGCACGGCTTTGCGGGCACGGTGGGCCACCAGGTGATCCGGGCCGGCGGTGAGCCCTGTAATTGCGGGCGCAAAGGCTGCCTCGAAGCCTATGTGTCCACCTGCGCTCTACTCCGCGAATTCGAACGGCTCAACGGAACTCTCGACACTTCTCTGGATAGTGCGGCTCGCGCCCTTGAGATCAACCGCCTGGCGCGCGCCGGCGATGGCGCCGCGCGAAGTGCATACGCAACCCTCGCCGGTTTTCTCGCTGAGGGCGTTGCAAATATCTTCAACATCCTCGACCCGCAGGCAGTCCTGATAAGTGGAGGCCTCATTAGCGGCTATCCGGAGTTCATTCGCCAGGTGGAGATCCGCACGCGCGAGCTCCTCCATTTCGGCGAAAAACGCGCGCCCCTGATCATTGCTGCAGAAGCAGGCCAGTTCGCCGGTGTTCAGGGAGCCGGAACATTGGCCTTCAGAGCCTAAGGAGCCAAGGATAGGGCACCGTCGGTTGTCCTCCAGAAGCCGTATTCGAATCCCGGAGATACTATGCGCCTGCACTACTGGACGTTCAACGCACTCTTGCTCGCCGCCGGCGTCTCTTCTGCACTTGCGCAAACTTCACAGCTTCGCCTCGAGCTGATTCCTCCGTCGCCTGTCAGCGATAAGGTGGAAATCGATATCCGCGGAGCGGTCGAAAACAATTCCGATCGCGCCCACTCGTATGCTGTGAGCCTCTATCTTGATCACGAATCCGAGGACGCGCGCATTCGCACCCAGCAGATCACGATTCCGGCGCATGCGAGCGGCGGCATCTATGCGCGGCGCCCCGCCGCCGGGCTCGCAGGCAATCACCTGGTCATCATGGATGTCCGTAATGGCCACGAAATGACGCGCATCGAAAGCCCTCTCCAGGTCCTCCATTCTGAAACCCCGTCCACCCGCACCATCGATGGCGCCTGGATCGGCCTGATCCACTGGAGCGACGAAGAGGCACGCTACTGGAATAGCGACATCCGCAAGTTGTCCGAAGCCGACTGGCAGCAGCAGATCGAGGGTATGCACAGCCTGGGCATGGACACCGTGGTGGTGCAGCAGGTATTTCAGAATCAGGAATACTACGGGCGCAACGACATCGCGCGCAGCGGCTACAAGGGCGTGGCGAACTATCCCTCCGCCCTCTATCCCGGCCGTTCACTCATTGCCGCGCACGATCCGCTCGACGCTATCCTGTCCCGCGCAGACGCACTTGGCATGCACGTATTTCTCGGCGTGGGCATGTATGCCTGGTTCGATTACAGCCAGGCATCTCTTGAATGGCACGAGAAGGTCGCCGCGGAACTGTGGCGCCGCTATGGTCATCACCCGTCTTTCTATGGCTGGTATGTTTCGGAGGAAGTGTACGGCAACCTCATCCCGGATCAGGGCGAGGATGCGAAGGATGCTTATCGCGCGGAAATCATTCATTTCTTTGCAGAATTCCAGGCATATTGCCGCCGCATCGCACCGGAAAAGCCAATCATGCTTGCGCCGAACGCTCATGGCCTGCTCAGGTCCCAGGATGCGTGGCCCAAGGTCCTCGCGCACGTCGATATCCTCTGCCCCTTCGGCTTTGCCCGTATGCCCAAGGGCGATGTAAGCGGCGAGCAGGCCGCCGCCATCTACCAACGGATGTGCAAAAAGACCCGCACGCACCTGTGGATGGATCTCGAGGCCTTCACCTCCGAAGATAAGGCATTGATCCCGCGGCCCATTGCCGGTCTCGTGCAGGATCTTCGCCAGTTCCCTGAGTTCGAAAAGATTCTGTGCTATCAGTACTCGGGAATCTTCAATGAGCCCGCAGCGCGTATCAAGCCAGGTGGTCCGCGTACGGTCATCCTCTATGAGGATTATCTGAAGTACCTTGTAAGCATCGGACGCAAACCGGAGTAGTTCGGCTGAGCACTCGGCGAAAATCATGATCTGCGCTCGCACAAATCGTATTCTCCGGGCCATATCGTTCGGCATGTGGGCAATGCTCCTTGTCTTCGCTTTCGCCATGCGGCCCGCGCATGCGCAAAATGGCATGGAGACGCCTGCACTCGATCGCGCACAGCAGCTTTCCCAGGGAGGATTACAGAGTGAAGCCGAGCGCCTCTTGCTCGACAGTCTGCGCAAAGATCCGCAGTCACAGCGCGCTCATGTCCTGCTCGGGTTAGTCAGGTACCGGGAAGGACATCCCGATCGGTCGCTCGATGAGTACTCGGCCGCGCGCAAGTTGGGCCCTCTCAACGCCGATGATTTTCGTATCGTCGGCCTCGATTACGTCCAATTGCACGACCTGCCCTCGGCCGAGCGCTGGCTGCACAAGTCCATCGATCTCGTTGCGGATGACTGGAGAACATGGCGCTACCTGGGCGGCGTGCAATATAGCGAAGAACATCCCGCCGACGCGACCGATTCCTTCGAGCAGTGCCTGCGCCTTGATCCGGAAAATGCGCTGGCCGAGGATGGGCTGGCCCGTTCGCACGAGGCGATGGGCGAAACCACTAAGGCCGGCGAAGAGCATCGCCTGGCCGTGGAGTATAACGCCCGCAGCGCATCTCCTTCTGCGCTCCCGCTCCTGCATTACGGCAGCTACCTGCGTAATACAACAGCAGGGCTGCCGCAGGCGATCGCCTGCCTGAAACAGGCCGTGAAACTCAACGGCAACGATTGGGAGGCTCATTCTGAGTTGGGCCAGGCCTACAGGGATGCGGGCCAGCTTGCGCTCGCAGAACAGCAGATCCGCACCGCAATTTCGCTTGCTCCCGATCACCCTAGGCTGCACTTCATTCTCGCCCGCATCTATCAGCGCGAGGCGGAAAAAGACAAAGCTGCCGCGGAAATCAAGCTGTACAAAGCAATCGCTGCCAAAGACTCAGCAAATCGCGAACTGCTCGACAAATAGCGAGCCACCGTCGCAGAGCAAAGTTCTAAAATCGTCAAGTAGCGCCGACTATTTTCAACAACTTACAAAGATCAACGTAAACGCAAACATCCTCACCGTAGACGATCTTGTAGCCGTGTGAACCTCCGAGCACTCTAAGCAGATTTCCCACTGCGCCTTATAAGGATTTCCGCTTAAGTCTCGGGCGCGTCTGCTTTGGGAGCAGAGGGTCCCACCGCCACTTACTAGTTCCAAGCAATTCAAAGAAGTGCAAGAAACATAGATAAGCCTCAGCAATGCTGAGCCATCCGATGAGAAGGGCCGGCCATCGCCGGCCATCTGTGTACGTTGGCTTTTATCTAGAACTGGCCCCAGAGGAGCTGGTTATAGACATCGTGGTGAAACTGGACCTCGCATCCCTTCACAAGGCTGCCGAGGAGACGGGGGCAGCGGTCAGCGGAGCCCTGTTTGAGGTCAGCATAGCGGGCCTTGACGTCGTCGCCCAACAGCTCGGTGGTCCACTTGGCGTTGCGGAAGTTCTCAATGGCCGTGTAGATGTTGTCCGGGAGATAGCGTTCTGCCTGGCGCAGGTTAGCGATGGAGGCGACGTTGCCCGTGATGCCGGTCTTGAACACGGACAGCAGCACCATATACGGGTTCGCGTCCGGGCTCACCGAGCGCACCTCGACGCGCGCCGACTTCTCATTGCCGATCGGAATGCGGACCATGGAGCCGCGATCGACAGCAGAGGCCTTGATCTGGTTGGGGGCCTCGAAGTGCGGATCCAGTCGCCGATATGCGTTCACGCTCGCATTTAGCAG
>DATAVY010000272.1:0-3654 GCA_036267495.1 Edaphobacter sp.
GCTGGAGCAGGAAAAATATCTGAAGATTCCGCCGGAGGTGACGCTGGTGTGGGCGGATACGGGCTATGGCGATCCGCAGGACAACGGGCTGGTGAGCGCGGGGCAGGGAATCTATTTTCACGTCGCGATGATGAATGGGCGGGCAAATCAACTGACGGAGATGGTCCCGGTGGAGACGATCTACGAGCAACTGGGGCGGTATCAGAAGGCGGGAGCGACGGCGTACTTCCTGGTGAACACGAGCGACATACGTCCGGTGGTGATGACGACGCGGGCGGTGATGGATGCGGTGTGGGAGGGCGCGGACAAGAAGACGCCGGATGAATTTTACAAGGAGTGGATTACGGAGGAGTTTGGAGCGAAGGCGGTGCCGGCGCTGACGGAGTTTTACAAGGCGTACTTCGCGGCGCCGGCGCTGGTGCAGCCGTTCCATCTGCCGGCGGGCGCGGCGAACCGGTTGGGAGCGCCTCCGCCGCCGGAGGAGAAGATCAAGTTCACGCGCTGGTATGGCGATCAGCTGTATCACAGCGAGGCGCGGGCGCTGATGCTGAACACGATTCTGCAAACGCCGATTGTGAGCGTGCCGAGCCAGGCTCCGAAGTGGGAGCCGCCGCGATACAACACGCGCTACGGCGCCCCGGAGTGGGCAGATGCGACGGCAAAGCGCGAGATTGCGGCGTGCGGAGAGGCGCAGCCAAGGTGGGATGCGGTGTGGCAAAAGGCGGTCGCGGATGAGTCGCTGGTGCCGGCGGCGCGGAGGAACTTTTACAACATGCAGGTGCTGACGATGGCGGCGACGAATCGCGACAGCAACCGGATGCTGTTGGAGGTGTCGAAGGCGGTGGAGGATTTAAAGACCGGAGATAAGGCGAAGGCGGAGGGTGAGGCGCAGCAGGCGGTGGCGGCGATGGACCATCTGCTGACGACGCGGAAGAGCGCCGAGTATGGCAAGTGGAAGGACTGGTATCGCGGCGACTGGCTGAGCGGCGTGGCGCGGACACAGCAGACGGCGGTGATCTTTGCGAAGTACATCGACGACCCGATGACGCCGGTGCCTCCGGCGATGGACTGGGGATGGGAGGCGTACTACCACATCCTGCAGCATGAGGATGACCGGAGCGTGGATGTGAAGTAGGGCAGTGAGTAGTAGTTAGTGGTTAGTTAAAACTTTTTGCACTGACTACTGAGTTGTTTGCCTGAAGCTGTGGTCCGCACGAAATACAGGGGTCCTTCGACTCCGTCGCTGCGCGACTTCGCTCAGGATGACAGCAGAGCTTAAGGGCGTTACCTGGAGACGAGGACGACGCCGACGGCGAGGAAGCTGGTGGCCAACCAGCGGCGGCGGTCGACGTTTTCGTGGAGGAAAAGCTTCGCGGCGATGGCGTTGCCGACATAGGTGAGCGAGCCGATGGCGGGGGCGGCGAGCGAGAGGTCGACGACGGAGAGGGTGAAGAGCATGGCGAAGAAGTTGAGGGCCATGCAGAGTGCTCCGATGAGGAAGATGGGCGAGGAGAGCACGGCGCGGATGGGGCCGAGGTAGCTGCGCAGGCCGGTGCCGGTGCGGAGACGGTCGAGATCGCCGAGGCGGCGCATGGCCGCGGCGATGAGGCACTCGCCGGAGATGGCGAGCGCGGAGACGAAGAGGATGCAGGACCAGGAACGGATGATGGTTGTCGCGGGCGCAGTCATGGGTGCGGGCTCGGGTAGCATTTGGCGGCGCGACGCATCCTCAGGTTTGTGCTTTCAGTTTCCAGTTTTCAGTCTCCAGTTTTCAGTTCGGGTTTGTTAGCGGCCGGTGGCGGAGTCCATGACGTCGAGGCTGGGGTGTTCGGTGCGGGAGGGGGAGTTGGCGACGAAGCCGACGGCGGAGGTGATGAGGAGGATGCCGAGCCAGCGGGAGAGGGAGAGGTGCTCGTGCAGCCAGAAGCGGCTGAGCAGCGCGATGACCACGTAGCCGAAGGCGGTGGCGGGCATGACGAAGGTGAGGTCGGCGAAGGAGAGCGCGGTCATGTAGCAGGCGAAGAAGCCGATGAGCAGGACGATGCCGATGTCGACGTAGGGATTGAAGAGTGCGTGCCAGAGGAGCGAGAGGTGATGGAGGTCGACGGGGCCGACCTGCTTCATGCCGTGGGAGAGGAGGGTGTCGCCGACGGAGGCGGTGAGCATGACGCAGATAAGGATGGCGTACTGCGAGGGTTTGAGGCGGTGAGTCATTCGAACTCGTATGCGGCCTGAGGCGCTTTTTCGCGGAGGCTGGCGGCGAGTGCCCTGGGATCGGCGACGGCGAGGCGGCGGTATTTGTGGGGATAAGTGTCGCGGCTGACGGGCGCGGTCTCGATCTCGATTTGATGAGGAAGCGGCTTGCCCTTTGGGGTCTCAGCTGGTCGAACGGCGACGATGTTGTTGTAGGGGATGCGAGGCCCCCAGTAGCCGTGGCGGAGAAAGAGAGTGGCTGGTTCCAGCTCGATGCGGCCGAAGAAGTAGACGTAGAGGTGGAGGAGCGCGATGGCGATCCAGATGAGAAGGATGACCTCGTGGAAGTGGACCTGGCCGGTGTGATGTTCTATGCGATCCCGGCGCAGGTTGTCGGCGGAAAACGCGAACCAGAAGAGCGCGAAGAGGAGCCAGTAGATGGTCGTCGTGGCTGACCCGGGGCGGAAGCGCATGGAGAGTATGGTAGCGCAGCGGTTGTGGATGTGCAGGTGATTCGTAGTGAGTAGTGAATAAGGCAAAGGCAAAAGCAAAAGCAAAAGCAAAAGCAAAAGCAGATCCCCTTCGGGGATGACAGAAAGAAAGGCAAAAACAAATACAGGGGTCCCTCGGCTACGCCTCAGGATGACGGCTCGTGCGGGTGGTTAATGAGTGACGGATTGCAAGAATGGGATTGCGAAGATTTTGTCGCGTGTATGTGCACGCGAGGCGATAGAATTCGTCCGAATCTGAAAGCGGCAAAAACACAGAGGGAGATGACGTTCTGATGCGGGCGATGTGCGGCGGTGTGTGTCTGTTTCGGCGGTTGTGGGTGGCGGGATTTTGGGCGGCAGTCGCCGCGGTGATAGTGCTGTGCGTGGTGAGCGCGCGGGCGCAGGACAGTCCTACGGCGGATGCTCCGCCGCAGCCGGATAAGAATGTGCCGGCGGTCCAGCAGACGGCGCAGCAGGCCGTAGAGCAGACGGCGCCGGTGGGTCAGCCGCAGGTGCAGGCTCAGAGTGCGCCGGCGGGTGGTGTGCCGGATGTGTTCGTGAACCGGATCCCGGCGGACCAGATGGCGTTTTTGAGCGGGATGGCAGGGGCGCGTTCAGGCGACGTGATTCGGGACAAGCAGTTCAAGAAGATGATGAAGAGCTTTGTGCCGACGGGCGAGTTTCACTATGGGCGCGACATGGGACTGGATGACGCGCTGCACATGGTGATGGACAAGTCGCTTGTCCCGGCGCAGATTCACGATGGAAGGTACTTCACGATTGCGGGCTCGGGTGGGCCGTACCTGGCGGGACGAGCGGTGGTGTGGATCGATATGAAGGAGGGCGTGGGGATTGGAGCGTTCTATTTTCATCCGACCAATGGAGAGCCGACGCCGTCGGTGGCGGTGTTCTCGCGGCAGGTGAAGGAGAAGGCGCTGGGGATGACGGATATGCCGGAGGCGTTTGCGGA
>DATAVY010000273.1:0-12900 GCA_036267495.1 Edaphobacter sp.
CGGTCCAGACTGCCGAGTGATTAGCCCTTTGAGACTTTTGACAATTTGGCAAGAACTAGTCCAGAAAAATGGACAGAGAGACCCTTTTTGGCGGCTTTATCTCAATTTGAGAAACTGCACTTGGAAGATTTTATTGACATCCAAATGAGGTTTAGGTGGGTGAAATTGAACGAAAACTAAAAACCCTACCATTAACGGTGCAGTTCTTAGTCACTTTTAACAGATTTATTTTTCGCTATTAGACAAGATTTTGTGTAAAGTTGAATCTAGTTGAGAGAAGACTAGTTATCCGACTAGTTGCTGCAATCAATTGCAAAAGGATTCTGAAGTAGGAAGTTATTTAGTTGACAAGCAAGTTTTATTGCAGTTTTTGGGCAGGAATTAGACATTAGAAGAAATACGCCGCTAAGTTCTAGCGGCGTACAAGAATTTGAGCGGAGGAGTAGGGAGTCGAACCCCCGGTGCTACTAACACCGTCGTTCAGAGTTTATAAGGCTCCTAGCTAGGCCCCTAGCAATACTCCTCCACTAAAAGGAGCCGGGAGTTTACTGCGAAGCGTGGTCTTGGACACCGCAAAACGCAATAAACCCCGGCACCGAGCCGAGAACCGAGATATGGAACCCCGGCCTCACCTTCCAGTATCCATGAAAATAGATTCCATGCAAGGCAATACGCACTCGTGCGCGAAAATAATTCGCGGACGCCGTATTATTGTTCCATGAAGGTAGATCGTACCCAATTCGAAGCCATCGTCAGCAACCTGCTAAAGCAGAAGCCAGCTACCCGCGCACAGCAGCGAACTGGCAAGCGAAAGACCTCTGCGACGATAGTTCCGCCTAAGCCACAGGCTCCGCAATCAACTTCTGATAAGTAAGAGGCGAAGTCTGAGCAATTCGCATAACCATATCGCTGAATCTGTCCGTCGCCTTCCGCTCATTGAACCTTAGTTCAAATTCGCTGAGGTAACGGTGCAGGTGCTTTATCGAGACGCGGTGAAAGCTGCCTATCAACCCACGTTTGAGCAATGAAAAACTGCTCTCTACGGTGTTCGTATGGATGCGCGAACCCGGCACGATCCATTCTTTCGAGTGGTTTACCTTGCGATGCCGTTTCTTGAGACCCGAGTGCATCGCTACGTCGTACACTGCGGCTGCATCGGTATAGATTCGTTTCACGGACGGGTCGATATGCTCGTCAATCGCTTTGCGAATGCTCTCTTTTTTACCGTCTGCGATGTGAACGAAGCGGACGCGGCCATTGCGCTCACGCATTCCCATAACCATGTCAAACTTCTCGGCACGAGGCTTCTGATTGCGAACACTACCACCGCGCCGCTTGGCTTTCCCGCCGATATAGGTTTCGTCCAGTTCCACGATGCCCTTAAGTTTCGTTCCTGACGTGTCCTGCATGGCTTTACGGATGCGATGGGTCATATGCCATGCGGTCTGGTAGGAGCCTAAGCCAAGGTGCTCTTGAAGCTGTTTGGCCGAGATGCCCTTTTTCGCGTCCATGATGATCGAAATAGCCATAAACCACTTCGCCAGCGGGATGCGCGTATCGTGGAAGATCGTCCCACTGGTAACGGAGAATTGCTGTTTGCAGGTAGGCTCCAAGCACTGATAGATGTTCTTGCGGACGTTCTTGGTAGACGACTTCCGTGTGACCCGGCTGATCTTGTCATTGCCACAAGTCGTGCAACGAACCTTGCCCTCTGGCCACCGCATCTGCTCAAAGAAGGCAAAACCCGCTTCTTCGGTGCCTAATTCTTGGACTACGTCTATCAGATTCATGGATTTACCCTCAATCTGATAGCAGTATGACTCATCTATATTTCTGTGTCAACAGGATAATCATCACCATAAACTCTTGATTACAGGACATTTGCGCACGGGCAATAGCGGGAGGGCCGTCGCAACAAAGGGTATACCCGCCACGAAGTGGCGGCGCCGCGCGCAGCAAGCCCGTCCGGCAGGAAATCAACAAGGCAGCCGCACCGGCACCCCAGCCCGCTGCAACTCAGCCTTCAGCTCACGCGAATCCGTTACGCCAAAATGAAAAATACTAGCCGCAAGCGCAGCGTCTGCCTTGCCGTCGCGAAACACATCCACAAAATGCCCTGCGGTTCCCGCTCCTCCTGAACCGATCACAGGAATCTGCACCGCCTCGCTCACCATCGCAGTCAACTCACAATCAAACCCCGACCGCGTTCCATCCGCGTCCATCGAAGTCAGCAGAATCTCCCCCGCTCCACGCTCCTCCGCCTCGCGAACCCAATCGATCACGCGCAGGCCCGTCGCCTTCCTTCCTCCACTCACAAACACCTCAGCATCCTCAACGCCTGAATCGCCGCGCCGAGCATCGATCGCCACAATCACGGCCTGCGCGCCGAACTTCCCGCCAATCTCCCCAATCAACTCCCTCCGCGCAATTGCCGACGAGTTGATACTCACCTTATCCGCTCCAGCATCGAACACCGCCGCAGCATCCTCCGCACTCCGAATCCCGCCTCCAACCGTAAACGGCACAAACAATCCCGCAGCCGCGCGCTTCACGGTATCCAGCAGCGTTCCGCGCCCCTCATGCGTCGCCGTAATATCCAGCAGCACAATCTCATCCGCTCCCGCCGCCGCATGCCGATGCGCCAACTCCGCCGGATCGCCCGCATCCACGATGTCCACAAACTGCACACCCTTCACCACGCGTCCGTCACGCACATCGAGACAGGCGATCACTCTCTTGGTCAGCATCTAGAGCTCCACGAAGTTACGCAGCACCTGCAACCCAACCGCACTGGACTTCTCCGGATGGAACTGCACGCCCATCACGTTCCCACGCTCCACAACCGCCGTAAACGCGCCGCCATACTCCGTAACTGCGGCCGTAGCCTCCACAACCGGAGCTCGCCAGGAATGCGTGTAATACACAAACCCACCATCCTTCACCCCACGCAGCAACCGCGAGTCCGGACTCACCTGCTCTAGCGAATTCCACCCCACATGCGGCGCCTTCAGCTCCACGCCACCATACAAAGCAGGGAACCGCTCACACATCCCCGCAAACTCCCCCAAACCCGCAACACCCGGAGCTTCACTAGACCCCTCAAACAACCACTGCAACCCCACACATATACCCAGGAACCAAGCTCCACGCGCCACACTCCCCCGCACCGCCTCCGTCAACCCCAACTCCCCCAGCAACGAAGTCGCCTGAAAATGCCCCACCCCTGGCAGCACCACCTTCTCCGCCCCCCGCACTACCTCCGGATCCTGCGTCACTTGGGTCTCAGCACCTAGGTATTTCAGCGCCTTTATAACGCTGGTCAGATTCCCCCCCTTGTAATCAATGACGGCAATCACAGCAAACCCTTTGTCGAAGGCAGCATCTCCCGCATCCGATCATCTCGCGAGCAAGCACCACGCAGCGCTCGAGCAAACGCCTTGAAGATCGCTTCAATCTTGTGATGGTTCGATCGACCGTACATCGTCT
This sequence comes from Edaphobacter sp., assembly GCA_036267495.1. GTDB lineage: Bacteria > Acidobacteriota > Terriglobia > Terriglobales > Acidobacteriaceae > Edaphobacter. The sequence continues at coordinate 3,487 of DATAVY010000273.1, forward strand.
TCACATGCACATTCGCTTTGGCTCCTCGAGCAAACCCATCGAAGAAATCAGCCAGCAACTCAGTCTGAAAATCCCCAACCAGCCGCACCTTTACCTTGTCATCGACAACATAAGCAACCCGCCCGCTCAAATCCACCGCAGCTACTGCCAGCGTCTCATCCATCGTCATCACGAAATATCCGGCGCGCATGATTCCCTTTTTATCGCCGAGCGCCCTGCCAAACGCCTCTCCCAACGCAATTCCAACATCCTCCACTGTGTGGTGCTGATCGACATCCAGGTCCCCAGTGCATTTCAGCGACAAATCGAATCCTCCATGCCGCGTAAACAACTCCAGCATGTGATCGAAGAATCGAATTCCAGTCGACACCTTGTAGTTACCTTGACCATCGACGGCTAGCTTCAACGCAATCTGTGTCTCCGTCGTGTCCCGTTTGATCGTTGCAATCCTCACACGCGGAGCCATTATTCAAACTCCCTTTCGCCATCTTCACTTCCATGATGAACAACCTGAGCGGCCTCCCGCGCCGTCCATCCAATCTCATCAAGACAAACCTTCAGCGTAGCTAGTCCTCGCGTCACATGTTCCTCCAGCCCGATCGTGATGCGCACAAAACCATCGCAGCCGGGGTCCGTGGACCGATCCCGCAGCAGCACTCCGTGCACCCGCATCGCAGCCACTAACTCCTTGTGCTTCGGCCCGATCTTCATCAGCACGAAGTTCGCATGGCTTGGAAAGAAGGAAACACCCAATTCCCGCAGCCCATCCATCATCCGCTCACGCCCCACCCGCACCTGCTCCGAATACCACGCAACATATTCCTCGTCGGCAAGCGCTACCGGTAGACAATCCAGCGCCACTCCATTCACGTTGTAGGGCGAACTGACTTTCCGCACATACCTCAGCAGCTCCGTATTTCCCGCAAGCATCCCGATCCGCAGATTGGCTAACCCATACGCCTTCGAGAACGTTCGCGCCACAATCAGGTTGGCCACAGTCGTCAGATCATCCATCACCGACGCTCCGTCGAAGTGGTAGTACGCCTCATCCACCATCAGCACCGCCTGCGGAGCCGCCGCTGCAATTGCCAGCAGATGATCTCTGCTGACCACAGCTCCCGTCGGATTATTCGGAGAAGCCACAATAATCAGCTTTGTCCGATCCGTAATCGCAGCAATGAATCGCTCGAACGGAAACTCCAGCGTCCTCGGCGATTGCACCTTACGCAGATGCGGCGTCATCATCTGCACACTCACGTCATACATGAAAAACGAAGGCGTTGCGATCAGTGCCTCATCTGCCGCGTCCAGAAACGCGCAACACATCAGGTGGATCGCCTCATCCACTCCATTGGTCAAGACCACCTGTCCGCCTTGCAATCCAAAGTGCCTTGCTACTATTTGTTCCACCGGCTCCCGCTCTGGATACTTTGTCAGTCCCTCTGCGGTCACTGCGCTCAGTCTCTCCAATATTCGCGGCGAAGGTCCAAAGGTATTTTCGTTGAAGTCCAGACGCAAGGCCGTTCGTCCCGCAAGCGGCGGATGGTATTCGGGCATCTCCAATACCGCTTGACGCGGCTTCACTGTCCTCAAATTTGTAACGATATCAGTCACACTCATCCATCCTTACTCGCACACTCTTCGCGTGTCCTGTCAAACCTTCCGCTTCAGCCAGCGCAATCGCGTGCCGGCCCATCTGCTTCAGGCTCCCCTTCGTGTACATCTGTACTGTAATTACCTTTACAAAATCCGTTACGCTAAGGCCACCGCGAACCCGTCCGACTCTTCCGGTGGGCAGCACGTGGTTCGGCCCGGAGACGTAATCTCCCATTGACTGCGGCGTATAGTCTCCAACAAATACCGAGCCGGCGTTGCGCACCCACTCTAAATCGGTTGTCGTATCCACAGTCAAATGCTCTGGCGCCAGCCGATTCGTAAGCTCCCGTGCCTCACGAACCGTGGCGGTTATAAAGATGCAGCCTTGTGTCGCCAGCGACTGCTTCGCTAGAGCATTTCCCCGCTCCTGTATCTTTACCTCGGCTGCAACCTCCCGAGCCAACTTTTCGTTACTGGTAATCAGCACGGCGAGCGCCTCCGGATCGTGTTCGGCCTGAGCTACCAGGTCCGCTGCAATTCCCGCCGCACACCCCGCCTCGCTGGTAACCACAATCTCTGTCGGTCCGGCAGGCATATCGATTCCGCATTCGTCGGAGACCAGCATCTTGGCCGCCGTGACATACAGATTTCCCGGTCCTACAATTTTATCGACGCGTCCAATCGTATTCGTTCCATAGGCCATCGCGGCAATCGCCTGTGCGCCGCCTACCCTATAAAACTCCGTCACTCCTGCCAGCCAGGCTGCTGCCAATGTCTCCTTTGCGGGCTTTGGCGAACAAACTATGATCCGCTCCACGCCTGCCATCTGCGCGGGAGTTACTGTCATCAGTAATGTGGAAGGCAGGGGATATCGTCCTCCCGGAACATAACAACCCACGCTCTCCAGCGCGCGAATAATCTGCCCTGTCTTTACGCCCTCTGCGGGAGAGATCGTCCATTCTCTCGGCAACTGGGCTTTCGCGAACGCAAGAATATTTCCTCGTGCCACAGTCATGGCAGCCTGCAGCTTCGGTGCTGTCGCCTCCCACGCAACCTGCATTTCTTCGCGGGATACCAGCAGATTTTTTCCCTGAGTAAGACCATCCAATTTAGCCGAATATTTTAGTAATGCCCGATCGCCTCCCTTACGAACGTCCGCAAGGATGCGCCGCACCACCGTCTCCACCCGTGCCGTATTTACGGCGCCACGCCGCTCCAGCGTCTCGATCAGAGCCTCTGCGGTCTTTGCGCTACGACCGGATGTCTTTACCAGCTTCATGCATCAACTCCATAAATACAGTGCTCGATCAGCGCCTACAGCACAACTTTGCTGAGCGGATACTCCACAATCCCGGTAGCTCCCGCAGCCTTAAGCTTCGGAATCACCTCGCGCACCAGCGCCTCATCTAAAATGGTGTTCAGCGCCACCCACTCCGCGTCGCTTAACTGGGACACCGTAGGCGAATTCAACGCAGGTAGCACACCAATAACCTTCTGCAGATCAGCCTTCCGCGCATTCAGCATCAAACCAACGCGTCCCTGGGCCGCAATCGCAGCATTCAGCATCAAGGCAATGTTATCGATCTTCTTTCGCTTCCACTTATCTTTATAAGCAACCTTATTCGCGATCAGCTGTGTCTCGCTCTCCATCAACGTCTCGATGATCCGCAGCCGGTTCGCTCGCAACGAAGATCCCGTCTCCGTGACTTCTACAATCGCATCCGCCAGAGTCGGAGGTTTCACCTCGGTTGCGCCCCAGCTGAACTCCACCGTCACTGGAATATTCTTCCCAGCAAAATATCGCTTCGTGAACTCAACCAATTCGGTCGCGATAATTTTTCCCGCCAGGTCCTCCGGTTTCTGAAAGGGTGAATCCTCCGGTACTGCGAGCACCCACTTCACCTTCTGCCGGCTTTGCTTGGAGTAAGTGAGACTCGTCACCGACTCCACATCCGTCTCGTTCTCCAGAACCCAATCATTCCCCGTCAATCCAGCGTCCAGCGCGCCGTGTTCGACATACCGCGCCATCTCCTGCGCCCGCACCAGCATGCACTCGATCTCTGCATCGTCGATAGAAGGGAAGTAGCTTCGCCCGTTCGCAAAGATCCGCCAGCCTGCTCGCTCAAACAACGCAATTGTCGCGTCCTGCAGGCTGCCCTTCGGAATTCCAAGTTTCAACTTCCCCGCCGTTGAAGATTTCGTTTCGCTCACTTTGTCTCCGTAACAACGTTTTTCGTAAAGCAGCTCACCGTGCCCTCATGGCACACCAGGCCATCGCCTTCAACCTCTACCTTGAAGAGAAGCGCATCGTTATCGCAATCCGTCGAAGCTTCAATCACTCGAAGCCGGTTGCCGCTGGTCTCGCCTTTCATCCACAGCTTCTGCCGCGTCCGGCTCCAGAACGTGACGAACCCGCTCTCGAGTGTCTTCGCATAGCTGGTCTCATTCAAAAAACCAAGCATCAGCATCTCGCCCGTCTTCGCATCCTGAACGATGCCCGGAACCAGACCATCCATCTTTGCAAAATCAATCTTCACCATATCGATCATTCTCATCCCCCCAGACTGTTTTTACGCAAGAAAAAGGCCCGCTCGCGGTATGCGCGTTACGGGCCTTTCAAGATCCTTAGTAAGCGTTCGTTACATCGCTACACCGGACACAGCCGCCAACACGCTCTCCGCGTGATGATGGTGATGTCCGTGATGGAGACGAAACGCGCTCATTTCCATTCAGAGTAGCTTTCGAGCTTTGAGAAGTCAACCTTGCACGCGGCAATCGAAATTTGTTCATTGACGTGCCTCGCACTCTCTCGTAGTCTTCCGCAGTAAGGCATTCATCTTAAGAGGAGATACTCCAATGTCTAATCTTCGCCGCAAGCTATTCGCCGCTGCCCTCCTGTTCGCCTTCACGCCGATGTTCAGCATCGCCCAGACTCCAAAACCGGCCGCTTCAACGGCAGCGGCAGCACCGCTCGACATTAACACCGCCACTCCCGACCAACTCAAAGCCTTTCCCGGCATCGGTGACGCGTACTCGAAGCGCATCATCGACGGCCGCCCCTACACCGCCAAAAACCAGCTCGTCACGCGTGGCATTCTTCCCCAGGCTACCTATAACAAGATCAAGGATCAGATCATCGCCAGCCATCCCAAGAAGTAGTTGTCAAAAATCCGCCGCAAAGCCAAAGCTGGTTTCAGGCTACAGCCAGCCATTTCTGTATGCAACGGTCTGCCCGCTCGAGTTGCCGACACATTCCGATTCAAGGTGATTGATGAGAAGGGCTGCGCCGAGAGTGTCGATCTGGAATCTAAATGGAAAGCGAGTCAATTCCCGCATGAAAGTGTTAAACGGGCTCTGTGTTTTTGTCGCCGCATCAATTTCCTTGTTTGCGCAGCAACCCACTTCATCTCCGGTCGTTTCCGCAGCCAATGCCCCATCACAAACCACCCCTCAGAACTCCGCTAGCGGCAAGGGTCGTCAAATCTCTCTCGACGTCGCTGTCACGGACAAGTCAGGTAAACCACAAACCGGACTGCAGCAAGAAGATTTCACTCTGCTGGACAACAAGACCCCGCAGAAAATCCAGTCGTTTAGTGCTGTAAATCAACTTACGGTCAACGCTGACCTTCCAATTGAGGTCATCCTGTTGATCGACACGATGAACACCGATTCCGATTCAATATCGGACGCTCGATTGCAGATCGAAAAATATCTTCGTCATAACGGTGGCAAGCTTGCTTACCCTACATCGATTGCTGCTTTTTCCGATTCCGGCTTGAAAATGAGTGGTACACCCTCACTCGATGGCAATGCCTTAATCGCGAGTTTGAAAGCAACCAAGGACATCGGTCTACGTTCTCTTCGGGCGACCGCAGGAAGGTCCGGCGATTCGGACCGCTTCGTAGCCTCGATCACTGGCCTTAATGCATTGGTTGCATCGCAGTCTAAGGTTCCCGGCAGAAAACTAGTAATCTGGTTTAGCTCTGGCTGGCCATTGCTTATCGGGACGGAGGTAAGCATGAGCCTAAAAACAAAACAGTATCTCTTTGCAAGCGTTGTAGCTGCCTCAGAGGCGCTGCGCCGGTTCCATATCACCTTATATGAAATTGACCCTAACAACACGCTCGGGGGCGCCAATCGATCCGCCAAATTTTCGTATCTGAGTTTCGTTAAAGGCGTTTCGAGTGCCGGCGATGTCTCGCCAACAAATCTTTCACTCCAAGTCTTGGCCACTCAGTCTGGGGGAAAGGTGCTTATCAACAGTAACGACATCGCCAGCGAGATCCAAACCTGCGTCGACGATGCAAACGCCTTTTATGTTCTTTCTTTCGATCGAGTTATCTCAGAACGCCCGGATCAATATCATAGTCTCGAATTTAAGCTAAATAAGCCCGGACTAACCGTGCGTACGACCACCGGCTACTATACGCAGCCATAGCTTGACATAAGCTTTGACGATACCCCAATTTTTTCATGGATGGGGTCGCAAAAATTTCCCTCCCCCAAATTAGCCATTGCCGCACTCGATTCCGTGGACTGCTTGGGCTGTCGAATCGTTTAGAGTGGATGCAGGTTGATGTTCCAACTCAACATGCTCTGCGCGAGCCAATAACCGCCGACCCATGTCCACCAGGCCCTTCCATCTCGGACGCCCCAACGCTTCGTTTGCTGCTCTTCTCGCAGCCGTCATGACGCTCGTCCTTACCGGTTGCCAAGCAATCGTTAGTTCCACACCAGAGGCGCAAGTGCGCGTCATCCATGCCACTCCTGATACGCCCGGGCTTGACATTTACCAAGGGCCCAATGCGCTCGCCTTCAATCTCGACTTCGGCGCTGTCACCTCCTACATTGCACTCACGCCTGGAATCTACACTATCAACGCCGACACTGCCGGAACCAAACAGGTTCTCTCGTCGGCTAAAACAGTTTTTTCCCCTTCCACGCAGTACACCATTCTTCTCGGCAACTCCGTCGCCAACCTGCAACAACTCACGCTTACTGACCAGAACCAGCCCGCGCCCTCCGGTCAGGCTGCTCTCCGTTTTATCAATCAAGCCTCTCGCATCGGCGCTGTCGACATCTATCTCGTTCCCGCCGGCCAGAAGCTTTCCTCTGTCGCTCCTCTCGTAGCAGGCAATGCCTTCAGCACGAATACCGGCTACATCAACGTTCTCACTGGCACCTACAGCCTTATCATGTTGCCCAGCGGAACCGCGCCGGCGAGCACCGCCATCGCCTCCTACTCCGGCCCTCAGATCACATACCCCAGTGGCTCCGCGCGCACTGTCATTTTAATCGATCAACCGGCCGTCTCGACACCCGGCCTCAAGGTCATCGCAGCTGAAGACTTCGATCCTCCCGGCGCGGCGAACTGACCTTTCCTGTCTCACCCAAACTCCGCATTGAAGTTAGGTCTATCAAAACCGGTGCCAAAGTCGGTGGGCCTTCGAGACCTGCCCATTTCACTTCATGCACCAATGCAAAAGGGCCACAAAGAGTTTTCTGAGCGGCCCTTTTTTTAAATTGAAGAAAACTTAGTACCGGTAGTGGTCCGCCTTGTAAGGGCCTTCCACTGCCACACCCAGATAATCCGCCTGCTTCTTCGAGAGTGTTGTCAGCTTTACGCCGATCTTCTCCAGGTGCAAACGAGCGACTTCTTCGTCCAACTTCTTCGGCAGAATGTAAATCCCGACCTTGTACTTGTCTTTATTCTTCCAAAGATCAAGCTGCGCCAGCGTCTGGTTTGCGAAGCTGTTCGACATCACGAAGCTCGGATGGCCCGTCGCGCAGCCCAGATTTACCAGCCTACCCTCAGCCAGAACGAAGATGCTGTTGCCGCTCTCGAACGTGTACTTGTCCACCTGCGGTTTGATGTTCAGCTTCTTCACGCCCTTCAGCGCGTTCAGCGGCTCCATCTGGATCTCGTTGTCGAAGTGGCCGATGTTGCACACGATCGCCTGATCTTTCATCAGCTTCATATGCTCCACCGTGATAATGTCCACGTTTCCCGTGCAGGTCACATAGATATCGCCGCGGCCCAGCGTCTCTTCGAGAGTCGTGACCTCATATCCTTCCATCGCAGCCTGCAGCGCATTGATCGGATCGATCTCTGTCACGAGTACCCGCGCCCCCATGCCGCGCAGCGAAGCCGCCGAACCCTTGCCCACATCTCCATATCCGCAAACGACGGCAACTTTGCCCGCGACCATCACGTCCGTCGCGCGCTTGATACCGTCGACCAGCGACTCGCGGCAGCCATACAGATTGTCAAATTTCGACTTCGTCACCGAGTCGTTCACATTGATCGCCGGCACCAGTAGTTTGCCCTTTTCCAGCATCTGGTACAGCCGGTGAACGCCAGTCGTCGTCTCTTCGCTTACTCCGCGCCAATCCTTCGCAACGTCCTGCCAGCGGGTCGGGTTCTCTGTATGCACCTTCTTCAACAGCGCCTTGATCACAGCCTCTTCGGTGGAACCTGAGGGCGAATCAACCCACTTGTCGCCTTTCTCCATCTCCACGCCATTGTGGATCAGCAGCGTCACATCGCCGCCATCATCAATCACCAGCTGCGGACCAAGCACACCGCCTTTGCCGTCGGGAAAGCTAAGCGCCTGGTTCGTACACCACCAGTATTCCTCCAGCGTCTCGCCCTTCCACGCAAACACGGGCACGCCGGCCGCAGCAATCGCCGCCGCCGCATGATCCTGCGTCGAAAAAATGTTGCAGCTCGCCCAGCGCACAGTCGCACCTAGCGCAACCATCGTCTCAATCAGCACTGCCGTCTGGATCGTCATATGCAGGGAGCCGGTCACGCGAACTCCCGCCAGCGGTTTGCCCGCTGCATACTTGTTGCGGATCGCCATCAACCCGGGCATCTCCTGTTCGGCGATATCGATCTCCTTGCGGCCGAAATCCGCCAGAGAAATATCCGCAACCTTATAGTCCGCTGACTTCTGCTGGACCGCAGTCTTATCCACTGTTGCTGTTGCCATTCCTGCACCTCGTTTCAATTTTCTAAATGCTTTAATCTCTTCTAGAATAACAGTTTGGACACAGTTTTCGGTATTCGATCTATTGTCCGTTTTTAACTAACGGCACTATTTCAGCCACATCAAACCCACAATCATTTTTCACAGCAAATCATTTCACGAGCAATTCAAACGCTTCTGCCCTCGCACCGCCAGAACCAGCATCCCTGCGGTCAACGTCATGCCGCCGATCAGGTAGAGCCCCGCAGTGAACCCATGCGTTGTATCGCGCAGCCGCCCCGTCATATACGGCCCGGCGAACCCTCCAACTCCGCCCACCATCTGCAACACCGCAACCGCTCCTGCCGCGGCCGTACCACTCAACATGCTCGTCATCAGAGTCCAGAACGGCCCCATCATGCTCCACAATCCGACCGCCGCCAGCGTCATCGCACCGAGAGCGACAACCAGCGAGTGCGCCCAGGCCGTCCACGCAAACCCCACTGCTGCCAGCGTCAGACAACCTGCAATATGCCATCGCCGCTCGTTGTGCCTGTCCGAACTCCATCCCACCGCCACGGTCATCAGCGCCGCTGCCAGATAAGGCGCTGTCGCATACCGCGCAATTAAACTCGCGTCACCACTCGCTGCTCCACGCGAAAAGCTATTAAGAATCAGCGGCATCCAAAGGTTCACGACATACACGCCGACCTGGCTCACAAAATAAACCCCGGCCAGTATCCACAGCGCCGGCAACCGAAAAGCATCTCCCAACCGATGATGCGTCGCCGCACCATGCCGCTCCTGATCACGCTCCAACTCACCCGCCAGCCACACCCGCTCCTCCGGT
>DATAVY010000274.1:0-16877 GCA_036267495.1 Edaphobacter sp.
GATCGTTCCGCAGGCATGTTCTTTCTCAGCCAGACGTTTGCCCTCCACCGTCCGACGAACGGCGCAGCGGCGATCATTCCAAACGAGATACCTAATGCGATATGCATTCAACCTTCTCCTTTCTCCCCGAGGTCTTGAAGAATCCTCCAGGGTTGAACCGGCAGCCTAAGTTGCAAAATATTGCATGTTGCTACAGTTGATTCCCTACTATCCCTCGCCCGAACCACCCTCGATATCCCACCTTCGTGGTATCCCGCGAACCGGGGCGGTATGCCCACCGCTGGCCTATCCCCTTTTGGTACCCATCCGTCCTGAAACAGGCGCAATCCCCTAAAATAGCCGCATGTCTTACGCTGCCGCGGTCGCCCACCTCTACGCTCTGGGCCATGAGCTCGCCCCGGCTGCGCCCGGCGTCCCCCGCCGTAAGTTCGACCTCGCCCACATGCGCGTGCTGGTGACAGCCCTGGGCGCCCCCCATGCCACGTTTCCCTCGATCCTGATCGGAGGAACCAATGGCAAGGGCTCTACGGCGGCGACTCTGGCCAGTATTCTTACCATGGCGGGCTACCGAACCGGGCTTTATACCTCGCCGCACCTGATCCGGGTCAACGAGCGGATCCAGATCGACGGCGTGCCTATCTCGGATGAAGACTTCGCGCGGCTTTACTTTCAGGTAGATGAGACTGCCAGGCGCCTGGTGGAGTCCGGCGATCTCCCGTACGCGCCCAGCTATTTCGAGGTTCTCACCGCTTTAGCCTTCCTCTATTTCGCTGGAAATAAAGCAGATACATCTGTCGGTGACAGTTCGATCGATATCGCAGTTCTCGAAGTGGGCCTTGGGGGCCGACTGGACGCAACCAACATTGTTGAGCCTATCCTCTCGATCATTACGGATATAGCCCTCGACCATCAGGACTACCTGGGCGACACCATCGCCGAAATTGCCCGCGAAAAGGCCGGCATCCTTCGCCCCGGCGGAACCCTGATTACACTGCCGCAGCACCCCGAGGCAAACCAGGCCATAGGCGAAGCGGCTGCGACGCTCAACCTGCGGGCGATCAGCGCGGCCAACTTCATCCCGCATCTTCCGCCGCGATCGTCGACCTCTTCGAGCGAGAGGCGCGGGTCATGGGGCGAAGACAAGCAGAGCGAAGACCAGCGGAGCGAAGAGGCACGGCTTTCCACCTCCGTATCCAGCGAGCCGCTTCCCCGCAACCGCTACTCCGTCACGCTCGAAGGCGAACCTCTCGAGATCGATTCGCCGCTCTATGGTCACCATCAGCAACGCAATATCGCCCTGGCAATCGCGGCGGCGGCGGACTTACGTAACTCAGATGGTTACATAAGGCGACAAGGCGATCTAAAAAGTAACCGCATAAGTTACAAAATAACGAATTCAGCGATAGAACAAGGGATTCGCGAGACCAGATGGCCCGGCCGGCTCGAATTTATACCCTCTTCGGACGGCCCCGGCCTGCTGCTCGACGTCGCTCACAACCCTGCCGGCGCGTGGACTCTTCGTGCTGCCATCGCGCAGCTTCCCGAGGATCAGCCGCGTACCCTGCTCTTCAGTTGTCTCCGCGACAAGAAGCTTCAGGAGATGTCGCAGATTCTCTTCCCGCTCTTTGACTCCGCCGGCGATCGCCCTGACGACCATATCCTGTTTGCCCCGATCGACAATCCCCGCGCCGCCGGTATCGATGCTCTCCTGGCTGCCGCCCGCAGCCTCGATATTCCTGCCCAGGCTGCCCCGGATCTGGCTGCCGCTCTCGCGCAGGCTCGTGCGATTACCCCGGCTAATGGCCTCATCCTTGCCACTGGCTCCGTTTATCTCGTCGGCGAGATCCGCCGACTGGCGGAGCAGACATGAGCGACACTCCCGCAGCCGGCGATCTGACCCAGGAATCAGCCGGCGACGTAACCCAACCAACGGACGTGAGCCACGCTGTTCCACCCGCCAAAGCTCCACCGAATGCCGAGAACGTCTTGTCGGTCTCGGAGCCGGAGATTCCTGCCTTCATCACGCACTCGAAGAAGCCCCCGTTCATTCTTCGCTGGCTCTCCTACCTCCTGCTGGTCCCGCTGGTTGGCGTGGCTACGGGCTTCTATGGCAGCATCTCCCTGCTCTGCGGCCTGTGGGACAGGTCAGGCCGGCAACAGCACTTTATTGCGCGTCTCTGGGCTCGCACATTGCTCGCGATCAGCTTCTCTCCGGTCAAGATCGTGGGCCGCGAGAAGCTTCAGGTCCATGAAACCGCGGTGTACGCCTCAAATCACCTCAGCTACATGGATACGCCCGTCCTGTTCGCCTATCTTCCCTTCCAGTTCCGTATTCTGGCGAAGCAATCCCTGTGGAAGACGCCTTTTATCGGCTGGTATCTTAACCGCTCCGGCCAGGTGCCGGTAGACACAAAGAGTGGCCGCTCTCTGATCGCCAGCTTGAGCCGGGGGGTCGGAACGTTGAAACAGGGCCTGCCGCTGGTGCTCTTCCCCGAGGGTGGCCGGGCCGCAACCGGCAAACTTCAGGCCATGATGTCGGGCTGCGCCTACATGGCGATCAAGGCGCAGGTTCCGCTGATCCCTCTGACCCTGGTCGGGACGTACGAGCTACTCCCCATCCACGTTTACGCGTTGTATCCGCGCCCGCTGCTCATTGTGGTCGGCGATCCGCTGCCTACGGGCGGCCTGACGACTCGCGATGCCGACGCGCTCACACAACGTCTCTACGATTCGATCTCCGCTACATACTCACAGTACTCGCCGCAATAAATCGGTTTGCTTGTACTCAGCGGTAAAATACCCACCATCACGCCAGAGGATTCTGCATGAGCCCCATCGTCCCACGCGCCGTCCTCTCCGCACTTCTGCTTGTTGCGCTTCCCGCCTCGGCGCAGACGCAATCTTCGCCGCTATTCGCCAGCCCGGTCGGTCATTGGGTCGCGGAGCATCCATCGCACGGAGGCATCGGCTCGTGGTGGGACTTCAGGCCTGACGGCACCCTGACCATGCACATCGGCGCTATCATCACATCAACGATCACGCGCTCTGGAGACACCTTTACATCACCGCCCGCGACTGCCACCGGCGCTGCGATCACAGTGACGTTTCACATGGAGGGCACTACGCTCCACATTAAATCGGCCGACGGGCAGGAGCAGACCTTTGCGCGTATCGGCACCGCACCCTCGGCAAGCGATCCTCTCCTGGGCAAATGGCAGCCGCTTCCGTCTGCGATTCCCAGTACCGATCCCAATGTTGCCGCGCAACAAAAGCTTATGACCACCGCCATTCTGGCATTCTTCCCCGACAATATCGAGAGCGTCCGCATTCCCTTCAGCACCTCTGAAGGCACGTGGGATAGAGCCGCGCATACCTTTCACATCAACAACCAGAAAGAGACATACACCTTCCAAATGACAGGCCCCAAACTCAGCCTGGGACAGCCGCCGGACGGACGTAAAACCGATACCTACATCCCCGATCCGATCGTCTAGGCTCTGCCCGCGAGACCATACCCCGCGAGACTATACTTACCTGTAATGAACGCTATGCCTCCTCTTCGTCCGCGCATCGCCATTCCTCTCCCCACCAGCACGAATGCGGAGTACAACCATCGCTCGTGGCCCTCCTACGCGGCTGCGGTCCAGGCCAGCGGCGGCGAACCGGTCGAGATTCCTCTCAACGCCACACCAGTCGAGATCGCCAACCTCATCAATACCTGCCAGGGGATTTTGCTTCCGGGCAGCCCGGCCGATGTCAACCCGCAGAAGTATGGCCAGGACCCCATCCCGGAGTGCGCTCCCGCCGATCACCCACGCGAAAACGTCGACGAGCTTCTCCTGCAGGACGCCCACAATCTCTACAAGCCGATCTTCGCCATCTGCTTCGGGGTGCAGATTCTCAATGTATGGCGCGGCGGGACGCTGGTGCAGGATCTCACCATTCTTCCCGTCAATCATTCCGCCGGCGGGAAGGTTGCGATTGCCCACACTGCGGCGATAGCGCCTGAATCCCTGCTTGGCACTGTGCTGACGCCGACCGAAGCGCCCGAACAGGACAACTTCCTCCGCTTGCCGATCAACTCGAGCCACCATCAGGCTATCGGCATTCCGGGCGACGGGCTCCGTGTCTCCGCCCGCTGCCCGCAGGACGCCGTCATCGAAGCCGTCGAAGGCGGCCAGGCTACAGAAGGCGCCACTGCCCACTTCGTGCTTGGCGTCCAATGGCACCCGGAGCGCAGCTACGACATCAGTTCCACCTCACGCGCTCTGTTCGACCGCTTCATCGCCGAAGCGATCGCCTGGGTTCCTCGCCCGATCCACACCTCGGTCGCTGCCTCGTAATCGGCGCCTTCCTGCATACTGACCGGCGACCTCGCGAGGGATGCGCTGAGCGACGCGTTTGCAGCGAACCTTATACTTGATTGCGATGCCGGCCCTCTCCGAATCCGAAATCGCTGAGCATCTTCGCCCCTATCTCCCCGATGCGGCCGCCGCCGCGCTCCTGCCGCAGCTCTCCACCTACCTTGATCTTCTGCTCAAGTGGAACGCGCGCACCAATCTCACCGCAGTCCGCGATCCCGGGGAGATCGTCCGCCGGCACTTTGGGGAGAGCCTGTTCGCAGCTCGCCATATCGAGCCCGGCACGTTAACATTGCTCGATTTCGGCTCGGGAGCGGGTTTTCCCGGCATTCCGGTTGCGCTCCTCCGCCCGGAGATTCAGGTCACTCTGGCCGAATCTCAGAATAAGAAAGCGACCTTCCTCCGCGAAGCTGTTCGAACTCTCGGCCTGACTGCCGAGATCTGGCCCGCTCGGGTCGAATCGATGCCGGTTAGCCATCGATTTCAGGCGGTCGCTCTTCGGGCGGTCGACCATATGGATGCTGCCCTGCTTGCTGCCCGGTCGCGAATCCTTCCCGGAGGCCAGCTTGTTTTGCTGACTACTGCGGCCGATGCGCCTGTGGCGGGACTTTCCCTCCCCATCCCAAGTTCAGCTGCTGGAGTAGTTTACGTCGAGACGCTGCTTTGCTGAGGGAATCACCGTGAGCGGTCTGAGCCGTGCACCGGGCGCTCAGAAAAAATAAATCTGCAAATAATTGCAAAAAACAGTTGTGGTGGAGGGGAACCTTTGTTATAAACACCCTTGCCCCTGGTAACAGGGGAACTCCCCATGAAGACGACAGTTGCGACACAGGGAGATTTCTGTGTGCAGCCGAGGGAGTTAAGCACGTGAGCGCAGAAAAGAACGTATCCACGCAAGCCGGTTCGATCATCTCTTCCGAAGTGTCCCCCCAGTCAGAGAGCCCCCGCGCCTATACCTCCAGTTCCTATCAAAAGGTTCTCGACTATCACGTCAGCGAAATACTGCTTACCACGATCATCATCGGGGTAGTTCTTTTGCTTCGCCTTCATCACTAAATAGGCAAACCGAAAACAGGCAAACCGGCGAACGGGGTGGCGTTAGCCGGCTGTTTTGCTGTTCCACGTGGAACAGCCCTCAACTGGCGGCAAACAAAGTTTGTTGTGCGAAGTAGACGTGCCATTGGCCGTCCTTCCAGACGTAATAATCGGCGTAATAGGACTTGAAAGGCTTGCCATTAATCAGTCTCTCCTGGGAGAGGCCATAGGAAACCGCTGCATCCCCATGGATTTGTACCGGCGGAGGTGGCGTTGGGGGACCGTCCGGCAAGGGGTTTCCCTTATGCTTTGCCGCCAGCGCCAGTTCATCGGTCAGATGATTGATCTTCCCATCGCTTCGGATCTCCATAAAATCAGGCGTCAGCAGGCAGGCCTCAAAAGCGGTGTCTCCGTGCGAAAAGGCCGATGACCAGGCTTTCTCAAGCCTTTGTATGGTTTCAGTGTCTTTTTTCTGATTTTTCAGCTCCGGGTTCGCACATTCGGCTTTGGCCGAGATGCCCGTAATGAAAAATACGCTGGAACAGATAGCGAGGGTGCGCAGAGTCATACAAGCCTTTCGCATTTCAGGATAAGTGCTTTGTTGTTAGATTTTGGTCGACCAGATTGGTGAGCGTTTGTTGACCAGATTTGACATTTGAAATCCTGCGGATTGTTCCACGTGGAACAAAAGATTTCCACATCAATGGCCGCAGAAGCCGTCGCGTTTCAAGGCAAAACCGGCGTTCCACACGTTCTCCACAACCATTCGCACTTCTGCACAGCCTCGCCGCATTGCACCGAACCCGCCCTCCCGGTACCCTGCTTTAACACTGATGATTAACTCCGAAGCAGCCGACAAGCCCGACCCCAAGGAAAAGCCTGATCCACCCCGATCCAAGGTCATCGCTGTCGTCAATCAGAAGGGCGGAGTCGGCAAAACTACCACTGCCATCAACCTCGCCGCCGCAATCGCCCTCGAAGGGCTTCCCACCCTCCTGATCGACTGCGATCCCCAGGCCAACTCCACCGGCGGCCTCGGTTTTGCCCGCGCACGTGACGGAGAGGACGCCCGCCTCAGCATCTACGATGTCCTCCTCGGCCACACCACCCTTGCAGAAGCCCTCCTCCCCACCGAGATCGACAACCTCAAGCTCGTCCCCAGCAGCAAAAACCTCATCGGAGCCACCATAGAGCTTATCGGTCTCGATGGCCGCGAGTTCAAACTCCGCGAGGCGCTGGCTCCGATCCGCGCCAACTACCCCTTCATCCTGCTGGATTGCCCTCCGGCCCTGGATCTCCTCACCCTCAATGCTCTGGTCGCCTCCGACGGGCTTCTTGTCCCCATGCAGGCTGAATACTTTGCGCTGGAAGGAATCTCTGAGCTGATGTCCACGCTGGACCGCGTCACCCAGGCTTTCAACTCCTCTCTCGCGCTCGAAGGCGTCCTGCTCACCATGTATGACGACCGTACCAACCTGTCCCAGCAGGTGAACGACAATCTCAAATCCTTCTTCGACGACAAGTTGCTCAAAACCACGATTCCCCGGAATATCCGGCTCGCCGAGGCCCCCAGCCACGGTAAACCCGTCAGCCTCTACGACCCTAAGTCCCGAGGTGCCGAGGCTTACCGGGAGCTGGCCCTTGAACTTCTAAGCCGAAACAATATGGAGAGTCCCGAAGCCAAACGACGCAAAGCAGCGGCAGCAGCAGCCGCAAGCTCCTTAAAGTCCTTCAACATCCCCGAAAAGAAAAGCCGTTTCTGGAAATCCACCAAAGAAAAAGAGCAATAGGCCGGCCAGCGCCGAACCGAGGTATTTCGCACCACGTAAACCGGTACACACGCCACGAAGTGGCCGCTCCACGCGCAGTGGGCCCGTCCGCCAGGACATAAAGCTTCTAATCGAGAACAAAGAGAGCAAAATGCCCCCAGCAATCGATCCAAAACGCCGAGCCTTAGGAAAGGGACTTGAATCCCTCCTCCCCTCCCGTCCAATACCCGTCGCCGTACCTGCGATAACGGCCGTGGCTGAACCCACCGGCAAGCCGCTGGACATCCCCCTGGACCAGATCGAACGCAATCCTTTCCAGACTAGAACCCGTTTCGACGAGGCCCAGCTGACGGAGCTGGCCCAGTCCATCGCGGCCTCAGGAGTCGTGCAACCCATTGTAGTCAGGCCGCTTAGCCATGAACATGGGCAAGCAAAGTACCAGCTGATCACCGGTGAGCGGCGCTGGCTCGCCAGCCGCAAGGCCGGAAAATCCACCATTCCTGCTATCGTCCGCCACGCCTCGGATGAGCAGACGCTTGAGATGACAATCGTCGAAAACCTCCAGCGCGCCGACCTCAATCCCATGGAGCAGGCCCGCGCCTATCAGCGGCTGAGTCAGGACTTCAGGATGACCCAGGAACAGATGGCCATCCGCACCGGCAAAGAGCGGGCAAGTGTTTCTAACTTCCTTCGTTTGTTACGTTTACCGGAAGCCATTCAACACAAAGTAGAGTCCGGCGACCTCAGTTTCGGCCACGCTCGCACCCTTCTCGCCCTCGACTCGCCGGAAGCGATCGCTGCCGCCGCGCAAAAGGTCATGGCGCTCAGCCTCTCCGTCCGCCAGACCGAAAGTTACGTCCAGGGACTCATCAATCCCGAAGCCAAGCCGGGAAAGAAGGCAAAACCTGCCCAGCCCGAAGATCCCAACGTCCGCGAGGCGCAGGATCGCCTACGCCGCAAACTGGGCCTCAAGGTCCAGATCGATGACAAAAAGGGAAAAGGTAAAGTCATCATCGAATACGCCAACCTCGAAGATTTCGACGCAATCCTCACCGCGCTGGGCGGCGAATAATCTCTCGACAATCCGCAGTCCATCACAGACACTCTCAAAGACACAAATCAAGACAAACTGGCATCGCGAAATCAGGAGACTGCAAATGCGCACGACCAAGCACTTGAGATTTTATCTGTTACTCATTCTGTTACAAATTGCCGCTGTCGTCTCCGGTTCCGCGCAAACCGCCACTCGCACGCTCATCCGGACCGGCCATCTTCTCGACGTAAAGACCGGCGCAGAGCCTGCGGCCCAAACCATCATCGTCACGGGCGATCGCATCACCGCCATCGCCCCTACTGCCTCTACGCCGAAGCAGGCAGGCGACACGGAAATCGACCTGACCAAATACACCGTCATGCCCGGCCTGATCGACGTTCACACCCATCTCACCATGGCCAACAACTTCGATCCTTACTTTGAGCTTTCGATGACACCCGGCAAAGAGGCAATCATCGGAGTCGAGAACGCCAAGGTCACGCTCGAAGCCGGCTTCACCACCGTGCGCAACGTCGGCGCCAACGACTTCACCGATGTCGCCCTGCGCGACGAGATCAACGCCGGCCACATCCCCGGCCCGCACATGCAGGTCAGTGGACCGCCGCTCGGCATCACCGGCGGCCACATGGACCAAAACCTTCTTCCCTACGAGTACCACGTCCACGGCCAGGGCGTAGCCGACGGCATCCCCGCCGTCCAGCACCAGGTTCGCGAAAACATCAAGTATGGCGCCGACCTCATCAAGATCGCCTCCACCGGCGGCGTCCTCTCCAAAGGCGACGACCCGCAGGCGAGCCAATACACGATGGAAGAGCTCCAGGCCATCGTCGCCGATGCGCACCGTCTCGGCCGCAAGGTCGCCTCGCATGCCCACGGCGCGCAGGGAATCCTCTGGGCCACGGAGGCCGGCGTCGACTCCATCGAGCACGGCTCCTACATCAACGACGAGTGCATCGCCGCCATGAAGAAGCACGGCACCTACCTCGTGCCCACTGCCTACCTTGTCGACTGGATGCGCGAGAATGGCCACCTTCCGGCTATCTACCAGCAGAAGATGGCCGACGTCAGCGTAGCCATGAAGGCAAACCAGAAGCGCGCCATCGATGCCGGCGTCAAAATCGCCCTCGGTACCGACGCCGCCGTTTATCCCCACGGCCTCAACGCTCATGAGATCGATGTCTACGTCAACCAGTACGGCATGTCCCCGCTCAAAGGCATTCAGACCGGCACCATCAACGCCGCCGACCTCATGGGCTGGACCGACAAGATCGGCACCATCGAACCCGGTAAGTGGGCCGACATCATCGCGATCGACGGCGACCCGCTCAAGGACGTGAAGATTCTTCAACACGTGAACTTCGTCATGAAGTCCGGCGTAGTGTACAAAGAGCCGGCGAACCTGAAGAATTGAATCCACAAAGAAGATACGACCGCGGAAGATACGACCGCGGATCACGCGGATTAAAAACGGGTCAGAAACGACTCAGCGAAGAGACATATCCGTTTTCAGAGACGATCCGCGATCGATTCTCCTCATCCGGGCTGAAAGGCTACGAGGCATGAAGGCAGCAACTTTCGAATTTCGTCTCCGCTTTTTCATCCTCGCGGTCATTTTTCTTCTCGGCTTCGTCGCTCCCTGGGACCGTTGGCTGCATCTCGACTCGATCCGCACCTGGCAACTCATCGCCTCGTGGCCCACGCGTGCCGGCTGGCTCAGCTTCAACACCGCGACGATTGCCGTGCTTCTCCTCGCCATCCTCTGTGCCCTTGCCGGAGCGATCCTCCGCACCTGGGCCACGGCCTATCTCAGTCCGTCCGTCGTTCAGGACAAAGCGATGCATGGCGAAGGCGTCGTCGCGGCTGGGCCTTATCGCTATCTCCGCAACCCGCTTTACCTCGGCACCTTCGTCCACACCTTCGCACTCGCACTGCTCATGCCGCCCAGCGGAGCCATCTTCTGCATCATCGCCGTTTTTCTGTTCCAGCTTCGTCTTATCGCGGGAGAAGAATCCTTCCTCACTGCCAAACTCGGCGAACCCTATCTCGCCTATCGCACCAAGGTTCCCAGCCTCGTTCCGGCAATCGCACCGCAAGTCCCCGCCTCCACGTTGCAACCCAGGTGGCCCACAGCCTTCCTCGGCGAGATCTACATGTGGGGAGTCGTCATCACCTTCGCCTTGCTCGGCTGGCGTTACAACTCCATGCTGCTCATCAAAGGCGTTCTCATCTCGCTGGGCGTCTCACTCATCGTTCGCGCGTTCCTTCCAAAGCGATAGAGAAAAACAACAAACCCGCCGCACCCAGAGAAGAGAGCCGCAGCGGGCTTATCGTTTGATTCGTACGTCTCTCGCACCTTAACCAACGCCAACGAAGGCGCAAGGCATCGGGGAGCGCCGTTTCGCATGCGATACCGCTGCCTCTACCGCAGCAGCACGTACCGCAACGAAACTACTTCTTCGCCGGTGCGATCGTGTCCTTCGCAACCTTGGCCACGCGGAACTTCACCACGGTCTTGGCCTTGATCTTGATGGTTTCGCCGGTCTGTGGATTGCGACCCAGCCGCGCCTTGCGCTCAGCCTTCACCAGTTTGCCGATGCCCGGAATGGTGAACTCGCCATTCTTCTTGGTCTCTTTCACCGCGGTGTCGGCCAGCAGCTCCAGGCCGGCAGCGGCCTGCTTGTTGGTGATTTCGAGCTTCTCCGCCATGTGGCGAACCAGCGCTGTCTTTGTCATTCCCTTTGCCATTTGTCTTGCTCCTTCTGCTTTCAAAAATAAGTTGCGGTCGCTCGCCTTGCCTGCGTGAAGAATTGAATGGGACCGCATCCAGTTTCCAATGCGAAATCACCAATGTTCATGCGGGTGCGGAGAACCCTACCGCAATTCACCTTCACCCTTTCCGAGCGCTTTGTCAACCACAAATCTTTGGTTTCCACAGGTTTTTTCCGATTTTTTCAGGTTTTGTTCGGATTCGGGCACCTTTTTATGCGAAAATCCCAGCAAAATGACGTTTTTATTTCTTCATCGCCTTCGTCTCCCGTCCATTTTGCCGCAGCGTCAGATACGAAACATTTCCCTGTGCATCCTTGAAAAATTCAATCTCTGCATCAAATGCCGTCGGAAAAAACTTTGTCTCCGACTCCGCAAGCATGGAAAAACTGCTCTGCCCCGTAGCCTGCGTCACAAGATGTCCGTCCTCGACGCTCACAACAAGGCTGAACTTCGGCGTCAACTCATACGCGCCGGCGTAGCTCGCAAGAATCTTCGAATCGACCGCCACCGTCGCGCGTACTTTCGGCTGAAAATCCGGCCAGCGATACGTAGCAGCAATGCTTCGCATCACCTCATCCGCCAGTCTCGATCCGCCTTGCGCATTCGTCATCACCACCGCGCCTTCGCCATCTTTCTCATAGGCCGACATCGTGCTTTCGAAGCCTTCATTGACGCCGCCATGCCCAAAGTACGGATTCGAAGCCGACCCGCCAATCGCCAGGCCAAGCCCATACTGTCCCATCCCCGGCGTCAGCATCTGCTTCGTCATCTCCTGTGACAGCACGTGGTTCCACTCGCCCTTGAGCGAATGTTGAATCTCGATGCAGAAACGCGCAAGGTCCGTCGGCGTCGTCCACAAACCTGCGGCTGCAAGCTCCGGATACGTATGGGCGCCCCCCTCCACCGGTTTGCCATCCGCTTCGTAAGGAGTTGCAGCAGAAATATGCATCGCGGCCGGCAGCGGCTGTTCATAGGTACTATGCGTCATCCCGATCGGCGCCAGCACCGTATCGTGCAGCAGCTTCGCAAACGGCTCCTTCGTCTCATCGATCAATATCTGTTGCATGATCGTGTAGCCGCCGCCCGAATAATTCCACTTGGTCCCCGGAGCCGCTTCAATCCGGATCGCCGGCGTGTTCGCAGGCTTCTCTCCGTTCAACACCTGCACCAGGCTCGGAACCGGAGCGTCCGTGGCATAACCTGGAAACCCATGCACCGTCGTACCGCCCGTATGCGTCAGCAGCTCGCGCAGCGTGACGAACTTTCCGCCTGCAACCGCCGCATCCGGCAGCTTCCAGCTCGTCAGCTCCGAATTCACATCGGCATCGAGCGATAGCTTTCCAAGCTGCACCTGATGCAGTGCAGCCATCGCCGCCACCGGCTTGCTGATCGAGCCTGCCTGAAACAGCGTGTCCGCAGAAACCGGAGACCCACCTGCACTCATCACCCCGAAACCCTGCGCCCACTCGATCACGCCGTGATGGACCACTGCAATGCTCACGCCATTGACGTGCAACGCCGTCATCCTCTCACTCAAGCTGTGTCCCGGATGAGGGTCGCCCTTGATCACTACCCCCGGCAAAAGGCCAGCCTCGACATCTTTAATATGTTGTTGCGTCTCAGCAGACGTCGTCTTCTGAGACAAAGTAAATGGCGTCGCACCGCAGGCCATCAGCAACACGGCGAAATATTTCAGAACAGTCGGCATCGATTACCCTCTGGAACGGCATCCTACGCCAACAAACCCAGTGCAAACTATCTCAATTTCCCTGCACAAGCACAAAATTCACATCCGTCCGGCATCCTGAGCATCCATACTGTTGGTAAATAATCACGCCACTTTCCACCACGAATCCTTTTCGCCCGGCAACAGAAACCAAGGAGAACGCACATGCCAACCCTCACCACCAGAGACGGCACATCGATCTACTACAAAGACTGGGGCACAGGTCAGCCCATCACCTTCTCGCACGGATGGCCTCTCACCGCCGACGCCTGGGACGCGCAGATGCTCTTCCTCGGCCAGAAGGGCTATCGCGTCATCGCGCATGATCGCCGCGGCAACGGCCGCTCCAGCCAGCCCTGGGACGGCAACGACATGGATCACTACGCCGACGATCTCGCCGAGCTGATGAACTTTCTCGATCTCAAAAACACGATCATGGTTGGCCACTCCACCGGCGGAGGCGAAGTCGCGCGCTATCTCGGCCGCCACGGTGCAGGACGCACGGCAAAAGCCGTTCTGATCAGTGCCGTACCGCCGCTCATGCTGAAAACCGAAAAGAACCCCGGCGGTCTTCCGATGTCCATATTCGACGGCCTCCGCACCAGCCTCGCCGCCAATCGCTCACAGTTCTATCAGGACGTTACCCTGCCCTTCTTCGGATATAACCGCCCCGGTGCGAAGATCTCCAAGGGCATCCAGGACAACTTCTGGCTCGCAGGCATGCTCGGCTCCCACAAGAGCCAGTACGACACCGTCAAGGCCTTTTCCGAAACCGACTTCACCGAAGACCTCAAGAAGATCGACATCCCTGTCCTGGTCCTTCACGGCGAAGACGATCAGATTGTTCCCATCGACGCCGCGGGACGCGCCTCCGCAAAGATCCTGAAGAACGCCACGCTCAAGACCTACCCCGGCTATCCGCATGGCATGCCAATCACGCACGCCGACGAGATCAACGCCGACCTGCTTGCCTTTATCAAGTCCTGAAGATTAAAGGATCGACCGTCGCGGCCAGATTTAGATGACCCATGTCCTGCGTTGGGTGATGTGCGCCTTCCTAACTCATTCTCGGTTCTTGTGCTTCGCTCTTCAGTGCGCTCGTATCCACCCATCCTCCAAGATCGAGCGCAACCGCCATGCAGGCATCCCGCAGCTCATCGGCGACAACGCGACTGGACATCGCCCTCGCCACCACCATGCCGCCCACGCACAACGCAGCCATCGCCTGGGCCTTCGCGCGCCGCTGCTTGTTGTCCTCGCTCACGCTGCGTTCCAACACGCCCACCATCGCCGCAAACACATTTTCGAACGCCCGCTTCGCCTCATCGCTGCTGCGCGTTACATCGGTCGGCAGCGCCACCATCGGGCACGAATTCTCGACATCCTCAAAGTGCTGGATGGAAAGATAGGCGCGCACTACCTGTGCCGCGGCATCGGTCGCGGCCATATCGACCTCGACGCCCTCCCACATGTTCTTCCACTCAGGGTCGGTGAGAAAACAGCCAAGCACCTTGATGTAGAGCTCGCTCTTGCTGCGGAAGTAGCTATAGAATCCGCCGTGCGTCAGCCCCGCG
Organism: Edaphobacter sp.; assembly: GCA_036267495.1. Lineage (GTDB taxonomy): Bacteria > Acidobacteriota > Terriglobia > Terriglobales > Acidobacteriaceae > Edaphobacter. The sequence goes on from DATAVY010000274.1 coordinate 14,289, forward strand.
CCGGACATGATCTGTTGCACCGAAACATTGTCAAAACCATGGCGATTGAATAACCGGCGTGCACTCTCAACAATCTTTCCTTCAACTCGGGCCCGGTGACCAACTGGATAAGGCATACGTTCTCCTCGTTCTGTCGGAAGGCTATATGAAATCTGATATGCGAGGAGTATGGACAAGCGCAGGCTTCTTTGTCCAGCAAAATATGATCTTGAACATAATTCGTTCTCATGTTCCCATCCGTTGAAGCTGGAAGATAAAACTGCCGGAGGGCACGATGAAAGAGAACACGAAGCCAAACAAGCCGGTATCCACCCGCCGTCAGGTGATCGCAGCCATTGCCATAGCCTGGAGCAGCCAGATCGTGAGTCCTCTCCTCCGGGCAGAAAGCCAGGAAGAGAACATGAAAGAAGTACCCGCCACCACGTCCAATCGGAAGCGCACGTCAATCCACCAGGAGATTGATTTCAAGGCATCCCCGCAGCGAATCTACGAGGCGCTTCTGAGCTCAAAGGATTTCGCCTCATTCACAGGCGCGCCGGCGGAGATAGACCCAAAAGCCGGCGGCGCCTTCTCCCTGTTTGGTGGAGCGATCGTTGGACGAAACGTCGAACTCATCCCCAACCAGCGCATCGTGCAGGCCTGGCGCCCTACGGGAGATTTCCCTGAAGGCACCTATTCTCTCGTCGAGATTGCGTTGAAGCCGCAAGGCTCCGGCACCCGGCTTATCCTCGACCACACCGGCTTTCCCGAAGGGCACTACGATCATCTCAGCGCCGGATGGCCCTCCCACTACTGGGAGCCGCTAAAAAAATTCCTCGCTTAGCCGCAGGAATCGATTCTCGCCATCTGCCATCAATCTCTCTGTAGCATGGAGAGAGGTTCACCAGATGCAGATCGGCATCGACAGCTTCGCGGCGTTAGTCCCGGACCCCGCCACCGGCCACATCGTCACCGCGCAGGAGCGCATCGCCCATCTCCTCGAAGAGATCGAGTTCGCCGACAGGGTCGGTCTCGATGTCTTCGGCCTCGGCGAACACCATCGCAGCGAGTACCTCGACTCCGCCCCCGCCGTCATCCTCGCAGCAGCAGCCGCCCGCACCACAAATATCCGTCTCACCTCTGCCGTCACCGTCCTCAGCGCTGCCGATCCGGTTCGAGTCTTTCAGAACTTCGCTACCCTCGACCTCATCTCCAACGGCCGCGCCGAAATCGTCGCCGGCCGCGGCTCCTTCGTCGAATCCTTCCCACTCTTCGGGCTCAAGCTCGAAGACTACGATGATCTCTTCGCTGAAAAGCTCGATCTCCTCCTCGCCCTCCGCGAAAACACCAACGTCCACTGGTCCGGCAAGCATCGTCCCGCGCTCACCGGCCAGGGCGTCTACCCGCGCCCCATCCAGAATCCTCTCCCCGTCTGGCTCGGAGTTGGCGGCACACCCGAATCCTTCGTCCGCGCCGGCATCCTCGGCCTTCCTTTAATGGTTGCCATCATCGGCGGCGAACCGCACCGCTTCCGCCCCCTCATCGACCTCTACCGCGAAGCCGGCAAACGCTCCGGCCACGCCGCCGAAAAACTCAAAGTCGGCATTCACGCGCTCGGCTACGTCGCCGACACCGACCAGCAAGCCTCCGACGACTTCTTCCCCGGCTACGCGGAAGCTTTCACCAAGATCGGCAGGGAACGCGGCTGGCCTCCTGTCACGCGCAATCAGTTCGAAGCCCTCCGCCGCCCCACCGGAGCTCTCATCGTCAGCGATCCCGAAACCGTCGCCGAAAAAGTCCTTCGCTATAACGAAGCTCTCGGCGGCATCTCTCGCCTCAGTTTTCAGATGAGCGTCGCCGCTCTGCCCCACGATAAGCTGCTCCACGCCATCGAACTCCTCGGCACACGCGTAGCCCCCATCATCCGCAAAGCCCTGCCCGCGCCGGGCAATTCCTGAGACGAGCAATCCCTAAAGAGATCAATTACTAAAACAACGGCCGCCTCGGCTTCCCCACCAGCGGCGCGTTCAGCATCGCAATCACCGGCGCCGCCACGCGAAACCGCTCCACCACATCCTTCACCAGAGTCTTCTTCGTAGCCCGCTCCCCCGGCAGCCTCACCGACACGCCCCACTGCCGGTTCTTCAACAGATCGATCGCCGGATGATCCTCGGGAAATCCCTTCGGCGCGCGCGTCAGCGGCATCCCGTCGTTCTCCTTCATCAGCGACCGCAGCTTCCGCCCTTTCATCAAGCGCCGAAACTCCTCATGATGCTCCGCCAGATATCGCCGGATCGCCAGCAGCTGCTCGCGCTCCGGCATATACACTCCAGCCGCAATCACCGTCTCCTCCGGGCTTACATGAAAATAAAATCCTGCCCCCGAAGTCTTCTGCAGCCCATCCCTCACCCACCAGGCCGAAACGTGCGTCTTATAAGGCCGCTTGTCCTTCGCAAACCGAATGTCCCGGTAGATCCGCATCATGATCTTCTGCGGAGGCCGCACATGCATCGGCGCAAACTCCGCCATCGCCTCATTCACCTCGGCGATCAGCTTCAGCATCGGCTCCTTCAACTCCCGCTCAAACACACCCCGCCGCGCCTCAAACCA
>DATAVY010000275.1:0-2827 GCA_036267495.1 Edaphobacter sp.
TGCCTCAGCGACTAAAGTCGCAATGCGATGTGAGGAGTTATGGCGCGACTGAAGTCGCGCCCTTTCAAAACAATGACTTTTTCCGCAGCCTGGGAAGCGGTGCCCTTAAGCGAGCAGGTTCGGTTCGAAATCGTACGCTGCCGGTTCGCGCAAAAAATGGGGTGCCTTCCCATCTATTTTTTTGTTGCCAGCTCGGTTTTGATTGAAGTGGCATTTCGCTGCTGTATTTAATGGCGCATGGCAACTGTGACGCAGTTCCCCTGCGGGGATGACAACCAGAAAGGCAAGTGCAACGGCAATGGCAATGGCAACGGCAAGTGCAAGGGCAACAGCACGTGCAACGGCGACGGCGAGGACGGCGGCGGCGGCTAGGTTTTGAGGCTGGGGAGGCGGTCGCGATAGCGGCGCATGAGGGGGTAGAGCCGCAAGGCGTCGAAGTAGCGGGGAACGAAACGTTTCGGTTCGGAGAGGGAGCGGAGGAGCCAGCCGAGATAGAACCTGTCGGCCCAGACGGGGATGCGGACCTGATCGCCGGAGAGAAAGGCTATGGCGGCGCCGATGCAGTGAATGGCGGGGCGGTAGTTGAGCGAACGTTTGAGATAGAGGCCGAGACGCTCCTGCGTGCCGCCGCCGACGGTGATGACGACGTGGTGCGGCCGGAGCTGGTTGAGGCGATCGAGGAGAGCGGCGTCGGCGATGGGGCCGCTGCCGTAGATGGGGGCCATGTAGATGTGGTCTTCGGGGACGGTGATTCCCTGCTGCTGGAGCCAGGCAAGATTGCACTGGGCGCTGGCGGGACTGGCCATGATCCAGAAGGTATTGCCGGGCTGGCGGGCATCGGGTTGCTGGAGAAGTTCGCGAAGATACTCGAGGCCGGAGAGGCGCTTGATGGGCGTGGATTGGAGACGGTTCCAGATGAGAACCATGAAGGCGGAGTCGGCGAGGACGAGATCGGCGTTGAGGAGGGCGTCGCGATAGCCGTGGTTGCGATCGAGATCTTTGAGTGCGGGGGCGGCAGGGACGACGAGGAGACCTCCGTTACGCATGATGTCGACGGCGGCTTTGGCAGAGCCGTCGAAGAAATCGATGCCGAGGATGCGGTGGGTTGAGGGTGGTGTCTCCTGCGTCATGTTTCAGCTATTTTTTCATAGGTCTCTACGGAGGAGGTTTCGAAGGGTCTGTTTGCGAGAAATCTGCGGGAGATCAGATTGGTGGATTCGTCGCGATTTACGTCCTGGGAGGCTGACGATCGGGAGTAAAGTGGCGAGAAGCGCGCCTAAGCACGGGCGACCTTCATTTGACAGTTCCCGCCTCTGTCGTCAACTCTTGCAACAGCCATCTCCAGCACTTGTCCCTCGCGCACCTTTTCGCAAAGAGCACCCAAGGAGTTTCATGTTCGCGCGCCGCATGGTCATCATGTTCGCCCTCGCCAGCCTTCTGCCGCTCGCTACCTTCGCTGCTAAGAGACAGGCAAGTTCCGCATCCACGGTTGTCAACAAGGCAGAGATTATCGCCTATGTCTTCCCGCGCGGCCGGATCCTCAGGGGCGATGAAGTTGCGGCGAAAAAGCTTACGCGAATCAACTACGCCTTTGCCAACGTGGCAGACGGCAAAGTGGTCGAGGGCTTTGCGCACGACAAGGAGAACTTCGCCATCCTGAACGGACTGAAACAGCAGAACCCCAACCTCAAGGTGCTCGTCTCAGTTGGCGGCTGGAGCTGGTCGAAAAACTTCTCCGACGCCGCATTGACCAGGAAGAGCCGCAGGGTCTTCCTCGATAGCGCAGTGGATTTCGTCAGTCGATATGACCTGGACGGCCTGGACATCGATTGGGAGTATCCCGGTTTGAATGGCGACGACAACACGTTCCGCGCCGCAGATAAAGAGAACTACACTCTGCTTCTCAAAGAACTGCGCCTGCGCTTCAATCGCGAAGGCGCCCGCCTCCATCGCCATCTCTATACTTCTGTTGCGACGGGAAGCGGGAAGAATTTTCTTGAACATACCGAGATGGCCAAGGTTCAGTTTTACGTCGACTCGATCAACCTGATGACCTACGACATGTACGGCGGTGACAAGAACACGGGACACCACTCGCCGCTCTATGAGAATCCGGACGATCCCAAGCATGTCTCATCGAATAAATCCGTACACAATTATCTCGAAGCCGGGGTCAAGCCGAACAAGATCGTCCTCGGTGTTCCCTTCTATGGCAAAGGCTGGACGAAGGTTGCCGGCACGAGGAATGGCCTCTTCCAGTCGGGCATCTCTTCGCACGACCTTCATCTCGACTATGGCAGCATCCAGTCCATTCTTCTCAAACCCGGCTCCGGCTTTGTGCGCTACTTCGACTACAGCTCCGACTCACCTTATCTCTACAACGCCAAGACCCAAACCTGGGTAGACTACGAAGACGCAGAATCTCTCGCGCACAAGGCACTGTACGTCCGCGACTATCATCTCGGCGGAATGATGTTCTGGGAGTACACTGGCGATCCAAACAATGTCCTGCTTGACGCGATTGAGGCCGGACTCCATCCTCACAGTGAGGTAAAACCGTGAGCACCACCGCGTCCGCAGCGCCGCATCCACTCGCCACGCAGACAATTCACCATCATCGAATTGTGTCGCTTGATATTCTTCGCGGACTGAACATCGCGCTGATGATCTTCGTCAACGAACTCGCAGATGTTAAAGGGCTGCCCTGGTGGACCTATCACGCCCCGGGCAGGATCGATGTGATGACTTACGTCGACATGGTCTTCCCCGGCTTCCTCTTCATCCTGGGCATGGCCATCCCGCTGGCGCTCGAGGCCCGCATCAAAAA
>DATAVY010000276.1:0-10214 GCA_036267495.1 Edaphobacter sp.
CAGGGTGCAACACTGTAGAGGGTGCTGAAAAAGTGCCTCGTGAAATAGAAAGCGTACCTCAGCGGCTGAAGCCGCATTACGAGCAAGTCACTTGCGGCACGGATAAATCCGTGCCCTTAAGCAAAATGAAATTTTCAACACCATCTTTAATCCAAATCCAATCCTGCGTCAGGAGAACCGGGGGTGTTCTTGAGGAGGGTGAAAGTCAATAGCGGAGGACGGACCAGTTGGCTGTGGATAAAACCAGTCTTCGGCTTTTGTGGTGAGTTGTGGTGAGTTATTGGTTTTTCGGGGGTTCAATTCGGTTTGTTGGCGGGTTTGTTCGGGGATTGGGCAGGCAGAAGTGCGATTTTTGGATGGTAAAAACGTGGATAAATCGTGGTGAAAGTGTGGTGGTCTGTGGTTCTTTCGTGGTCGGTTCCCTTCGAGCTTTAATATTCGTTCGAGTTATCTGCATGCAGCCAAATTTGATTATCAAGCTTGCTCAGGTAGGCCCGTTATGCAAACACTCAACTCAACCAGTATCGTTAGAATTACGAATATCTTTCCAGACGCAAAAGCTGACACACGATGATGCCTGTTCTCACCTCTCGGAGTGCGCCTCGCCGTAGCTTGTCTCTAGCCACGGCCGTTTCAGCAGCAATCGTCATCCTCCTTTTCTTTGCCAGCTGCTTACACACTGCAAAGCGTGATTCCGTGAGTTGGGATGAGTCACAACATCTCTATTCAGGGTGGCTTTCCTGGGAGCATGGAGATTTTGGTTACAACCCTGAGGTTCCGCCGCTGGTGAAGATGTGGGACGCTATTCCCCTGCTGCATCGAGACATCAAGCAACCGGCATTCACGGGCGATCAGTTCAAGAAAGAGGGTTTCGTTCTAGGCCAGCGTTTCCTGGCTGCCAATGGCATCGATCAAACGCTGCTGCCTGCACGGGTCATGGCTTCGCTGCTTACTGTTTTCCTCGCCACGCTGCTCTTCTTCTGCGCATGGGAGATGTTTGGCGATAAAGCGGCCATGTTCGCCCTGCTGCTCTTTTGTCTGGATCCGAATTTCCTTGCCCACGGCGCGTACGTGACTACGGATATCGGGGCCTCGCTCACAATGCTTGCCGCGGTGTATGCGTTCTACCGATACATGCAGCGTCCCACCGTCGCCAGAATGATCATCGTTGGGCTCGCCGCCGGCCTGGCTATGACCACCAAATTCACCGGGGTGTTCATCGTCCCGGTGTTGTGTCTGATCGCGGTCATCGACTTGTGGCGATCGGGCGCCAGGTCTCCATCGCCTCGGCAACTGATCACTGCGATCGCAGTCATTTCGTTGATCGGAGTGGGATGCATCTGGACTCTCTACCATTTCCGCTACGCCGCTCGACCCAGCCCTCTCCAGTTGAACCCAACCAGTGAGGAGTATCTACGGCAACTTGCTTCGCCACTGAGCCGTGGTGCGTTGACGATGATGAGCAAATTTCACCTGCTGCCTGAGGCCTATATCTACGGGTTGGCAGACACAAAGATCTCAGCAGGCGATCTCCCGAGTTATCTGTTCGGGCAGGACTACGCTGGCGCTCCGCACTGGTATTTCCCGGCTGCTTTCCTCATCAAGAGCACGTTACCATTCCTGATCCTGTTCGGGTTGACGATGGCTGTTGTGTTTCGCGGCAGGTGGCAGATGCGCCGCGAGATTGTCTTCCTGACTGTCCCTCCCTTATTCATCTTCCTGCTGTCGACGTCTTCGAACCTCGGCATCGGGTACAGGCATCTGTTTCCGATGTTCCCGATGCTCTACATCCTGATCGCGGGCTGCGCCTCTTATCTTGTTTCCAGGAATCCGAAGTTCCTTTATGGATTTGCTGTTCTTCTGCTCTGGCAACTGGTCACAACAGTAACTGCACGCCCGGGACTGTTGGCCTACGCGAATGAGGCGTGGGGAGGACCATCGAAGACGCATTGGTACCTCTCCGATTCCAATGTAGATTGGGGCCAGCAACTCAAAGCCGTCAGACAGTACCTTGAGACGCACCCGTCTCAACCCTGCTACTTTGCCTACTTCGCACAGGGCCCCGTGGATTTCAAAGATTATGGAATCAACTGTCGTGTGCTGCCGACAGGATCAGCCTTATGGGCGGGACTCGATACCATGCGCTTCGGTGAAGATGCGAACGTGTCAGGCACGGTGCTGATAAGCGATGGGGTATTGGCTGGCGCAGACATACCTGGCAAGGAGAACCCCTATGCTCAATTCCGATCGATCCAACCGGCAGAGGTAATCGATCGCGGAGTATACGTCTATCGGGGACAATTCAGACTGGGGGCTGCCGCGGCACTCGAACATATCGGAGCGGCTAGAGATTTTGCGAAGCAACACAATGTCGAGGGTACGGTCCGCGAAGCGCGAATTGCAGTGAATCTCGACCCGGACAACCCTGAGGCCCATGCGCTTCTGGGTGATGCATTGGCCGCAACAGGAGAGACGAGCGCGGCCCAATCGGAATATGCGGCCGCGCTTCACTCGTCAGAACTCGATCCTGCCTTCCAGAAGAGTCTGCTTGCCGAGCTTCTGGCAAAGACGGGCCACTGAACCGGCTCAGCGTCAGGCCAGGGCGTAGACGTATGGATCTCGCCGCACATTGGCGTCGAGCAACTTGTCAGCGTCCACTCCTTCTCCGACGAGAAGACCGAACTCGGTGAGTGCATTATCGTCAATGCAGTCATCGAGAACTGATTGGTAACAAATGTCGGCTTTTTTTCCTTCATACTTTCTTATCTTTTATTGGCCTCGTCAATCCCCCATCTCTCGCGTGCACCCTTCAGGAGAAGGGTCTAGCATAGAAGTAGTCGCGAAAATCCGTTTTTCGCGTGCCACATCAAGACCTGAAGCGAGGAAGCAATGGCCAGCAAGGCAGAGACACTCACCGCACCAGTCTCAGCGGGAGTGCAGGATCGCGAACAAATCTTCGACACCTTTCGCCGCTGGGGATATCTCCAGGCGACGCTCGATCCGCTAGGCCAATATCTTCCGCCCGAACCCTTCCCCATCACCTCCACTCCCGAGGGCGAGATCGCCGCCGAGGCCCGCGGCTACTACTGCGGCAACTTCGCCATCGAGTTCATGCACATCCCGAATCTGGAGCAGCGCCAGTGGCTGCAGGAGCAGATCGAGCGCCCCGCTCCGAAACCCGATCAAGCCCACATCCTGACCCAGCTCATCCGCGCCGATCTCTTCGAGCAGGTGATCCAACAGCGCTATCTCGGCACCAAACGCTTCTCGCTCGAAGGCCTCACCGTTCTTATTCCATTTCTCGATCAGGTCTTCGCCACCGCATCGCTAGCCGGCGTTACCCGCTCCATCATCGCCATGGCGCATCGCGGACGCCTCAACGTGATGACCAACACCATCGGCCGTTCGCCTGCCGAGATCTTCGCCAAGTTCGAAGACGTCGATCCGCGCAGCGTTCTCGGCGGCGGTGACGTGAAGTACCACACCGGAGCCACGGGCGAATATACCTCGCCGAGCGGCCAGAAGATCGCCCTCCATCTCGCCTCGAACCCAAGCCACCTCGAAGCCGTCAACCCTGTCGTGATGGGCCGGGCGCGCGCCTGGCAGATCCGCATGGGCGAGCCGGGCCGGCAGCAGGTACTTCCTATCATTCTTCACGGCGACGCAGCGTTTGCAGGGCAGGGAATCACCGCCGAATCGCTCAACTTCGCCGCGCTCGCGGGCTATTCCATCGGCGGCACCATGCACATCATTACGAACAATCTCCTCGGCTTTACCGCCAATCCTGAGGAGTCGAACTCCACGCGCTTCGCCACCGATCTCGCCAAGCGCCTTCCCATCCCCATCTTTCACGTCAACGGCGAAGACGCCGACACAGCGATGCGCATCGCGGCCATCGCGACCGAATACCGCCAGCGCTTTCACTCCGACGTTGTGGTCGACCTCATCGGCTATCGCCGCTACGGTCACAACGAAGCCGACGATCCCACCGTCACGCAGCCGCGCCGCTACGCCGCCATTAAAGAGCGGCCGTTTCTCTACCAGGCTTACGCAAAATCCATTGGCATCGATCCCGCCGTCGAAACCAAGGCCATTCAGGAAAACTTCCTCGCCGACCAGACCGCCGCTACCCAGGCCAAACGCAAACCGAAGCTCTCCAAACTGCCTGACTACTGGAAGCCCTACCACGGCGGAGAACTTACCGAAGCCGATGCCACGCTCACCACCGGCATCTCTGCCGATCGCGTCCTCGAGCTTGCGCGTCTGGCCAACAGCTACCCCGCCGACTTTCACATTCATCCCAAAGTCAAGAAGCTCTACGAGCAGCGCGTTGAGATGGGCGAAGGCAAGCGGCTCTTCGATTATGGCGCAGCCGAGCTCCTGGCGTACGCCTCATTGCTTGCGACAGGCACTCCTGTGCGTCTCGCCGGACAGGACTCGCAACGCGGCACGTTCAATCAGCGCCACTCCGTCCTCGTCGATACGGAGACCGAAGTCCGCTACACTCCGCTCGATCACATGACGGACACGCAAGCCCGCTTCGAGGTTCACAACTCGCTTCTCTCTGAAGCTGCGGCGCTTGGTTTCGAGTATGGCTACGCCCGCGACTACCCTGAAGCTCTCGTCCTGTGGGAGGCGCAGTTCGGCGACTTCGTCAACGGCGCGCAGTCTATTATCGACCAGTTCATCGCGGCCGGCGAAGCCAAGTGGGGTCTGCTCTCCGGGGTCGTGATGCTCCTGCCGCACGGCTACGATGGCCAGGGCCCGGAGCATTCCTCGGCGCGCATGGAGCGTTTTCTCCAGCTCGCTGCCAGCGACAACATGGTGATTGCGCAGCCGTCGAATGCGTCGCAGTATTTTCATCTTCTGCGCCGTCAGGCTTTGCGCTCGTGGCGCAAGCCGCTCGTTGTGTTCACGCCGAAGTCGATGCTGCGCCATCCCGACGCCTCTTCGCCCGTAGCAGAGTTCGGCAAGCCTGGATTCGAGAACGTTCTCCCCGACAACGACGTCACCAATCCGCGACGCCTTCTCGTCTGCACTGGCAAGATCGGCCACAATCTGCGCGTCGAGCGCGCCCGGCGCAAAGACTTTTCCGTCGGCATCATCTTTATCGAGCAGCTCTATCCCTTCCCCGAAGCCGAGCTCCAGGCGGCGCTGGACCAGCATCCCAGTGCGCAGGAGATCGTCTGGGTCCAGGAAGAGCCTGCCAATATGGGAGCCTTCTCCTACGTGATGCCCGAACTGCGCCGACTCGCCGGGGATCGCACCGTGTTGAGCGTGAAACGCAGCGCAAGCGCATCCCCCGCGACCGGCTCTGCAAAGGCGCATGAGATTGAGGAAAAAACTCTGCTGAACCTGGCTCTCGGCTCCGTCGTTTAGTCTTCCGCCTGGCCTGCGGCGGTAATCCGATCCATCGCGGGCCAATTCAATCGTAGGTTTCATGTTGCTGCGAAGATTTCGCTCTCCGCCGCGCCTGAAGATGGTGGCAACCATCTTCTTCGGCCAGTTTTTCGTTCCTCCTCTGGACAACGGTTTTCACCTTTACCCTTGCAAACGTTTGCACATTTCAGCGGGCTGGAGAATCGATCTCCAAATTTCATTCGCTAAGTAGCTGTGAAATGGAGACATACAAACGGCCGCGGAGATGCAAATGATGGCCATTCAGGTGCTTCATGTCGAGGGAACGAGGCTCCCAGAAATTCTTCGTCACTTAAAACTCCCTGTACGCTGACCGTTTTTCGGTCTGAGGGAAACCCGGTCGCCAGTTTTCATCAACTTCGACTGCAGCGTGGACCTTTGCGCCACCCGGCCCCGCCTTTCAAAGCGGATAACTTAGGAGGAAACAAAATGAAGAATCTTTTAAAATTCAGCGCAATCGCACTCGCCCTGGTAGCCTCGGCCACCTTCGCGTCGGCTGACACTGTAACTCTCATCAGCAACTCCACAACTGTCAATTACACCGGCTATACCATGGGAACTGCGCCCTTCAACAATGCCAATCCCTTTGGGCAGATCACCAACAATACCCCGACTCCTGCCGTCAACATCGGTACTGGCGGCGGAATCTGGACTGGGCCAATTGGATCGTCCAACTGGGTTTCGTTTGAAAACACAGCTCCTGGCGCGATCGTCGTTCCAAACGGGTACTACACGTTCACATCATCCTTCACCACCACGGGCGGCCCCTATGCCGGATCACTTACCCTGTTGGCGGATGACACGGTTGCGGTGTTCTTGAACGGCCAGATGATCCCTTTCGTGCTGGCTGGCGATATCGGAAACGACGGCCACTGCTCGGATAACCCGGTCACCTGCCTTACGACCGAGACGGTCGACTTCGGCAGTGGGGATCTTGGGTTCAACAATGATGGCGCGAACACGCTGACATTCGTTGTGGAGCAGACCGGTCTGGTAGCCATGGGTCTGGACTACAGCGGTTCGATCTCGACGGTCGTTACTCCAGAGCCGAGCTCGCTGATCTTGTTGGGCACCGGTTTGTTCGGTTCCGCAGGCGCATTACTTCGCCGTCGCAGACGGGCTTAGTCGTTCGCTGCCCGGTCTCGTTCGCTGCGCTCTAAACCGCGGCAGGGGAGCCGGCAAAGAAACGATTGGAAGCGCGCAGGGTTCCTGAGCCCCGCGCGCTTCTTTTATTTAAAGCAAATTGCAGGCTGGGTGGTGTTTCCCCCATCGAAGATAGCCACGGCTCAAGCCTTGGCCATCGCTAGCCTAAAGGATTCTCTGTCTCCGGCGGAAGCTGCGGCGGGACCGGATTCGCAACCTCCTTGGCATAGATCTGGTATGTCGTCTTCGGCGGATCGTCATGCTTGTGCAGCGCCCGCACCTGAGCGCGGATCGCCTCGTCCGCTGCCGTGATCCGCTCCCGCGACCGCAGAAAATCAAGCCACGATTCCATGATGAAGGTCTCTTCCAGATGTTCCGGATCGATTGCATCGCGATAGATGCCCCAGCGCATTGCGCCATCGCGCAGACGAACCCCGCGAAGCTGGTGGATGGCGCGCGTAAACTCCGCGTAATTTTCAGCAGGTATGCGGTATTCCACCGAGATGCGGACCGGCCCGTCCGTGGGTTCTGTGTCCGGTGTCGGCTGAGGCGCCGGCCGCTTCGACTGGTATGGCGTGTGGTCCGGAATCGGGCCCTGCAGAATGTGAAACCGATAGGCAAAGGGCAATGTAACCAGCAGCCCCAACGCCGCCGAAGCCAGCGCAATCGGAGTGGAAGTATGTTCGGCGATGTAGCCCCAGAGAATCGAGCCCAGCGCCATGCCGCCCTGAAAGACCATCATGTACGTGCCCAGCGCCCGTGCCTGCACCCAGGCCGGCACAGCAAGCTGCACGGAAACATTGATGGTGGACATCGTACTGGTCCATGCAAAGCCCGAAAAGATCAGCGTCCCGATAATCAGGTAGGGGCTGCGGACGAACGCCAGCACCAGCAGCACACCGACGTTGTAGACGCTTGCCGCGGCGAGAATCTGATCGGCGGAAAATCGTTGCCGCACGCGATGAAGATTCGTCGCGCCAATCACCGCTCCCAATCCCAGAGAGCCATTCAAAATACCGTACCCCAGTGGCCCCTGTTTCAGAACGTGCCGCGCCACCACCGCCAGCAGCGACCAGATGGCGGAGATGAAAAACGTGAAGATGAAGGCGCGCACAAGAGACGCCTGCAGGTCCGGCGCATACCGCAGATAGCGGAGGCCCGAGCGGATCGACCCTTCGATACGCTCCGCCGGCAGCGCCGACTTGAACAGTGGAATGCGCTTCCAGTTGACCAGCACCCAGATCACGCCGGCGAACGACACGGCGTTGAGGGCGAACACCGAGCCCGCGCCGGTATGCACCCGCTGAAATCCTGCAACCATCAGTCCGCCAAGAGCGGGACCGACCGCCCGCGCAAGATTGTTGCTCGCTGCGTTCAATGAGACCGTATCCGGAATCAGATCACGCGGCACCAGCTCCGGAACGATCGCCTGCCACGCCGGATTATTCATCGCCGAGCCGATGTTCAGCAGAAACGTGAAAGCCAGCAACGCCCACGGAGAGACATACCCTACAAACGTGAGCACAGCAAGAATCCCTACCGAGGCAAGCATCCACGCCTGCCAGAAGATCAGCAGTTTGCGCCGGTCGAAGATATCCGCGGTAGCTCCCGCCAGCAGCCCGAGAAGCAGCACGGGCAGACTCGCCGCAGTCTGCATCAACGCAATCAGCAGCGGCGATGCGGTCAGCGAGGTCATCAGCCAGGTTCCGGCCGTATCCTGCATCCACGTTCCCACCGACGAGACGGTGCTCGCGATCCACCGATCGCGGAACAGAGCGATCTTCAGCGGTTCGAAGCCGCTGGTTTTCTCTGCCACGGCAAGCGCAGCGCCGGTATCTGGAGTTTCAAAGGGCATCGCTGATTTCAGTTTACGGTGTCGGCAGATGTATGTGGATTGTCGGCCGGCGTCATTTGTTGTCATGGTTCCCTCAGTTCAGCGCCTTCGGCTCCAGCCCCGGCGCGGGCGATGTGATCCTCTTTCCATCGCGGTACTTCGGCTCCTTCGAGACGAACAACTGGAGAGGAACGTGGCCGGAGTTTGTCGAACACACCGGCGTACTCAAAAACATCTACTGCGACCAGGCCTCGGGGCCTAAACAAATCGGCCTGCTCACGCCGGCAACCTCGCGGTCGACGGAGGCCAATCCGCTCGCAAAGTCTCGAACGGCAGATCCAAGAAATAATGCCGGTTAAAAAAAGGAAAGGTTAAAAAGGAAACCCACGCAGCGCGGTGGGGGCTGTTGCGTGGGTATTCCGGTAAAGCAACGAAGTGGGTGGACTTCGTTATGACTGACTCAACCCGAAGGGAGTCCTGTCATTCATTAAAGGTAACGGCAAAACCAATCAGAGTCAAGGGGCTTTTGTGAATCCCCCAAAAGCCCCGAACCCGCCGAAAACGTCCATTCTTTATCCACAGCGCGGCCGTTTTCAGGGAACAATCGGTTCCATCATCACATCGATATCCATATGCCGCATGCTGCCCGCAACGTCCACCGACCCCAGCACCACCGGCTTGCCCGGCAGCAGGAACGACGTATTCGCGAGCAGCGTCTGCCGCACCACGGGGTCCTGCGGAACCACCGCCGACTTCTCCTCCGCAACGCTCGTCTGCTCCACCTTCGTACTCAGCTTTGCTCCACTGGCGTACTGATCTAGCGTCGAGTCGAAATTCAGACCAATATCGATATATTGCACCTGGGTGTCGCCCTTGTCCGATTCAGTGATAATTGGCACTCTGCTTCCTTGTTTCACCTGCGTCCGCTGTCCTGACGTTACGATCATCGCGAAGTGTTGTACCCCAACCCGCTTGCCGCCATCCAGCTCCGTAATCGTGTAAGTCAGCCGATAGCTCTTCTTCGGCCGATCGAGTTCATCGACCATCTTCTGTGCCAGCGCAATCTGCTCGTTCGAGCCACGCATCACAATCGTATTCTGGCTAGGCACAAGATATATCTTCACATTTGGATCGAGAAGGTTGCGCACCGCAACCACAATCTCATTGGCGTCATTCTGCGAGCTGACATTGGCAAGATGAAAGCTCTGTAAAGGACGAGGGTCCACATGTCCATAAGGGTCCTGAGAAACCGCCGCAGGTTTTTCCGATGTCTGCGCCCCCGCCGCCCCCATCAAAACCAGTGCCGCTCCCAGCACACCACATACCAACTTCATCCTTCGTCCTGCTCGAAAACCGTGATTCATCGTCATTCGTTCGCTCCCGTTCCTGTTGGCGTTGTTGTTGTTGGTTGCTGCGTCGTGGATTGATCCGGAGAAGATTGCTCCGGCGCTGCTTGTTTCTGAACTGGCTGGGCTTGCGTCGTCGGCGCTGCTTGTTTCTGAACTGGCTGGGCTTGCGTCGTCGGCGCTGCCTGGTCCATCGCCGCTTGCGCTGGCACAGCTTGATTCGGTACAGGCTGCGCCGCTGCACCTTGGTCCGTTGTGGATGGTTGTGCCGCCTGATCCGCGGTCGACTCACCGTTTGCCTGCGGGGGATCGGCCTGCTTCGCCGCGGTCTGCCCGAAAAACCTCTGAAACTCTGCCTTCTCCTCGGCATCCTGCATCGCTCGAAACTTTGGATCGAGCATCGCCATCTCTACCGGGTCCACCTTGTGCGCGAGCCGCAGCAACAATCTCTCCTGCGCGGTCAAAGGCATCGG
>DATAVY010000277.1:0-26701 GCA_036267495.1 Edaphobacter sp.
GCACTTTCACCACTCGTCACACCTTGTTCGCCATTGCTTTCATACTCCTCGGCTCATCCATTCTTCGAGCGCAAGGCGGCTTCACCCCACCACCCCCGCACACTAATGCGCCACCCGTTGAAATCAAGCGCCTGCCGGGCGACGGCAACGGCGCCTATAGGACCGGCCACTACCGCGACCTCTTCGCCGAGCAAGGCCACCCCGCCGCCGAAACTAAAGCCCGCCTGGAAAAAGCTTTCCAGCAGCTCTTCCACGGCGACCCTGTCTCTGAGCGCGTCTACTTCGAAGCCGGCAAAAACGAAAACGGCCCCCTCGGCTACATGACTGACTGGGCCAACAACGACGCGCGCACCGAAGGCGTGTCCTACGGCATGATGATCGCCGTCCAGATGGACCACAAGCGCGAGTTCGACGCCCTCTGGAACTGGTCCAACACGTACATGCTTATCACCGACCCGCACAACCCCAACGTCGGCTACTTCGCCTGGTCCATGAACACGGACGGCACTCCGCGCTCCACCGGGCCTGCGCCCGACGGCGAAGAGTACTACGTCATGGCCCTCTACTTCGCCGCCAACCGCTGGGGCAACGGCCAGGGCATCTACAACTACAAGGCGCAGGCCGACAAAATTCTCCGCGGCATGCGCCACCACCCCGTTCTGACCGAGACCGGACCCTTCAAAATTCACCCGGAAGACCAATCCTTTCAATATGCGCCGATCACCAGCCCTAACAACACTGAGCGAGAACAGGCGCAGCACAACGTGGCCATCGAGCTCAAAGGGGAAGGCAAAACTCCGCCGCCCGATCCTTTCGCGCGCTTTCGTCAAGGCGGCCAGATGCCGCAACGCCCTGTCACTGCTGGCCCGATGGTCGACGAGACCTACAATATGATTCGCTTCGTCCCGGATGTTGGACCCTACAGCAACACCGACGCCTCCTATCATTTGCCTGCGTTCTACGAGCTTTGGGCACGGTGGGGGCCTGAGGAGGATCGCGAGTTCTGGGCCAAGGCTGCGGATGTCAGTCGCGAGCTCTTCGTCAAAGTCGCCGGCGCTGGTACCGGCCTTACTCCTGACCGATCTAACTTCGATATGTCTTTGATTACAGGACGCGACGGCCAGCCTACTCCCTTCAGCTATGATTCGTGGCGCTCCGTCTCGAACTGGGCCGCCGACTATAACTGGTGGCGCAAAGATCCGCGCGAGATCGTCTTGTCGGACCGCGTACAGAAGTTCCTCATTGGTCAGGGCATCAGCATGTTCGTCGACCGCTATAGCCTTGATGGCAAACCGCTTTCCACTCGCCACTCGGTTGGAATGCTGGCCGCGGCGACGGTGGGCAGTCTCGCGGCTACGCCTGGCGCCAAGGAAAAAGCTTTTGTCGAGGAGCTTTGGCGCACGACTGTTCCCGTCGGCGACCAGCGCTACTTCGACGGGATGCTCTACATGTTCAGCATGCTCCATGTGAGCGGCAACTACCGGATATGGGGACCGAAATGACTGGTTTTGCAGCAGTTTTTTTAAATGCTGGTTGACCTGCGTTTTTGCTGGGGTTTTTGGCAAAAACCGGGTGCAGAACGTGGTTTTTCGATGGTAAATTCGTGGTGGATTGCTGGTGAAAGCTGGTAAATTGACGGTCACTTTTCGGGCTCGAAAATTTGTCACTTTTCCAGGATTTATTTTTGAGGATTCCCATTTTGGGAATTCGCATCCTCATCTAAATGCCAGCCAACTTTTCTCTGACGCCAAATTCATCCTTGAAGCGGCAGTCTCAGATCGGCTCTGCAGCCGGCGCGGCCATCGGTGCGGTTGGCCAACTGCACCGACCCGCGGTGGGCCTGCGCGATCTGTTGCGCCAGCACCAGGCCGATTCCGGTGCCGCCTGGCTTGGTTGTGTAAAACGGCACAAACAGATTGCCCGCGTTGCTCAATCCGGGTCCGTTGTCGAGGACGGCTATGACGACCTCCGTGCCTGCAGTCTGCCAGGAGATTTCGACACGCGCCGCGTCTCCGCCGACCGCATCCGGACTCAGCGCTGCATCGGCCGCATTGCGCACGAGATTGATCAGGGCCTGTTCGATGTGGTCTGCGTCGATCTGCAAGACCAGATCCTCGGATCGTTTCACGGTTACGGCGACACGCCGCTCTAGGTCCGCCACCCGCTCCACCAGTGCTGCCAGCGAGACGTCCTTCAACTTCGGCGCGGGCAGCCCCATCAACTGCCGGTAGGCCTGCAGGAACCGGTTCAACGACTCCGAGCGGTTCTCGATGACCTCAAGCCCGCGCTCGAAGTCCGACTTATCGCCGGATACTTCGTTCGACACTGCCAGCCGCCCGCGCAAACTGCCCGCGATGGATTTGATCGGCGTCAGCGAGTTGTTGATCTCGTGTCCGAGTACGCGAATCAATCTCTCCCATGCAATCCGCTCCTCCTCGCGCAAGGCTGCGCTGACATCGGAGAGCACAAGCAGGGTATGGGGAATGCCGCGCAACCGGAAGCTCGTCCGCTTGACTACCCATCGAGCCGAATGCTGTCCCGCGCCAAGCGTGATGACCTCATCGTCTTCCACATTCAGCAATCTCTCCAGCTTGAGCTCAATCGCAGAGTGGCCGAGCGCCGTCCGAATCCGCAGCCCGAACGCCTCTTCTCCGGCAGCGTTCAGCAGTCTCAACCTGCCTTCAGGATCGAATGCCAGCACCGGCGACTGCATCGAACCCATCACCCGCTCCACCAGCGCCATTGCCTCAAGAGCTCCTGCACGTTGGCCCTGCAGCATACTCGCAAGCCGATTCACCTCGAGCGCAAGATCGCCCAGCGCATCATTCCTCTGTCCTCCGCGCGCACGAAAGGAGTAATCATCCTCACGCAGCGCGGCCACGACGTTGGCCAGCGTCTGCAGCGGACGAATGACCTGCTCGACCAGAATCGAGATCGCGAACATCCACCCCAGCGTCAGGGCCAGCAGGACGAAGCCCTGCTCCAGCGGCTCCACCGAATGCTGCCGCAAGAGCAACCAGCAGAATACCGCCGTGGGCAGGCCAAGCAGGTACAGCCAGAGTCGCAGCCGCCGCTCGAAGCTCAGCCGCCGTCCTGATTTGCCCAGCGGGACATGGGTAAGGCGCGGGCCGCCACCCGCGAGCGGCTCCGCCGGTTCTTCAGAGCCCATATTTTTCGATGCGGCGATAGAGTGCTCCACGACTCAATCCCAGCGCGTCGGCAGCATGACTTACATTGCCATTCACGCGCGCCAACGCTTTACGAATCAGAACTGCCTCGACTGCCTCCAGGCTCATGTCGTCCATGCTCTGCGTCACAGCGCGTTGCGCATTCAGTCCGAGGTTCGCAGGTTCGATGCGCTCTCCCCGCGCCATCAAGACAGCTCGCTCGATGGTGTGATCCAGCTCCCGCACGTTGCCTGGCCATCCATAGTTCAGCATCATCTGGAGCGCCGCGGGTTCCAGCCCTTGAATCGTTCTGCGATAACGGGCAGTGTATCGCGCCAGAAAATGGGCGGCCAGCGCGGGGATATCTTCGCGCCGTTCCCGCAATGGCGGCAGATTGATCTCGACCGTGTTGAGGCGGAACAGCAGGTCTTCGCGAAAACGGCCGGCTGCACACTCGGTTCGGAGATCGGCATTGGTGGCTGACAGCATTCGAACATTGACCTTCTGGGTCTTCGAAGAGCCCACGCGTTCCAGCTCGCCGGTTTCGAGTACGCGCAAGAGCTTGGCCTGCTGGCGCATTGGAATATTGGCGATCTCGTCGAGAAATAGCGTGCCTCCGCTGGCCAGCTCGAAGCGGCCGATGCGGTCGGCATGGGCATCGGTGAAGGCTCCTTTGACATGGCCGAAGAGCTCGCTCTCGAAGGTTCCCTCGGGAAGCGCACCCGTATTGACGGCAACCAGCGTGCGATCCTTTCGCGACGATAGACGATGCAAGGTCTGCGCGACGATCTCCTTGCCGGTTCCATGCTCGCCCGTGATCAACACGTTGGCATCGGATGGTCCAACTCGCGCCATGGTTTCGAGGACGGGCCGCATGGCCGGCGCGGAGGCGATGAAGTCCGGTGCGCCCGGCGCGCGAAGAATCCGGTTTTCCGCCTCCAGCCATTGGGTTCGTTTCTGGCTGCGATGCAGCTCCATCTGGGTTCGCAAAATACTAAGCAATCGCGCGTTCTCCCAGGGCTTCTGGATAAAGTCTCCGGCTCCGCGCCGCATGGCCTCTACTGCGAGATCGATATTGCCCCATGCGGTCATCACCACGATCGGCAACTGGGCGTCGATCTCCTTGATTCGCGCTACCAGGTCGAGGCCTTCCTGCCCTGAGGTTGTGTCGCGGGTGTAGTTGAGATCGATGAGTACGCCGTCGAAGCTCTCATGCGCCAAGGCCTCCACTACCAGCGCAGGTATTCGGACCATCTCTACCTGATAGCCTTCCGGTTTCAATAAAAGATGCAACGCCTCCAGAATATGTGGCTGATCATCTGCAATCAGAAGTTTGCACGGCGATTCTTTCTCTCTTCTCGTCGATGCATCCTTCTCTGTCCGCTCCACCAACATACCGACCTGCCTCCGCGCTACTGTCCATTGGGCGCAATACCCGTCTTTGCCGATTCTATCGAAATTGCGTTCGCCTCAAGAGTAGACCCAACCGATCGATCCAACTCGATCTTTGCTTTCTGATAGGCGGTCATTGCTGCAACCAGAGTGGATTCCGCCTCGGCGAGGTCGCGCCGCGCGGTGAGAGTCTGAAGATTGGAGCCGGCGCCAAGCTCCTGTTCCTTCGCGGTAATGTCGAAGGTCTTCTGGGCGAGGTCGCGTCCCTTGCGCGCAGAGATCACGCGCGCTTCACTCTGCTCCAACGCATATTGAGCATTGCGCACCTCGATGCGGATCTGCTTCTTCAACTGCTGCAGGCGCAGCTCGGACTGCCTGGTCTCGAGCTCGGCGCGATACTGGTCGGACTTGGCGACGCGGTTGCGAAGCGGAACATTGAGCGAGAGGCCGAGCAGGTAGTCCGGAGCGCTGTTGTTGAAGGCGGTGCGAACGGCGCCGGGAAAATCAGTGGGAGCGGTCGAGATGGTGGACGATACCGGATTCTGCAGACCTGCGAGGCCGGTGCCGCCGTAGAAGGCGGTGAGCGCCAGGCTGGGGAGCAGAGCGTTGCGGGCGGCATTGCGGCTGATACGGCGATTCACCAGATCGATGTCGGACTCGCGCAGCTCCAGCCGGTCTCGCAGGGCGCGCGCGGCCATGTCGTCGGTGGGGGCCTGAGTGGCCGTGTCGGGCATGGAGCTCTGGTCGGTGGGGCGGACGGGGATGGCCTCCAGAATCGGGTCGTCGAGATTCTTGGTCAGGGCGTTCTTGATCAGCAGTTCCTGAAACTGGAGCGCGGTCTTGGCGATGGTCAGATCCTGTTCGCGGCTGGCTTCCTCGGCCTCATCCTTCATGACGTCCATGGCAGGGATGGCCTGGAGGGCAAGCTGTTTTCTGCCTCTGTCCAGCGTCTGGCGGGCGAAGTCGAGCGAGCGGGTTTTGACGCCCTCATCTTCATAGGCGGCGACGAGGTCCCAGTACATATTGGCAATCTGGGTGACGGTGGTGACGACCTGGAGCTTGAACGCGACGTCGGAGATGTGCTGATTATTTTTTGCGATGCGCAGAAAACGCAGGTTGGGGCCGAAACCGAATCCCGCGAGAAGCTGCTGCTGCACGGCGAGGTGATAGTAGGAGTTGAGCGTGGGACTGAGGAAGGTGAAGGGGCTATTGGTGGTGACGCGGCTGTTTTCGAAGACTGCGGAGAACGTGGTGCCGGTGGGGAGGGCCTGAATGAAGGATATGTTTCCGGTAGTGGTGTTTTGCTGCAGGGTGGGGACCCCGTAGATGGCGATGTTGGACAGCGGCTCGGTGAAGTGTTCGATGCTGGCGGTTGCACTGACTGCGGGGTCGTAGGAGGAGACGTTGGTTCCCGCGCCGAGGGTGGAGGAGACGAGGCCGGATGCTCCCGAGCCCGCGCCACCGGCTCCGCCCGAGGTGCCACCGGCGCCGGCGCCGGCCGATGCGGAACCGAAGCCGCCTACGCCGCCGCCGGGAGTATTCTGCACAACACCGGTGTTGACGCCGCGGAAGGAGCCGCCGGCCTGCGTCCGGAGAACGTCGGCGGCCGCGATGGGAAGGTTGTAGCGCGCGATGGCGATGTCCAGATTATTTTCAAGCGCGAGGGAGATTGCATTGGTCAAGCTGAGCTCGAGGACGCCGTCTTTGATCAGGGTGTCGATGCGCGGCGAGTTTGCCAGATTGGGCTGCGGGACGAGCGACGCGCGGTAGGCGTCGAAGGGATTTTCGGAGTGCGGGATATCGAGGCGCAGGGCTGGTTGTGGCGCGACTGGCGGAGATTGGAGGGTGAGGGGTGGAGGTGGTTGCGGGCTTGCAGAGGTCTGCGGAGCGGTGGGAGATGGCTGTGGCGCGGAGGGTTCGGGAGTCTGGGCCGTGAGGACGCCGGGCAGTACGAGGATGACGGCGAGACGACACAGCAGAGGCAGGTTACTTTTCACGCGCTCACCCCCGCCGTGGTTGCAGGGAGCCCTGCGGTGTCGCGGTAGAGCCAGCCGTCGCGCAACTCGATGGTGCGTGTGCCGTATTCGGCGTTGGCTTCGGAGTGCGTTACCTGCACTACGGTGGTTCCCTGCTCGTTCAATGTGCGAAACAACTCCATGATTTCCTTTGCCTGCTCGGAGTGGAGATTGCCTGTCGGCTCGTCGGCGAGCAGGAGATCGGGTTTGTGGATGACGGCGCGGGCGATGCCGACCAACTGCTGCTGTCCGCCGGAGAGCTGGCTGGGAAACAGATCTTTTTTGCCGACGATGTTGAAGCGGTCGAGCGTATCGGCGACGAGGGCCTGGCGCTCGGACTTGGGAATGTCCTTGTAGGAGAGAGGAAGGTCGATGTTCTCGGCAACGGTGAGGTTGTCGAGCAGATGATAGCTCTGGAAGACCATGCCGATGCGCCTTCGCGCCAGCTCCGCCCGCTGCTTGCGGTTCATGGCGTGGACTGGGTGATCGGCGAAATAGAACTCGCCCTTCCACTGGTCGTCGAGCATTGCAAGGACGTTCAGCAGCGATGATTTGCCGGCTCCCGATGGACCCATCACGGTTACAAATTCGCCCTCGCGGATGTTCAGGTTAATGCGGCGCAGCACCCAGGTTTCGGTGTGGCCGGTCTTGTAGCTCCGCTCGAGATTTTTCAGTTCAATCATGGTTCCTACTCCGTCCTTAATGCTTCCATGGGTTCGATTCGGGAGGCACGCCGCGCCGGCAGATACGCGGCGAGCGCGCCGACGATGGTCATCATCAAGGTTGCCGCAACGATGGTTGTCAGGTCTCGCGCGCTAACGCCAAAGAGGAAATGTTTGAGCAACTGCGTTGTGGCGAGGCTTGCGACGATGCCGGCGAGGATGCCGCACGCCAGCAGCCAGCCAGCCTGTTGCATCACCAGCTTGAGGATGTTGCGTCGCTCCGCGCCGAGGGCCATGCGCAGTCCGAGCTCGCGGGTTCTCAAGGTGACGAGATAGGCGAGCAGGCTGTAGAGGCCGGCGAGCGCCATCACCAAGGCGAGCAGGCCGAGGGTCTCGAGCAGATGCGCGGCGAGTAACTGGCTGCCCATCGAATCCTCGACGACCTGGTCCATCGTCTTGATGGTGCTTGCGCTCAGGTCGGGATTGACCTCGCGCATGACGCGCAGGAGGTCGGGCATGAGATTGCGCTCGTCGGTCGTCGCGCGTATGGCGAGGTCGACATAGAGCTGCAGCGTGACAGCGTAGAAGGGATCGTCGGGCCGCATCTGCGCGGCGTTCAGATCGATCTCCGGCATGGCGGGCTCACCGATGCCGGACTGGTGGAAGTCGTCGATTACGCCGACGATTTTGAAGTGGCGGCCTTTGGCGCTTCCCAGCGAAAACTTGTCGAGCGATTCGCCGTTCTGCCGGTACAAGTTGGCGAAGGCGCGATTGACTACGGCAACCAGCGGCGTCTCCGGCGTGTCCTGAGCGTTGAAGTAACGGCCCTCCGCCATTCGGAAGCCGAGGACCTTCTGCAGGCCGGGGCCGGAGGCCTTCATCGTTGAGGTAATCGCCTGGGCTGACTTTTTGTCGGCTCCATAGAGGGTCATCTCCATATTGAAACCCCGGTCCAGCGGAACTACCGTGGTCAGCTCCGCCGCTTCGACCCCGTGCATCCGTTTTACCCGCTCCAGAAGCGGTTTGTAGACGGTCTGGTTCGCGTCTGCGGTGCGGTATTTGTATCCCGGGAGCTTTGGCTGCACGACATAAACATGATCGGTGCGGAATCCCAACGGTACGTGGCGCAGGGCGAATACGGTTCGCAGCAACAGGCCGCAGGACACGAGAAGCATGAGCGACAGCCCGACCTCGGCTACGACGAGGATGCGTTGTAAGCTTTGCTGCGATCGCCCGGAGACGGTCTGCGCGCCATCCTGCCGCAGAGTCTGATCGATGGGAATTCGCGCCGCGATCAAGGCGGGAACCAGGCCGAACAGCAGCGCGCTCAGGATGCTCAGCACCAGCAGAGCCGCGAGCACGCGCGCGTCGGGACGGGTCGCAAGAGTAGATGCAAGTTCAGTGGTCAAGGTGTGCTGAAAGAGGTGCAACGTCCCCTGCGCGAGCGCGATGCCCAGCAGCGCGCCGCTTCCACTGAGCAGCAGACTTTCGACCATGAGCTGGCGAACCAGCCGCCAGCGGCTTGCGCCAAGCGCGCGGCGGACCGCCATCTCGCGGCGCCGGGCCGACGCTCGCGCCAGCATCAGGTTGGCGACGTTCGCGCATGCAATCAACCACACCACCGCTACGGCGGCGAGCAAGGCCATCAGCGCCGTCCTCTGGTTTTTCACCAGGGTTTGCCGATAGTCGACGCCCTGCACCTGGGCCGGCGTGAAGAAACTCATCCTGGCGGCGGCGTAGAGAGGCCGCATCTGCTGCTCCATCTGTTTCAACTCCTGCTGCACGGTGGCGATGGAGACCGCGCCCCTGAGTCGCGCGATGATTTGATAGGAGGGAGACTCCATCGTTACCTGCATCGCAGTTGCGGTAAGGGTGCTCGGTTTCCACACCTGGGCCTGCTTGTCGTTGGCCGGAAAGTAAAACCCCGAAGGCATGATGCCGATGACGGTGACGGGGACATCGTCGATCCTGACCACCTTGCCGAGAACGTCAGCCGCGTGAAACTGTCCGCGCCACACTGCATCGCTCAAGACCACGACATTGTCTTTGCCCGGCTGCTGCTCTTCGGCGGTGAACCCGCGTCCCGATGCCGGAGCTGTGCCCAGCACGTCGAAGAGATTCGGACTGATCGAGATCGATGAGACGGACTGATCGCTCCCGCCGCTCCGGACATAGGCGACACCCGTGTTGTAATACGCGATGCCATCGAGTGTCCGGCTCTTCTGCTGCCACTGGAGAATGTCGGCGAGATGCGCGGGGACAGGGTCGTCTTTATCGTTCAAGACGGACAGGCTCACCAGACGGTCCGGCGACTTGTAGGGGAGGCGGCGCAGCAGGGTTCCGTTCAAGATGGTGAACATGGCCGCGTTGGCGCCGATGCCCAGGGCCAGCACACCTATGACAGCGATCGCGAATCCGGGCGACTTTCGCAGTTGCCGGAACGCATACCAGAGGTCCTGCACGATTGAACGCATTGTGTCTTACTCCGTTCTTAGCTTGCCGGTCTTTGCGCTTCTCCTGCGCAAAAGCGGCGAGTAGCAGGGGCCGGCATGATTGAGCTCATCGTCTCATCGTCTCCCGCAATGTTCTCCCCCAGCCAGCAAGAGGGTGGGCGCAGGTAGCTCCATAACCGTCTCGTGTGAATACCATCGCGACAGTGTCACCATAATCAGTGGACGGGAGAGGCATCACCGATACTCTCAGCACCGTGAGGGAGCGATGGTTATGATCCTCGAGGGTCTGCCTAAATAGATCACGTCGCAGCTTCCAGACGCCGGTCTGGGCTGGGCGTAACCAACAGGAGCGTGCCCGGCCTTCCATTTCGCGTCGCGATTCAAGGGGCATTGCGGAGCCGTAGACTTTCTCGGCATGTCGCCGCCGATTTTTTTCAGCGTCGAAGCCACTACCGTTCGCACTACGTGCAACTCCTTATGCGCGGCGCTCTGCAGCGTAGCCCGATCGTGGCGGGAGTGTCTGCCGATTCCTGCGTACTGGACCGCATACAACGCCATCATGTTGAGCGCGACTCCAAGCACGACCAGGGAAACCGCTGTCGCCGCGTCGCCGCGTAATCCGATCGCGTGGCAAGCCTGTCGCAGCATCAGTCTCAAATCTTCCAACAACGTCATCATGCCTCTACCTCCGCCAACAGCTTGTTGAGTTCACCTTCAGCGACAACCTTGCCATCGAACAGATGGATCTGCCGCTCCGCATGCGCCGCAAACCGGGGATCGTGTGTCACCATGCAGATGGTGGCGCCTTCCTGATGAAGTTCCTGCAGCAGCTTCATCACTGCTTCACCGTTCTTTGAATCCAGGTTTCCTGTTGGCTCATCGGCCAACAAAATGGACGGCGAACCGGCCAGAGCTCGCGCTACTGCGACCCTTTGCTGTTGACCGCCCGAAAGCTGTGCCGGATAGTGCCGCATGCGATGGGCCATGTTCACGCGTTCCAGCGACTCCTGCACCCTGCGCTTGCGCTCGGCCGACGGCATCCCAGCCCGATAGGTCAGGGGGAGTTCCACGTTCTCGGCAACCGTCAGGTCGCCAATCAAGTTAAAGCTCTGAAAGATGAACCCGATCTCCTGATTGCGAATTCTGGAGCGATCGGCAAAGTTGAGGTTCGCCACCTCCTTGCTATTCAACGTGTATCGTCCACTGGTCGGGGTGTCCAGAAGGCCAATGATGGAGAGCAGGGTCGACTTACCGCATCCCGAAGGCCCCGACATCGCCACATACTCGCCGCGGCCGATATTCAAGTGCACTCCCGAAAGGGCATGCGTCTCAATTTCATCGGTATAAAAAATCTTGGTCAGGTCCTCAATATGAATGATTGTTTCTGTTGTCGCCGCCATCACCACTCTCCCTTCCTCTTTCGTACCTAATTTCAAGCATGCCTAATTCAAGCGAATCCGGTCCGTATTGTCCCATCGGCTCATGTCGGACAGAACTACTGTGTCGCCGTCCTGCAATCCTTCGAGAACCTGAATGCTGTTTACCGATGCGCGTCCAACCTTGACCGGAACCCGCACCGCGGTTTTACCGTCGGCACCCAGCTTGAACAAGCTGATGGTGCTGTTTTCGTTTCCGAACGCCGGCCTGCCCACATAAAGGACATCCGCCATCCGATCCAGATCGATCGTTCCATCCACACTCAAATCGGGCCGCGCTCCCTGGGGCAGCGCTCCTGCGAGTTCTACGTCAACGGTCACGGTTCCGTTCAATACTCCCGGATCGATTCGCATCACTTTTCCGTCGATCACGCCATTGTGGGTATCAATCTCGGCGGGCTGCCCAATCTGAATATCCCTGGCCTGAGTCTCCGCAATCTTTAGACTGGCCTTCAACTGGTCAGGCTGCACCACCTTGGCCAGGGTGGTTCCCACTTCGACATGCTCGCCCACCTGATGATCGATCTCAAAAAGAACGCCGTTGATTCCCGCTCTTACGCTCAACGCATCGAGCTGCTTCTGTTTCAATCCCAGCAGCGCCTTTGCCTGGTCTACCTTCGTCTGCTGCACGGCGAGCTGGGTTTCAATTGCCTTTTCATTCAGCGTCAGGCGTTGCTTTTCCAGGTCGTTGCGAGTTGTCAGTTCATCCGCCTTGCCCTTCGAAGCGCTATACGTCAAGCCGCTGATCACGCCGAGGTCAAACAGGGATTTGTCGGTCTGTGCCTGCAACTGAGCCTGGGAATAGTCGGCCCGGACGGTTGCGCCGGACGATTTCTGATCCATTAAATCGCTCTGCACTTTGGCCCGAGTGTTAATGTAGTCGGCCTGCGCGCCCTTCAGTTGCAGCTGCGCGTCCAGCAACTCCTGCGTCAACTGAGGATCGACCAGGTCCATCAGGATGGTATTCGGCTCTACTTTGGCGCCGGGCAGCACGCGAATCCGAACTACGGTCGCCTCGGTCTCCGCTGGAATGAGTCGAATCTTGTCTTCGCGCGGGACCAGGGTGCCAGGCCCGCGCACCTGCCGGAGCAACGGTCCCCGCTTTACTACATCAGTCCATACTGTCGCACGATCGACTTCGGGAGCGGCGGGCTTCAATCGCGTCACGAAAAACGCCACGAGTGCCAACGCCACGACTCCGCCAGCGATTACGAGCGACTGCCGGCGAATCTTTTTCTTTCTGATATCTGGTCGAGAAATGTCCATTGCGCTTGCTAGAAATTGCAAGCTCAAGGCCAATCCTGGCTACGCATTTTCAGACACTTGCACCCTATAAACGATGCCAAACCGTCCACAATCAGCAAAGACTGTCCATTCTTGAACAGTTGGATCCGTAATTATTTAGCGGAAGAGATCTTGAAAACAGCAAGCATCTTCGACGTGATGCGCTGCCGTAACTTCAGAAATTGCTTCCACGGATCGCGCCTCAGTCGATTCTTCCAGTCATCGAAATCGGCAACATGAACGACGGGCCGCTCCGGTAATTTAAGCTCGCTCCAACTCAATGGAAGCGAAACCGCCGCGCCGGGTCGCGAGCGCGGAGAGAAAGGCGCCACTGCGGTCGCTCCTCGCTCATTTCTTAAGTAATCCAGAAAGATCTTTCCCTTGCGCTCAGCCTTGCTCATCTTCGTGAGATACAAAGCAGGCTCCAGCTTCTCCATCTTTAAAACGAATTCATGCGCAAGGTCTTTAATGACCGCCCAGTTATATTCCGCAACGATGGGCACAACAACATGAAGGCCCTTGCCGCCTGTGCTCTTCAAAAAGCTCTCGAGGCCAATTTTTTTGAGCTGTTTGCGCACCTCCATGGCGCTTTCGGCCAGCCGCGGCCATGAGATTGCCGTGTCGGGATCGAGGTCGATGATGATTCGGTCAGGATGTTCCAGGTCATCGTTGCACGAGCCCCAGGGATGCACCTCCAGCACTCCAATCTGCGCCAATCCGGCCAGTGCTTCGGCAGTCGACAACGTGATGTACGGTTCAATTTTGCCTGTCTTCTTGTCCGGTATATCGATCGCTCCAATGCCCGGCGGCAGCAGATGATTTACATGCTTTTGATAAAAACAGGGCTGGCCGCTGCCCTCGGGACAACGCACCAGCGACACAGGCCGCTCCGCAATATACGGCAGCATGTGAGATGAAACAGCCCAGTAGTAGTCCGCAAGCTGTTGCTTCGTGAGCTGCGTCTCTGCATCCAGAATCTTTCCGGGATGGGTAAGCCGCACCGGCGCCTTTTGTGACGGCGGCATCGATGTCCTCTTTTTTTCGGTTTCAACTTTCGCTGCAACAGGTGGAGACGCGACGTGAGAAGCGCGCCCGGCAGCGCGTGGTCTTGGCGCAATCCCCGGTTCCTCCCGTCGCACTTCCTCCGCCGACTTATCTTCACGAAGGCCTTTGAATGCCGCCTGGCGCACGAGATTGTCCGCTGTCCACGTCGCAAAATTGACCTGAACCACCAGCTCCGGCTGCACCCAGATCGATCCTCGGACAGCATCGGCGGGCAGCTTGCCAAATGGACTCGCAGCTCTGCGCAGCTTGTCCAGTTGGTTGCGCAGACTTTTGTGCGTCTTCTGCGTGAAGCCGGTCCCGGTACGGCCAGCGTAGATCAACTTCTTTCCCTCGTAGTAGCCGAGGAGCAGAGCGCCGATCCCATGGCTTCCATTCGACGGCAGGGTGAAGCCGCCAATAACGAATTCCTGCTCACGCACGCACTTCAGCTTCAGCCAATTGCCGCTGCGACTGCTCGTATATTTGCTTGCCGCGCGTTTCGAGATAATGCCTTCGGCATGCAGCTCGCATGCCTTGCGGAAGACGACATCGCCACTGGTATCGACGTGTTCACTGAAGCGTAAAAATTCGCCGGCATTCTCCACGATGCGCTCGAGCATTTTTTTTCGTTCGATCAGCGGCAAGCCTCGCAGATTATGCCCGTTCAGGTGAAGTAGATCGAAGGCGAAGTAGGTTAGCGGCTTCCTGACACCCTCTTGAAAGGCCGCCTGGAGATCGGCGAAGCTTGTTGTTCCATTCTCGGCCAGCACCACAACTTCGCCATCAAGGATCGCCCTCTCGACCGGCAAACCCGCAACTAGAGCGGCAATGGTCTTCATCCGATGCGTCCAGTCCAATCCTTTGCGGGTAAGAAGCTGCACGTCGCCACCCTGCTTGCGGGCCTGAATGCGGTAACCATCCAGCTTGAGTTCATGCAGCCAACCGTCTCCGTCGGGAGGCGTCGTGGATTGCAGCGCTAGTTCCGGCGCGACGAAATCCGGAAGCTTTTCTTTCGGCACTTTGCTCAGGCGTGACGTAAAGTCCACGGCGCTGGGTCGCTTGTTCTTATCTGCCTTTTGACGAGCTCCGCCGGCAGCATCCTTGCGATACCAGGCATTGCCCTTCGCCGTCTCCTTGGAATTCCAGACATGATCTTCGTTTGCCGCGATCTCTTCCAGGCTTCGTCCTGTAACGGCGCTATTGGGCGCGCCGTCTGTGACATCCGGATCGTCGCTCTTGCGTTCAAACTCGTCGTGTTCCTTGATCAGCAGCCAATTGGGTTTGCGCTCCTTCGCGTACTTGCCGCCCATGCGGACCAACGCCCACTTTCCCTTCATCTTCGTGCCATGCAGAATAAACTTCAGCGATCCGGAACGTAGCCCCTCATTGATGTCGGTATGGCCGGCCTGCGGCTCCCACGTGCCCTGGTCCCACACCATCACCGTCCCGCCGCCATATTGCCCCTTCGGGATGATCCCTTCAAAGCCGCCATAATCGATCGGGTGATCTTCCACCTGTACGGCGAGCCGCTTATTCGCAGTAACGTAGCTGGGGCCTTTCGCAACCGCCCAACTCTTCAGCACGCCATTCCAGCCGAGCCGAAAATCGTAGTGCAGATGCGACGCGGCATGCTTTTGAATCACAAAAGGGAGAGGCTGATCGTTGAACGATTTGGTTTTGGAGGAGCCGCTGGGTTCGCTGGTAATTTTAAAGTCGCGCATGGAACGATAGCGTTCCAGCTGCTCGCCGACCGCATCTGCCGCGGTCATTGGCGACTTCGATCTGGCTTTCTTTTTCGTGGCCATCGAGCTATGCCGACTTCCGCGACTTACTCGCCTTCGCCGCCGGTTTGACCAGCGTGATGCCCTTCCGCGAGCCTGCGTGAGAAGACGCCTTCTTTTTAGCCGACGGCGTTTCATCCTTACTTACACTCTTGCGTAACGCATCCATCAGGTTGATGACTTTGGCAGATTTCGGAGCAGGCTCTTCCTGCGGAATCGGCTGATGTTTCACCTTGGCCTCGACCATCTCGCGCAACGCGGTCTCATATTCGTCCTTGAACTTTTCGGGCGCGAACTTGGCGGCCTTGCGTTTGATCAGCTCCTTCGCAAGGGAGAGTTGTTCTTCCTCCACAGCCACTTTTTTAATGTCGCCGAAGTACTCGGCCGGATCACGCAGCTCTTCCGCATATCGCATGGTATAGGCCATCATTCCTGGAAGCTTGTCATCGGCGGGGGTAGAGAGAGCAACCAGATGTTCGCGGCCTGCGAAGGCGATCTTGCCCAGCCCAATCTTCTTCATCGTCTGCAACGCCTTGCGAACGACGGTGAATGCCTCGGCCTTATCTTCGTCCTCGGGCACAACGAAGTACGGCTTCTCAAAAAATTCGGGGCTGACATCATCCACGTCGACAAATTGAGCCACTTCGAGAGTGTGCCGCGAAGGAATACGCAGATGTTCGATCTCCTCCGGCTCAATCGTGACGTACTTACCCTTGCGATACTCGTACCCTTTAACAATGTCGGATTTCTCGACGGGGCCTTCTTCCTCTGACACCTTCTGATGTTTGATCCGCTGCCCGCTTTTGCGGCTCAACTGGTGAAAGTGAATTTCACTCTTTGCCTCGGTCGCAGGAAAGAGCTTGATGCCGAACGAAACAAGGGAAATTTGGACCTGACCTGACCAAAAGGGACGTGGCATTGAGAGTTCTCCAGATAAATTGGAAGCAGATTCAGGCCTTGGAGATGCTTTTCCGCATTCCCTAGAGCAACTTATCGCAACTTACTCTTCGAGATCCTCATGTCCTGGTTGTTTCGCGTTCGCCAGAATCTTTTCGGCGAGCATTGGCGGCACCACGTCGTAGTGGTCCATCTCCATACGGAAACTTCCCCGCCCCTGGGTGATTGACGTTAATGTCGTTCCGTAGCTCAGCATCTCGGCCATGGGGACCTCGGCTCGAAGCATGGTTCCGCTCCCGCCGGATTCCATACCCTGTACGCGGCCGCGGCGCGAGTTGAGATCGCCGAGCAGCGCACCGGCGAAGTCGTCCGGCGTCTCGATTTCCACTCGCATCACCGGCTCCAGCAGAACCGGTTTTGCCTGTTCCATACATTTGCGGAAGGCGAGCCGGGCGGCCATCTTGAACGACATCTCGCTCGAATCCACTTCGTGATAGCTGCCATCGAAGACGGTCACTTTGATATCGACGACGGGATATCCCGCCAGAAATCCCCGGGCAGCCGACTCGCGAATACCCTTCTCCACAGCAGGAACATATTGGCGCGGAATCGAACCGCCGAAGATGTCGTTCTCGAATACCACTCCACGTCCGCGAGGCAGCGCTTCCATGCGAATCTTGCAGTCTCCAAACTGTCCATGGCCGCCCGTCTGCTTCTTATAGCGCCCCTGCGATTCGGCACGACCTCGGACCGTCTCAAGATATGGAATCTTTGGCGCCTTCAAGGTGACATCGGTGTGATAGCGGCGTTTCAATTTCGCAACAACCGCCTCAATATGCTGTTGCCCCGCGCCAGCAACCAAAAACTCATTGGTCTGCGGGTCCCGGAAGAACCTCACCATCGGGTCTTCCTCCATCACTTTGTGCAAGGCCGGCGCAAGCTTATCCTCGTCGCCGCGCGACTTCGGCTCAATCGCATAGGTCATTGCCGGCTCCGGCATCGGCACAGGCTCGAGAAAGATCTCATGCGACTTATCGCCGAGAGTATCTCCCGTCAGGGTCACGCGCAGCTTGGCCACCGCTCCAAGATCTCCTGCGTGCAGCTCCTGCACTTCCACGGCCTTGCGTCCCTGCATGATCGACAGATGTGCCAGCCGCTCCGGTTCCTGACGCGTGAAGTTCAACACCGGTTTGTCCGTCTTCATCATGCCGCTCACAACCTTGAAGAACGAGATTCGTCCCGCAAACGGATCGCTCATCGTTTTGTACACGTAGAGCGCAAGAGGCTCTTCATCGCCAACTTTGCGCATGACGATCTCGTCCTGAACCTCCATCGCGCCCCCGCCGTTCGACTGCGCTTCCACGGAGTGCAAAACTCCGTGCGCTGCCACAGGCTCTCGCTCCGTCGGTGCGGGAGCATAAATCTTCACAAAATCGAGAAGATGATCGGTCCCAACGTTTCGCAACCCACTTACATAGAGAACGGGAAAGATCCTGTCCTCACGAATCGCTTCGTGCAGCGCAGCGATGAGATGTTCTTCAGGAATGGTGCCCTCGCTGAAGAACTCTTCCATCAACTCATCTTTTCCTTCCGCTACAAGCTCCACAAGTGCCTCGTGTGCAGCCTTCGCGTCGGCCTTGATGTCCTCGGTGATGACGCCAACTTCGCCTCGCCCGTCGCCATCGGGTTCATACAGATAAGTCTTCATGGTCACGAGGTCGACGACCCCGTGAAAACCATGCTGGTCGACGATGGGAAGCTGCACCGGCACCACCTGCCGTCCCCACTTCTCCTGCAGCAGCTCGATCATTCGCTGGCGGCCAATCCGGCTGTCCGCCTTTGGATGGTCGACCTGGTTGATCACCACTACGCGCGGCAGATTGACTTCGGCGGCGTACTTCCACACTCTGTCAGTCACCGCCTCCACGCCCGTCTGCGCGTTGATTACCACGGCAGCCATCTCCGCGGGCAACATCGCCGCTCGCGTCTCATGCACGAACATGTGAAAACCCGGGGTATCGATTAAATTGATCTTGACGCCTTTCCACTCGGCAAAGGCCACCGCATTCGACATGGTTGTCCTGCGCGCGACCTCTTCTTCGTCATAGGCGGTGACGGCAGATCCGTCTTCGACCCGGCCTCGTGTCGTTGTCATCTTCGCGGCCTGCAGCAGAGCGGCGATCAAGGTGGTCTTTCCGCAGTGCGCATGTCCGACAACTGCCACGTTGCGAATGTCACTTCCCAAGTAGACCCTCATATCAATCATCCCTCCTGAATCTGAGTTGACCTATCGACAAGCGAGCGTAGTGATGCGAAATGGCTTCAGCGAGAATTGCTCTCCAGATTTCAGTTTGCCGCGATCGTGACAACAGGTGAATCATTTGACTTCAACTTGGGATCGTGCCGAAATCCGGACTTCGAGGAACACGGATGCTATCACAACGGAGGTTAACTTTTGTCCTGGCATTTTGAAAGATGAAGTCCCGAACAATGGTGTTCTCCCGTAAGAAAATCGGGAATTCCCGCGCGGTAGTGGAAGCTGCAGGAAGATGTCGCGGCATTATAAGCAAATTCAATGACATAGAAGGTTTCTTCGTACTCGGCAATTGAGGATCAGGGCAACGCACGGATCAGTTACGATTCCCAACCGTATCGCATGCCGTCGGCTCACACCGCAGTTCTTGAATCGATACCTGAGACAACCTACATAGCCCGGGAAGCAACTTAATTCTCACTAGTTCAGGCGGTGATTTGGAAAGTCGGACGGCGGGCTCGAATGTTCGCCCAGTATTCAAGTTCAAGGAAGCGTGGAATAGATTCCGATATCCCTTCTTCGAATACTGCATTCAATGCCATCCGGCGATGTTCTTTGGAGGCGGTATGAAGACCAGAAATTTCCGTTCAACCATTCAGTTGACGCTCCTTGCTCTCACAATCTACTTATCATCGTCTTCGGCATACGCCCAGTTCAACGCAAGCCTGTCGGGTACGGTAGAAGATTCGAGTGGCGCGATTATTCCGAAGGCGAACGCGACCCTGACCAATTTAGGTACGGGACAAACCCAAACCTCGATCAGCAGCGATACAGGTTTTTACCGTTTCAGTGAACTGGCCCCAGCCCATTACAAACTTGTCGTCACTGCACCTGGTTTCAAAACCTCAAGTTTCGAGGATATCTCTCTCGCTGCAGAGACGCCACGCAACCTGAACGTCAATCTAACCATCGGCGGCGCAAGCGATACGATCAACGTAAACGCAAATCAAACGCCCGTTCTTCAAACCGGCGATGCCAGTATACAAACGACGATCGACAGCGATACGATCCAGAAACTTCCGACCTACGGTTCCGACCCATTTGAGATTCTTCGATTGACCCCGGGCATCACGGGTGATGGCGCTCGAAGCGGCACCGGTACCGCGGTCTTTCTGCCCAATGCAGCCGGGCCGGGGGGTTCCAACAGCGGGGTATTCCAGACTGAAAATCAGGTTCAGATCTCTGCCGACGGGCAGCGTCAGGCCGACAATAATTTTATGGTTGACGGTGTCAGCGTCAACTCGTTAACTCACGGTGGAGCAGCTGTCGTGACTCCGAATGAAGAGGCTGTTGGCCAGATCACGGTCGTCTCCACGTCGTATGACGCTTCCGACGGTCGCAACTCCGGCGCGCAGATAAAAGTCGTAACCAAGAGCGGGACAAATACTCTACATGGCTCGCTCTTCTTTCTCTATGACGAGCCGGGACTTAATGCCTTCAACAAATTTGGCGGCCCTGCGGCGGGCACTCTGCCGGTGAAAGTGACCAACAAACAACGCAGCTACGCTGCCTCCCTTGGAGGCCCGATCCTTAAGGACAAGCTTTTTCTCTTCGCTTCGTATCAAGGCTTCACGTTGGCAAATAACAACAGCATAACGGGGTATGTGGAGACTCCGGGTTATCGCTCCTCGGTTATTGCCAATCGTCCTGGTGGCATCTCCGCTAAGATCCTGGCGGATCCTGCGGTCATTCCCCGGATACGCACCATCATCGCGCCGAACTGCAGCGGCTTCAATCCCTTTACGCCTCCGCCCACTCCAGGGAACCCAAATCCGCAGCCGCAGCCGACATGCCAGGTTGTCAATGGAGGCCTTGACATTGGCTCGCTTACACCAGGCGGAGCCTCTCAGCTTGGATTCTTTCCTGCAGCTCCATATGGCGGCGGCCTGGATGGTATCGCGGATGTGGAGAATGCGCAGTTGTTCGTTCCCGCCCAGAGTCGTGGCAACCAGTTCAACGGACGCGTCGATTACAACTTAACTCCAAAAGATCTGGTTGCAGGCAGCGTCTACTTTACGAAGCTTGACAACTACGGTGTCTCCGCTTCAGCAGGATCGCGACCGCAATCCGATGTGCCATTCAAACCGTTGAATTCGGCTGCAACATTAATTTATATTCACACTTTTTCGCCATCATGGTTGAACGAACTTCGCGGAAACGGCACTCGGTTTGCCGAGAACGCCCTCAACGATGCGGGAAATACCGTCAACTACGGCATCCCTTTTCTGAATGTGCAGACCTTGCCCTTTCCCATCCAATATGGCGTCGCCTTCTCCTCTACCTCTCCCGCTATCTTTGCGGAAAACACGTATGAGGTGCGAGATATGGTGACTCATACCTGGGGTTCCCATACCATCCGCATTGGCGGGGAAGTTCGTCTCGAACAGGACAACGATAACTTGAACGGCCAGCAACGTCCTACGTATGCCTTTCAAGGCCTTTGGACGCTGGCCAACGATGCAGCCATCTTCGAACAGGTCACTGCAGATCCCATCACAGGCGGTACGCCTCTCACGCAACGCTATTTTCGGTCGAACGACATCGCCGTCTACGCGCAGCACGATTGGAAGGCGACTCCCAACCTGACGCTGAATATGGGTCTCCGGTGGGAGGACTTTACACCTTTACGCAACAAAGGCTTTCCCATTAACTATCCGGTTCTTGGGTCAACACCCGGCCGTGAATTGGTCGACATCACTCTTCAACAGAAGAATCATCTTTGGAATTCCAAACCCTACAACTTCGCGCCTAAGTTTGGCTTCGCGTACGTGCCGGAACGGTTCAATCACAAAGCGGTCGTTCGTGGCGGCTTCGCCATGGCCTACAACCATCTGGACATAGGCCTCTTCAATCCCGCCCTCGAAGACGGCCCGGGTGTGGCGCTGTTCAATCTCTGCTGCGCGGACAATACAACCAAGGCAGGAATTGTGTATGCCACAGGTAGCTCCAACTCTCCCTCCAGTTATCCTGCGAACCCTGCTCTCAAGACCGGTATCGGACCCAATGGCTTTCCCTTGCAGATGGGCGGCGCAGTGCAAAGCACCAGCTTCGAAGTCTATGGCGCTCAACCCAATATTCACTATCCGCTCAGTTATCTTTACTCATTAGAAACGCAGTATGAACTGCCCTATCAACTGACAGCGACCATCGGATACGCAGGCAGTATCGGTCACCACTACGCGCGTCTCGTCAATCAAAACTTCATCTTCAACCAATGCATTCCGGCAACTCTCAACTGTAACGGAACGAACGTCAAGACCCCGGTAAGCGCCGGTTACTTTGCACAGACCGACTCCAACCAAAGCTACAACGCGCTTAATCTACAACTCACGCGCCGAATGGTTAACGGTTTCACAATCTCGGCTGTTTATACTTACTCAAAATCTCTCGACCAGGTATCCAACGGAGATGGGGCCGATTCCAACGCGAATCAGACCGATCCAGCTAACAACGCAAGTGAATGGGGCCCATCGGACTACGACACCCGCCATCGTGTCACCGTATCGGGAGTCTACGAACTGCCGCACGTCCATTCCGACAACTTACTGGTCAAAGCCGCCGCAAACGGCTGGCAGGTGAATGGCATCCTGACCTATCACACCGGCTTCCCCTGGACTCCGGTCACCTTCAATCTGCAGACCGTTCCGAACCAGATTGGCGCGGCGCCCGCAGGTCCTGTGCGGCCGCTCTCCTACAACGGACAAGCCGGTAATAGCTGCTCCAACAGCGCCTGGCTTACGGGCTCGAATTTTTCCAATCGCACCACTGCCAATCCTGGAGGCGGCAACTACTTCTCAACCTCTTTACCGCCAAACTTCAACCACACCCCCGGAATTGGAAGGAACAGTTTCCAGGGTCCTTGCTACTTTGATGTCGACATGAGCGCTGCCAAAGAATTCGCCTTCGATGCCCTGGATCACCACACCCTGCTCCGCTTCCAGGCAAACTTCTACAATATGTTCAATAAACTGCAGCTCCTCCCGATCACCAATGGCAATGCCAATCCGGCCGCAAACATTCAGAACCAATTCTTTGGATTCGCGCAGGGAGCGGCTGCGGGGAGGCAGATCGAGTTTGTAGCCCGGTTCCAATTCTGACAATTCCGGTAACGCCTTTTCACGTTTACTCTGGAGAGGTCCTGAGCTGAATGGAGCCAACGTATGCTTAAAAAGCGATGCCGCCTCGGTTTCACTGTTCTTCTCGTTGGCGGCCTTTACTTCTCGTCTATACTCCACGGCCAATCCCAGCGCAGACCCGAGCCCAGACCCGAGCCCCTCAAAGTCACCATCGACACACGCGGACCTGGTACTCCCTTTCCTCATTTCTGGGAGCAGATTTTCGGCTCCGGCCGAGCGATTCTCTCATTGCGTCAGAGTTATCGCGACGACCTCAACTCTGTAAAAAATATTACTGATTTCAATGCGGTGCGCTTTCACGGCATCTTCATGGACGACGTCGGCCTCTACGACCCCAATGCCACGACGCAAAATCCAGGCCAGACAGCGCAGGCAGTCCAGCCTGATGTATCCGCCTACAACTTCTCGTATATCGACCAGATCTATGACGGCCTTCTTGCCAACCACATTCGCCCCTTCGTCGAACTGAGCTTCATGCCGAAGAAGATGGCGTCTGATCCCGCCGCACTGCACGCCTTCTGGTACAAGCAGAATGTCTCGCCGCCAAAGGACTACGCCCTGTGGGACGCCATGATCACGGCATTCACCCAGCATCTAATCTCGCGCTATGGCATCGACGAAGTATCGCAGTGGCGGTTCGAAGTGTGGAATGAGCCTAACCTCGATTTCTGGGCCGGCAAGCCTGCACAATCCAGCTATTTCGAGCTCTACGATCATACTGTTCTCGCGATCAAAAAGGTAAGCGGGCGTCTGATCGTTGGCGGCCCTTCCACCGCGCAGGCCGCCTGGGTATCGGCGTTTCTGCAACATTGCAAACAAAACAATGTTCCCGTGGACTTCGTTACCACTCACGTCTACGCGAACGATACTGCCAAGGACGTATTCGGAACCCAGGAACAAATTCCTCGCGACCGCATGGTCTGCCGCTCCGTTGCGAAGGTCCATGAGGAGATCGCTGGCTCTTCATTCCCTGACGCGCCACTCATCTTCAGCGAATACAACGCGAGCTACGCCAACGAGCCGGACGTTACCGACAGCATCTACATGGGACCGTGGCTCGCCACAACCATCAGCCAGTGCGACGGACTTACCCAGGCTATGAGCTACTGGACCTTTTCCGACGTTTTCGAAGAGCAAGGCGTCGTCAAGACACCCTTTTATGGCGGCTTCGGACTCATCGCTGAAGATGGAATTCCCAAGCCGGCCTTCAATGCCTTCGCCATGTTGCACAAGCTTGGCAATCGCCGGCTGAAGGTAGACTCCGACTCGGCAATCGCAACGCGGCGCGGCGACGGTTCGATTGCAATCGCGCTCTGGAATTATGCTCCCCCGTTTGGTACAGGTGCTGCCTATACGGCGCTTCCTGCAAATGTCGCACCTGAAAAGACATTTCGCGTCACGTTAACCGGTGTCGCGCCCAATGCGGCAATTCAGCTGTGGCGTCTAGACGCAGATCACGGAAATGTCATCAAAACCTATGATGCGATGGGCCGTCCGGCTTTCCCAACTCGCGACCAGATCATGCAGCTTCGCACGGCAGCCAGACCTTCGCCGCCGGAGAATCTCGCGCTCAAAAACAACACCGTTACCACTGACATTCCTCCGCAGGGACTCGTCCTGATCACAGTTTCAGCCGGCGGCGTCGCTCGTTGAATCCCTCTTCCGTCTATAAATCTGTAGCACCCCAACGTACGATATAGCTAAATGAGTGTTAGTTCCTCGTCTCCGCCTTCCATTTCGCGACGAACCGCGACGAAGTTGTTGGGTGGGGCACTTTTTTCGACTCTTATATCCTCGCCGCAATCCGAGGCGCAGCAGCCGGCGTCGGCCCCGCAGGTTTATACGAGGCTGCTTAGCGACGACGACCTCGCTTTCCTTGACGAGATGGAGCACGCGGCATGCCTCTATTTCTCCGAGCAGGTCGATCCGAACAGCGGACAGGTGCTCGACCGCGCCATCTGCAAGAACACGACGGGGCAGCTCGATCCTCATTTTGTGTCGAGTATTGCGGCCACCGGCTTCGGCCTCACCGCCGTCTGCATCTCCGACAGACGCGGCTACTTTCCTACCGATCGCCTGAAGAAGCAGGTCATCGCCACCTTGCAATTTCATCTCAGCAAGATGCCGAACGAGCACGGCTTCTTCTATCACTTCAACGACGTCAAAACCGGAAAGCCCTTGATCAACAGCGAAATCTCTTCGATCGACACGGCCATACTTCTATGCGGCGTTCTTACCGCACGCGCTTACTTCAATGACTCGAGAATCACCGATCTCGCCACTCAACTGTATAATCGCGTCGACTGGCCCTGGATGCTCAATGGCGGAAAGACTTTCTCCATGGGGTGGCGTCCGGAAACCGGCTTCATCTCGACACGCTGGGACCACTATTCCGAACTGATGATGCTCTATCTTCTTGCCATCGGGTCTACCACCCATCCGGTTGCGCCAGAATCCTGGAGCGCCTTCACACGCCCGCCGGTCACCTTCGGTCCATACACCTACATCAGCGGCCACGACCCGCTCTTCGTACACCAGTACTCTCACGCCTGGTTCGATTTCGCTCGCCAGCGCGACGCCTATGCCGATTATTTTTTCAATTCCATCACGGCCACGCGTGCACACAAAGCCTTCTGCCTCGGTCTCAAACGCGGCTACACGGACGACTACTGGGGGGTCAGCGCCTCCGATTGGGAGCATGGATATACCGCCTGGGGAGGGCCTCCGCTGATGGGTCCGGTAGACGGATCCGTCGTTCCTTGCGCCGCCGCCGGATCGCTCCCATTCCTTCCGCGCGATTGCATACGCGTTCTCCGCGCTCTTCGGGATAACTTCGGCCAGGACGCGTGGGGGCGCTATGGATTTTGTGATGCTTTTCATCCTGACCTGCACTGGTACGATACCGACGTCATCGGAATTGATCTCGGTATAGGTCTGTTGATGGCGGAAAACCTCCGCACCGCGTTCGTCTGGGAGACATTCATGCAAAACCCGGAACCTCTCGCCGCGATGAAAGCCTGCGGCTTCCACAGCGACAGACAGACTACTCCCGCCGAACCCAAGACCTCTTCGCCTAAGCCGTAGCGGACGGGTCCTCCAAAAGTGCCAGCAGTGCAGCCTCGTCGAGCACCTTCACTCCCAGCGCGTTTGCCTTGTCCAGCTTGGATCCGGCTTCTTCTCCAGCGACGACATAGCTCGTATTTTTACTGACAGTCCCGGCGACGCGGCCGCCGGCCGACTCGATCTTCTCCTTGGCCAGCTCCCGCGTCAGATTCGGCAGCGTCCCCGTCAGCACAAACGTAAGCCCCTCCAATATCGAAGTTCTCACCCGCTTCTCTGCAGTCATTGTTAGCTGCAGCGATTGCAGGTCCTGCACCAACTGCACATTTTTCTCCACCGTGAAGAATTCCACGATCGCCTGCGCTACCTTCGGTCCCACTTCGTTCACCGACTCAAGCACGGCAGCGGCCTTCTCTGGCTCCTGCATAGCTACGTCCATCAACTCCTGCATTGAGCCAAAGCGCTGCGCCAGCAGTTGCGCTGTCCTCTCACCGACAAACCGGATTCCGAGACCCAGAAGCACACGTGCCAAGCCCATTTTCTTCGAGCGCTCGATCTCTGCGAGTAGCGCATCCGCTGTCTTTTCTCCGACACGTTCGAGACCCAGCAACTGTTCGTGCCGCAACCGATAAAGATCTCCAATACTCCGAATCAGAGGCTTGCGCGTCGCAACCGGCGCTCCCTCATCCGTCACTAGCTGTTCCGTCCCAGCTCCGAGCTCGGCACTCTGCCCGAGCAACTGCGCCACCATCGCATCCCCCAGACCCTCAATGTTCATCACTCCACGTGCAGCCCAGTGCAA
Source organism: Edaphobacter sp. (assembly GCA_036267495.1). Lineage (GTDB taxonomy): Bacteria > Acidobacteriota > Terriglobia > Terriglobales > Acidobacteriaceae > Edaphobacter. The sequence continues at coordinate 26,444 of DATAVY010000277.1, forward strand.
CAATTCCTCACGCACCCGCGCTGGACACGAGTTATTGACGCATCGCCAATCCACCTCGCCTTCCAAACGCTGCAACTCGCTTCCGCAAACCGGACACGTCTTCGGAAATACAATCGTCCCCTCTCCCCGGGAATGGGTTTTGTCGTGCACGACATGCACTATCTTGGGAATCACATCTCCGCCCCGCTCTACCGACACAAAATCTCCTATGCGAACGCCCAGCCGCGCGATCTCATCGGCGTTGTGCAGTGTCGCCCG